>CAKZXL010000748.1 GCA_937883885.1 uncultured Aquincola sp. | reverse complement strand
TGGCATCTACCCCTTGGATGGCCACGTCCCGTACCACATGGGCGGGGTGCGGACGGCGGCCCTCATCGCGCAGCGGCTGACCGCCAAGATGCACCGCGAACTGTTGGCCTGGGGCTGGCATGGCCGGCCCGGCCTGTGCGGGCCCTACTTCCTGCCGGCCATGGACAAGACCGCCTACAAGACCCAGCTGACCTACCCGGTGGCCAACACCGCCAAGGACGGCGGGCGCTGCTGCCAGCCCTTCGGCCGTAGCACCATCGTCTGGGGCGCCGGCAAGGAGTACCCGGTGCGCGGCGAGGACTTCGCGTTCATGCTGTTTCGGAAGAGGAACTGCTGTGTGGGCTACTGACAGGGCATTGCCCATCGGCCAAGCGGTCGGCGCCGGTATCGCTGCGTTCCTTTTTGCCGGGAGCGTGCTGGGTGCTCCGGCGACGCCACCTACCGTGACCGATGCAGACATCGAGCGCGCACGCCAGCAACATCGGATGCCGACCGAGGCTGAACTGTCGCGGGTGCCGGTTCCCGCCGCACCGCGCATCGAGAACCTGCCGCAGCCGGTGACCCGCATGCCCATCGACCTCGAGGCCATATCCAGGGGCTTCGACGTGCAGAACGGCTCTCAGGCAGCGGCGATGACTCCGGGCAAAGCAGGGCCCAGGGTACTGATCTTCGTGAGCTTCGCGATGCCGGAGGCGACGCTCCAGCGCTTGGTCGACCAGGCAGCGCGGGCAGGCGCGACGCTCGTGCTGCGGGGGTTGGTCAATGGATCGATCCGCGACACGGTGACCCGCATGCAGGCGCTGATCGGCAGCCGCCGTGTTGCTGTTCAGATCGATCCGGAGGCGTTCGATCGCTATGGGATCACGAGGACGCCCAGCTTCGTCCTAGCCGCTGACGGTGCTCGGGGCGAGGTCTGTGCAACTCGGGCGTGTGGCTCGTCGCAGCAGTTCGTCAAGGTCTCAGGCGATGTGACACTGGACTATGCGATGCAGCACCTGAATCGGGGCTCAAGTGGTTCAGCTCCCACAAGGCGGTAGGCGCCGCTCAGGCAGCGGCACCCGTCCAACGCCAGCTACCTACCGCTGATGTCCCCTCTCGAAACGCGCCCGAACTCGTACATCGCGTGCTTGACGGCGCTCAACGAGGCGGCGGTCTGGCAGCGTGCTCATTGAGCCGGCTGGAAAGCATTGAACTCGAGACGAGCAAGCGCTCCAGGGAACCTGCCTTCAATACATAGATGCCGTCTCGATAGTGCGGATGATTGCGCTCGTCGCATATACTGATTTTTTGTACAGTTAGCGCATTACGGCACCGATCTGAAGTGGACTTGGCCTGACGGCATCTTGCGATCCGGGCGCTCTGGCGAACCACATCCCTTGCGACGGCCGGGCAGACGCGGGCGTACCTGTTGATCGGCGCACTTCCAGGGATCCGATATGACGCTGGCCCAAGGACTGTTCCGCAGCGAAGACGACAGCGCGGCCCGCTGCAGTTGGTGCCAGGCCACGCCGGTCTACAGGCACTACCACGACCATGAGTGGGGATTCCCGGTCACTGACGATCGGCGCCTCTTCGAGAAGATCTGCCTCGAGGGCTTTCAGTCGGGGCTAAGCTGGATGACGATCCTCAACAAGCGCGAAAACTTCACGCGAGCCTTCGATCAGTTCGACGCAGAGCGCGTGGCTGGCTACAGCCAGACCGACGTTGATCGACTGCTCGAGGACACTGGCATCGTGCGGCACCGAGGCAAGATCGAGTCGACGATCAACAACGCCAAGCGCGTCCTCGAGATGCGTCGAGAGTTCGGCTCGCTTGCCGCCTACGCTTGGCGCCATGAACCGGCTGCAAAGACGCGGCCCAAACGCGTAACCTGGGCGGCGCTCAAAGCGATGACGACCAGGCCCGAGTCGGTGTCCATGTCTAAGGACTTGAAGAAGCGGGGGTGGAGCTTCGTTGGGCCTACGACCGTCGACGCTTTGATGCAGGCCATGGGACTCGTCAATGATCACGTCCAGGGTTGCAGCGTCCGCGAGGCGGCCCTCGGCGCACGCGCCAAGCTGGTCGTTCCTGGACCATGAGCAACCAGCCCGGCCCGGGCAAGAGCGGCATCTCCCCGTCCGAGTTCATGCGGAACCTGCGGCCGGAGCTCTATTCGGATTCGACCGAGCGCCCGCGATACGAGCTTGACCGTGGAGCCCTCGAGTACCACCTCGAGACGATCACCTCGCGCAATCAGACCCACGCGTTCGAAACCTTTTGCAGGAAGCTATGCGAAAGGACGGTGTGCCCCAACCTCAGGCCCGCAACCGGGCCAGAAGGGGGCGGCGACAGCAAGGCGGATTCCGAGACGCTGCCCTTAGCCGACGAGTTGGCGGACCTCCTCTTCTTCGGAGAACCCAATGCCGGTCGAGAGCGATGGGCATTCGCCTTCAGTGCCAAGAAGCGCTGGACTGACAAGGCTCGCGCGGATGCGGCGGCTGCGATCGGAACCGGCCGTGGCTATCAGAAGATCTTCTTCGTCACGTCGCAGTTCACTCGGTCCAAGGACAGAGCTCGCGTCGAGGATGAGCTGACGCGCCAGCATGGCGCGCAGGTGACCATCCTGGACAGGTCGTGGATCGTCGAACAGGTCATCGACCGCGACCACCGCGACCTGGCCGTCAACTACCTAAGTGTCGGCACGGAGGTCAGGAACGGTGGCCGCCTCGGTCCGAGTGACTACTCCCGCGCGCAGCAACTCGAAGACCTGGAGCGCGCCCTCGCCGACCCCAAGGCCTTCGAGGGCATGGCTCTTCAGCGGGTCTCCGAGGCACTGGTTGCCGCGAAGCTCTCCAGATCACTTGAGCGTCCCCGCATCGAGACCGACGGTCGGTTCACAAGAGCGATTCGCCTTGCCCGCTCCGAGGGCAGCCAGTACCAGCAGTTGGAGGCGCAGTACGAGTCCCTGTGGACTGCGTTCTGGTGGTTTGATGACATCGCGCTCGTCAATCGCGAGTACACCGACTTCGAAGGACGGGTGCTCCCGAGCGACCACGCGAAGTTTCTGGAGATGCTCTGCAATCTGCTGCAGCTTCTCTTCAACGCCACGCTGCACAGACAACTGACCAGCGAGGAGACCGACGTGGCGGCCCGGGCCTCCCGCCTTCGGTCGCGCCTGGCCGCCACCGCTGAAGACGCCACGCGTCCGAACAACGCGCTGGAAGCCACCACTTCGGTCCTGTTGATCGACGTGAACAACGCCATGCTGGCAGGGCACTCGGAGGAACTCTCGAGCCTGTGGCCGCAGTTCTCCGCGGTTCTGGACAAGGCCGATGGTCTTGGAGAGTTCGATGCCACCCGCGCCATCAATTTGATCAAGGTGTTTGGTCAGATCGCGGGCGCCGACCCGGCCTACATCAAGCTTTACGACAAACTTGTCGACTTCGTCTCTCAGCGGAAGAGCGAGGCCGAAGGGGCACTGCTGTTGCTGGAGCGAGCGAGGCAACTCGACTTCGACCGCAACTTCGAGATGATCCGCCTGCTGGGCAGGGCCGTCCGTCAGTTGACCAAGCGGGAGCACTCCGACAGCCTGGCCGAAGCAACGCAGTTGCTGGCGTTGGCCTACCGCAGCGCTGGCCTCCTATGGGCCGCCCGAGCGATCTGCCTATTTGCCGTGGCCACGATGATCATCGATGCCGAGGAAGGGGGCGACCTTCCGGCATCGGTGGTTCCAACCGTCATGATGCTGGCTTGGATCTCGGTCGAGCTGCATGACATCCCCGAGGCTCTGCAAGCCGTTCGGCTAGCCAGGGGCTGCGCAAACAGTCTGCCCTTGTCGGGGGACTCCCAGGCCCACTTTGCCAAGCGCCTGGAAGAGTTCGACCTCGTCTTCAGCTGCCTCGCCGTCAACCTGCCCGTGGAGACGCTCCAGCGCCTTGAGTCCATACCGGATGTCCTGCTGGGCCTGGGACTGCCCAACAGCCGCATGTGGCTGCTTTACGCCCTGGGTCACGAGCCCGCAATGCGTGCGGAAGGCTCCATACCGGAAGAGGAATCAGCCAGCGCAGTGCTGGAGCTTGCGTGCCGGCTGGCGGCGCAGATGCCGCTTGATCAACGCCTGCGGCCCTTTCTACTCAACGAGGGCGCGCCGGGCGAGTGCATCACCCTCGTCTCCGGGGTGCGCATCGCCATCAAGCACTGCGGCTCGCTGCCGTCCATGCTTGCAGCAGAAGTCATCGCTGCGGCACTCGAAGTCATCTTCGCCACCCTGCCCGAGCGCGACGTTTTCGGGCATGTGCAGAGCTTCGAACTGCAGGTTCTCGAGACCAGCGGCATCTCCGAGCCAGACTTCAGCCTCGCAGGGGATCAGCTGTCCGCAACGGTTTCCTGGCCCGCTGCAATCGAGCCCGCGACGCTCGCGCAGGACGGGAGCCTGCAGCGAGTGCTCATCGAAGTCGCCATACGAGTGGTCGCTGCGACCTGTGTCATGCGAAGCACAGGCGATACGCTGAAGGCGCTGTTTGAAACCGACGCCGCAGCACAACGCGTCTCTTCCATCACGATCGCCGGCAACAGCCGAAACCGAGTCTTCGGCGATAAGGTCGCCACGCTGGACAAGTGGACCACCTTGGCCCCGACGTCGTACCCACTGCAAACGGTGCGGCCCCGGATCGTGCCTCCGAGCAATGCTGAACGGCGCCGGCGCACACCTGCGGGGACCGACACTCCCCAAAAGGAAGAGCAACGGCCGCCTCGCCCCACCGACCACCGGCTTCTCAGTACGCTCTCGGTGATCGACATCGCGCTCTGGAATGAAGCTCGGTGGCGAGGTGTCGCGTTCTTCGATTTCGGACCGGGACGGCCGCCCGCCATTGGTCTGATGTTCGACAACGGGGGCGCGGCACGTGCCATCTTCGAACGATGGCGCGGTCGTTTCGGCCAGCGTGATTCGAATGACAGCATCTTCGTCGGCATCGTGCGAGGGATCAGCAAGAGAAATCCCACGCACTACCGGGTTCTGATCACTTCGGCATTGCCGAACTCGGACGAGCCGGAGCCGGATTCGAGGCGATTGACGACAGTGGCATCACGGATCCAAACGATGGAGCCGGAGACAAGTGAGAACCTGGACAGGTTCCTCAGCGCATACCGAAGGACTGGCGCCTACTGGCTAGCCCCTGTGGTGCTTCAGCCAGGCGGGAAACCGGACCTGCTGGCGGACTTGGCGATCTTCAAGCGGGCCGTGAGCATCAAGGCCGCCGACGAGGTCAGGAGCCACGACATCGAGATCATGGCGGTACATGCCGTTCATGAAGAAGAGGCTGACGGGACGCAAGGGGCGTCTACCTAGCTGCATCCGCCTCGCGCACTCTGACGCGGCCCAGGCTCACGTGACGTAAAGCCCGCCGCAACCGACACATCAGACTTCGATTTGATAGGTACGCATGTGACGGGTTTGGGGCTAGTCACGGATGTACGGCAGCAACGGACCAATGACTGCGAAGGCTGACGAGTAGCCCTTCAGCCAACCGCGTGCCCAGCTTCGAAACCCCACTCTCTGACCCACCGTTTCCCCGAGACACCGACCGGACTGCCCCTGACCATGGGGCGTGCCTCACCCCACGCCGCCAGGCCCTGATCGCCACCGCCCTGCCCCGCCGCAATGCGCTACGCGCCGCACTTCGTCATGGCGCCGCTTCGTCGCCTCCATCACCGCCGTCTGCTTCCTGACGACGCAGACCGCAGCCATTGCAGGTCCGCACGAGGAAGGTGTCGCCGCCGGCCAGGCCGCGAACCCGGTGGCCCGCGGCAACGTCACCACCCCAGGCGCCACCGCGGTGGTGCCGAGCTACACGACCACTCCTCCGGAACGCAGCTACTACCGCCAGCCCAACCTGTCGGCGCAGGGTAGCGCGAGGCTGTCGGCCTGTGCACTGACCCCCACCGACCCGCTCTGCCAGGCGCAGCGTGGCGCCTTCTCCTCGGCCAACACGCCGCGCCCGACGATCGGCGCCGATGACTCTGCCGTCGCTGCCGCGCGCGAAATCGGCCGTACCCCATCGGCCGAGCTGGGCAGCCTGGCCGCCTACTACAGCGGTTGCACCACCACGGTCACACCGGTGCCCGCCGGCATGCAGCCACGCAGCTGCCTGCGCTACGTCGGCGTCGGCAACTACAGCTGCAGCCGAAGCCTGACCGTCAGCACGACGCGGACCACCAGCTGCAACCCGGGCGACTGGTTCGCCCACGCCGCCTCCGGCCGCACGGGTCTGGACGTGCAGTGCCTGCCCGACCGCGCCGTCACCGCGCAGCACTTCCGCGTCACGCAGGACGGCAATCCGCTCAGCTTCTTCGACGTGGACATGACGACGCCGGTCGTCTTCCCACAGATCGTGTCGGTTCTCGACACCACCTACTCGATGATCGACGGCCAGCCCATACGCACGGCCGTCTGGGTGGCTGACAAGAGCTGCAGCGGATCGACCTGCAGCCTGACTGCGATGGTAGCCCCGGAGCGTGCCGAGGTCTGCACCGGTGGCGGCGACTCCGGCTACAGCTGCACCAGCGTCGAGCCCTTCCTCAAGGTCTACGCTGCCTGCCGCGCCGGCACGCAGAGCGGCGACAACATCCAGGACACCGTCTGCCAGGGCGACAGCGGATGCACCACCACCGCCCTGGACGGAACCAAGTGCTACGCGCCCGCTGCCGGCTGGACGCCCTACGCCGGCATCGACATCACGGGCACCGTGGCCGGCACCTACTGGAACATCGACGCCGACCGGGCCGTGATCGGCTGGGCGCCCAACCCCGCCTTCGGTCCGATCCCCACGATGCGGCTGTCCTACACGCGGCCAGCCACCACCGTCACCGAGACCGACCGCTGGGACGACCAGTGCCCGACCCTGGACGCCGGTGGCCGCTGCACCACGACCACGCCCGCCGTCTGCACCGATGGCCCGGCGACCAAGGTCGTCGACGGCGTGGCCGTCACCCGCGACTGCTGGGAGTACCGGAGCACCATGTCGTGCAGCGGCGGCGCGTCGGCCGACCAGTGCGCACCGCTGGTGGCCGCCGGCTGCACGCCGCAGTCGTCGACCTGCCGGCAGACCAATGCCGTCACCGGCGTGTGCGAGGTGTTCGAGGACGGCTACAGCTGCCCCGTGCCCGCCGAGACCGTCACCACCACCAGCAACTGCCCGACCAACGTCTTCTGCCTGAGCGGCAACTGCTTCGACATCGGCGCGCCGAACGACCCCGACTTCGCGCGCAGCATGTCCATGCTCGAGGCCGGGCGCGAGGCGGGCATCTACCTGGACGCCGCCCGCATGCAGGTCTTCAAGGGCGAGGAGAACCGCTGCCGCAACCGCCTGCTGAAGAACTGCTGCTACGCCGACGGTGCCGGCGCCGGCATGACGAACCAGAGCATCTTCGGTGGTGGCTCGCGACTGGTCTTCGACGTGCTGATGAACTCGCAGAACCAGCAGTTCATCTACCAGGGCATCTCGGCGCTGCTGATGGGCGGCGGCTTCAGCGGCACGTTCACGACCTATGGCGTGACGGTGGCGGTCAACGGCGCCGCCCTGCCCGCCGGATCGGTGGCCGTGTATGCCGGCGACAGCCTGGTCGTGGCCTTCGACCCGTGGACGCTGGCCATCGCGGTGATCATCTACATCGTCCTTTCGATGATGTCCTGCAACGAGGACGAGGGGAAGCTGGCGATGAAGGAAGGCGCCAGGCTGTGCCACACGATCGGCACCTGGTGCTCATCCTGCTTCCGGGTCCTGGGCGTGTGCGTGTCCTGCGTCGAGCACACCACCTCGAAGTGCTGCTTCAACTCAATGCTGGCCCGCATCGTCAATGAACAGGGCCGCGCGCAGATCGGCAAGGGCTGGGGCGGTGCGCAGAACGCCGACTGCTCCGGCTTCACCGTCGCGCAGCTGCAGACGCTCAACTTCGCGGCGATGGACCTGTCGGAGTTCTACGCGTCGCTGGTTCCGACCCTGCCGAACGTCAACGCGCTGCAGGCCGGCAGCGCCGGCCGCGTTCCCACTTGCTACTACGGCCAGGGGAAGTGCCAATGAAGGCCATCACCGTTCTGGTCGGCGCCGCATGCGCCTTGTTCGTCAGCGCTGCCATGGCTCAGGAACGACTGCCAGTCCGCGATGCCAAGCAGCTGATGCTGTCGGCCCTGGACGCACCCGACGGCAAGGCCCACGGGGTCCTGGTCGGTGAGGTCGCCGACGCGATCTCGAAGCGCTTCAACGCCACGACGCCGATCTACATCGACGTGAGCACCGAGAAGCGCTACGCCCAGCCCGGCTGCAGTCGCCTGAACGTGCGCTTCTGGCAAGACGGCGTGCAGCTGCCGAACTACGGCGCTGGCGGCGTGCAGGCACCGCGGCGGCAGACCATCGACTTCGGCATCAACTACTGCCGCGACGGCCAGCCGCCGCGGTCGCTGTCGTGAGGCGGCGCCCATGACGCTGCGCCGCACTGCCTCGCGCCAAGCTCGGCTCGCACTCTGCCTCGTTGTCCCGCTCGGCAGCGGGGCGATCGTCCTTGCGCAGCCGCAGGACCCCGGACGGCCGTACTGGTTCGACAACTGGCGCGGCTGGCACTTCTACGAGGAGCCGGAGGTCCCGTCGCCCGAACCACCGGCTTCCGCCCCGCGGCAGGCCGCACCTGCATCGAGCGCCGCCACTGCACCCCGGCGGTTGCCCGCAAAGCCCCCCGAGATCGTCGAATTCGAACGCCTGCAGAAGGCCCTCGAGGAGCGCCGGCACATCGCCATCATGCGGCCGACCGAAGCCAACGTGCGCCGCTACATGGAGCTGGAGGCCCAGGTGGTGTCGCGCGCATCCACCTTCGCCGACGTGGCGCAGCGCATCGCATGGGCCAGCCCCGATCTCGACCCCACGCTACAGGGACGCCCGGTG
>CAKZXL010000747.1 GCA_937883885.1 uncultured Aquincola sp. | reverse complement strand
GCATGTGGACCGGCACCTGGTGGTGACGGCCCGGCGCCATGCGCTGCGCTCCATCGACGCCCTGCGCACCGCCGCCAAGCGCGGCGACACCATCGCCTCGCCGATCGAGCTGCTGGAAGCGCTGCTGCGTGCACAAGCCGACGTGCTGGTGCGCATCGTGCGCGACGTCACCGCCCGCGTGGACGAGGTGGAGGACGAACTGCTGGCCAACCGGCCCGATGCCCGCCGTGCCAAGCTGGGCGCGATGCGGCGGGTGCTGGTGCGGCTGCAGCGGCTGCTGGCGCCTGAGCCGGCGGCGCTGTTCCGGCTGCTGCAGCACCCGCCCGCGTGGATCGACGAAGCCGGCGTGCTGGCGCTGCGCCAGTCCACCGAAGAGTTCTCGGTGGTGCTGCGCGACATGTCGGCGCTGCAGGAGCGCATCAAGCTGCTGCAGGAAGAAATCGCCGCCCGCGTGAACGAGGACAACAACCGCAGCCTGTTCGTGCTGACGGTGGTGACGGTGCTGGCGCTGCCCATCAACCTGATCGCCGGGCTGATGGGCATGAACGTGGGCGGCGTGCCGCTGAGCGAAGAGCCGCACGGCTTCTGGATCGTGGTGAGCATCGTCACCGCCTTCACCGTGATCGCCGGGCTGGTGGCCTGGCGATCCCGAAGAAAAGACTGATCAAAAGTTGTACCGCGCCCGCGCGTACCAGTACGCGCCGTTGAAGCCGATCGGCGACAGCACGTCGTAGGGCAGGTTGCCGAAGTAGGCGATGTCGGCGATGGAGCGGTCGGGGTAGCGGTTGGTGATGTTCACGCCGCCCAGCGCCAGCGCCCAGGCCTTGGTGGGCCGCCATTCCACTTCCGCGTCCAGCTGCCAGGTGGCGCCGTAGGTCTGGGTGGGCGTGAAGCCGTCGCCGAAGTCGAACACCCGTGTGGTCTTGCCATGGCGGGTGGCCCGCAGCAGGCCACCGTAGGCGCCGCCGGTCCACTGCGCAGTGAACACATGGCGCTGCCGCGGCGCCGAGGTGGTGAGCGTGTTGGCCTCTTCCAGCCCCACCAGGCCGCCGCTGGCGCCCAGCGCGGCCAGCTGCGCCGGCAGGGCCTCGGTGCGCTGGATGCGGGTACGGCTGGCCGAGATCGCGGCGCTCAGCTGCAGGTCGCCGCCCGCCGCCTTGCCCTGCCATTGCCCCACCAGGTCGGCGCCCTGGGTGCGGGTGTCCACCGCGTTGGTGAAGAAGTTGACCCCATCAACGTTCAACAGCCCGTACTGGCTGGCCAGCAGGCTGCTCAGCGCGGCGCTGCTGAAGCGCTCGCTCAGCGTGATGCGGTCCTTCACGTCGATGCGGTAGATGTCCAGCGTGACCGACACGCCGGCCGCGGGCTGTGCCGTCACGCCCAGGCTGAAGTTGCGCGAACGCTCGGGCTTCAGCTCCTTGGCGCCCAGGGCCTGGGCCGCTGCGCTGCCCACCGGCAGCGTGCGCACCTGGCTCAGCACGCCGCCGTCGCCGTAGTTGGAGGTGGTGAAGCTGAAGGCTTCCTGCGCCAGCGAAGGCGCGCGGAAGCTGGTGGACGCGGCGCCGCGCACCGCCAGCGCGGGCGTGAAGGCATAACGCGCCGACAGCTTGCCGGTGCCGGCGCCGCCGGCATCGCTGTAGTGGTCGTAGCGGGCGGCTGCTTCGGCGAACAACTGCTTGCTCACATCGGCCGAGAGATCGGCATACACGCCCGCGATGCGGCGCGAAGGGTCGGCGGTGTCGGCCGGCGACAGGCCGGGGCCGGCCTGCGCACCCGGCGGTGCGATCACCGGGCCGACACCATAAGACGCGGCATCGCCCGCCGTGCTGCGAAAGCCCTCGCGCCGCCATTCGGCGCCCACCGCCAGCGTGGCCGGCTGGGCCAGGCCCAGGTTCAGCGGCCGGCTCAGGTCGAGGTTGGCCACCCACTGGTCGAAGCGGTAGCCGCCCAGGTCGAAGCGCGTGGGACTGGCCGCGCCCAGCGAGGCATTGAGCGAGCGCCGCACGCCGAAGTCGAAGTCATTGCGGCCGTAGGCCAGGCTGGCATCGGCGTCCCAGCCGGCCAGTGGGCCGCGCACACCGGCGGTCAACGACAGGTCGTCGCTGCGGCCGGTGGTCTCGGGGCGATAGCCATCCGGGTAGAAGCGGTCGGGGTTGGCCGTGCTGTCGGGGTAGCGGAAGTAGGCGGCGCCCACGCTGTCGCGCCGCGTCCAGGTGCCGAAGGCATAAGCCTCCTGGCCACCGGCCAGCGGCAGGGCGCCGTTCAGCCAG
>CAKZXL010000746.1 GCA_937883885.1 uncultured Aquincola sp. | reverse complement strand
TGTGGCGTTCCGACGAGCCGGACGCGAGCGCATTGAAGCGAGCGGCGTCAGCTGCGTCCAATACCGGGAGTAGCGGCGATCGATACCGCCCCGGTAACGCGCCCCGGCGCAACCGTTTCCGGCCTGCCGGTGACCCCGATCAGGCCCCTATCGACGGGCCGCCGGTCAGGGCTTTCCCCGAGTTGTTTGGCCCGCGGCGGCCGCAGCGCTAGTGCAAGCACCTAGGCAAGCCTGCTCCGCGTCGAGGAACGACAGCGCAGCAGCTTGCAGGTGTTCATGGTCACTCCTTTCTCCCAGCCGTCAGTTCGCGGCTTCATAGGTGCCGACGCCCGTGTACCGCAGCCAGGTGCCCTTGAGCGGCCGCTGCTCCACCCCCGGCCGCGACCAGTCGCACACCCCTGTCGGGAAGATGGCGTTGAGCCGTACCTGCTCCGCCGGCGTGAAGCTGACGCCGTACTCCGCCAGATCGATGGGGCGCAGCTGGCACTTCAGGATGTCGTTGCTGAGCGGCGCACCGGCCACGCCCAGCGGGTAGCCGGCCGAGGGGTAGAGGCTGTTGCACTGCGAGGTACCGGCAGCGCCATGGAACTGCGGCTCGGCGATGAAGGTGCCGGCCGAATAGCAGCCGTCCGTCAGGCCGGCGGGCTTGTTGCGCAGCACCTTGTCGCGGCGCGAGGCCGCCGAGGCATCTGCCTGGATGGCGGCCAGCCAGGCGTCCATCGCCACCAGGGCCTGCGGAACCGCTGCGGCCGAGCTGCCGAACGCACCGCTCCACATCACGTAGTTGTCGGCGTTGCCGTTGGCCTTCCTGACGCGTTCGCGCACGGCGAAGTGCTGGTGCTTCTGGTGCACGTCGCCATTGACGGCGAAGTCGCCGTAGGTGCCGTCCACGTCCAGCACGGGCGTGTCGGCCAGCCCGCCGCCGCCGTTGAGCACCCTGCCGGTTTCATAGGCCGCCTTCAGGGCCAAGAGGTCGGCGCTGGTGCGGTTGGTGGTGAAGTTGAAGTCGATGTCGACGCCGCCCACCTTGTCGTTGAGGTCGAGGAACTGCGTCTTCGAAATCCGCCCTGCCTGGAGCGCGGCCAGGCCGTACTGCACGCCCACGTTGTCCAGCGGTCGGCGCGCGAATCCGTTCTCGCTCTTGGCGTACGTGTTCACGTTGTGGTCGTAGAAGGTCGGTCGGGCGCCCTTCGGGTTGGTCACGGGGTCGTAGCGCACGCCCACCGGCACCACCGCGTTCCACGCCGCATCGGGCCAGCCAGCGCGCGTGGGCAGCGCCTCGAAGCGTGCGCCGTTGCCTTCGGCCAGGTTCACGAACTGGCCAGAGGTGCCGAAACCGGAAGCCAGGCGCAACGCTTCCTGGTCGAGCAGCGAGCCCCCCGTGGTGCGGAAGAAGTTCAACATCAGGCGCGCATCGACCACGGCGGTCTGCACGAGGTCGGGAAAGCTCTGCCGCGGCACGATGCCGTCGAGGATGCCGGGGTAGTTGTCGGCCATGGTGATCTGCTGCACGGCACCGCCGGAGCCGCCCCAGCCGATCGTGTACCTCACCGGTCCGTAGGCCTCGATGAAGTGCTCCTTCACCATCAGCGTTGTCTCGGCCGACAGCACGTCGTTGCAGTTGTTGCGGTAGACGTTGAGCGATGCCGATGCGGCCGCGAAGCCGCGCGACAGGATGTCGTGGTCGAGCACCCCGCCATGCGTGGACCCCTGGATGTACATCCCGCCCGAACAGCCGCCGCCGAAGGTGTAGACGAGGCGCCGGTTCCAGCCCGCATAGGCTGCGTCTCCGGCGCCGGTGGGGTCGTGCAGGATGGCGATCTGGTAGACGGCCCGGTTGAGCGTGCCCGTCTCCAGGCGCACGATGTAGGGCACGGTGCGCCCGTCCAGCGTGGTAGTGCTGGACAGGTCCGCGGGCCGCGCCGCCGCTGCATCGAACGGCACGAAGTTGCCGGCGGCGTTGCGGTAGAGGTAGTCCACCCGCGTGGGCACGGTGCAAGGCGCCGAGACGGGTGAAGCCGTGTAGAACGGGCCGTTGGTCCAGAGGCGGAACTGGTGCGTCTGGCAGAAGAACGGCGCTTCCTGCGGACCCGAGAAGATGGGACCGGTGGACGGATGGTTGGTCACCTTGAGCGTGGACCGGGTGCCCGGCACTTCCACCCCTGCCGCATCGGTCTGCCAGACGGCGACGTCGTTGACGCCCTCGCGCAGCCCGGTCGCCAGGCCGACCAGCCCTTGATAGCCATCGCTGCGGAACACGGCGTTGACGGCGACCTGGTTGACGGCCATCGCGATGCGCGCCGGGTCGACCAGCGCCGCCGGCGTCACACGCATGAGGGCGTCGCCGCCGCTCACCATGTCGGCACGACCCGAGGCCACCGAGAGCGCACCCACGACCGAAGCCGCAGGGTCACCGTCGCTGCCGCAACCGGACAATGCCAGCACCACGGCCAGCAGCGAAAAACAGGCAGGCGCGCACGCCCGAGCCACAGAGGGCATGTTGTCTCCTCGTTCTAAGTCTTCGATTTCCTCGACCGAGGAAATGCGGGCAGAGCTTAGGAGGACGTCAGCAGGGCATGTAAGCCGTCCGGGGGCAAAGCTGGTATGCGTGCGCAGGTCTGGGGCCAGGCCATCGCGACCCCCTGCCAGGGTCTCACACCCGGCTGACACCCATGCGCGAGTAGGCGCTCGGGTCTCGGGCGCGCAGCCGCCGGGCCACCCCCCAGCCCAGCAGGCCCGACAGCGGAATGAGCGCCGGCAGCACCGCGCCCAGCACGCCGCCTTCAGTGCCCGTCAGGTCGGCAAAGTGCAGGAAGACGTAGACGAACAGCGCCGCCATCACGGCGCCGGACACCGCCGGCAGCACCCGCGTGCCGAGGCCGCCTTCGCCGCGGCGGCGGAAGAAGGCCACCACCGACGCGGAGGTCAGCGCCATCATGCCCAGCACCCCCAGCACGCCCACCTGCGACACCCAGGTGAACAGGTTGAGCACCGGGTCCAGGCCCAGCCCGGCGAACACCGCCAGCACCACCAGCGCACCCGCCGTTTGCGCCACCGAGCCCACGTGCGGGCTTTGGTGGCAGGCATGCGTGGTGCCCACGACCGCGGGCAACAGGCCCTCGCGGCCGGCCACGTAGCTGTAGCGGGCGATGTAGTTGTGGAAGGCGGACAGCGCCGCGAACAGGCTGGACACCAGCAGCAGGCCGGCGATGGCCGGCATCGGACCGCCCACGTAACGGCCGGCCAGATCGAAGAACAGGCTGCTGGGGTCGGCCAGGGCCTTGAGCGTGGGCAGCAGCTGGTCGGCGCCCACGCCGGCGATCATCAACCAGGTGCTGAAGACGAAGAAGCCGCCGATCAGCAACACCGACAGGTAGGTGGCGCGGGGAATGGTGACATCGGGGTCACGCGCTTCTTCCGCATAGATGGTGGTGGCCTCGAAACCCATGAACGAGCCCAGGCAGAACAGCACCGAAGCGGTGAGCGAGCCGGACAGCAGCGCCGACGGATCGAACAGGTTCAAGGCCAGGCCGTGGGCGCCGCCGCGACCCAGGATCGCGAAGTCGACGATCAGCACCACCGCGTACTCCAGCGCCACCAGCAGCACCAGCACCTTGGCCGACAGGTCCACCTGCCGGTAGCCCAGCACGCCCACCAGCAGCACCGCCATCAGGCTCCAGGCCCACCAGGGCAGGTGCAGCCCGAAGCCGCCGAACACCCCGGCCGCGATGCCACCCAGCAGACCGATCAGGCCGAACTGCAGCGCGTTGTACGACACCAGCGCCATGAAGGCGACGGCGCCGCCCCAGCAGCCGCCCAGGCCGCGCGCGGCGTAGGCATAGAAGGCGCCTGCATTGCGCACGTGGCGCGACATGGCCACGTAGCCGACCGAAAAAGCCAGCATCACCAGCGTCATCAGCAGGAAGGTGGCCGGCACGCCGGCACCGTTGCCCATCAGGAACGCGATGGGCACCGCGCCGGCCACGCCGGTGAGCGGCGCCGCCGCCGAGATGACCATGAAGGTGATGGCCCCCACCCCCAGGGAGTCGCGTCGCAGTTCGTGGCAGGTGGGCGGTTTCGCGCTGGACATGAAGGTTCCTGTGCAGAAGGTCTCTGCCGCCGCACTCTACGGCCCGCCCGTGGCCCGCGTCAGCCCAGATCGGCAGCTTGCGCGGGCCGGCCGCCCTACTCCACCTTGATGTGGTGCTCGCGGATCAACCGGCCCACGCGGGCGGCATCGGCGGCGATCACCGCGTCCAGCTCCTGCGGCGTGGTGGCGTAGGCGCGCAGTCCGCGGCGCGCCGCGGACTCCTGCACCTCCGGGTCGGCCATCACCCGCCGCAGCGCGGCCTGCAGCCGGGCCAGCACCTCGGGCGGCGTGCCGGAGCGCGCATGCAGCGAATACGAGGTCGAGATCAGCAAGTCCGCGCCCGCCGCTTCCTGGATGGTGGGCACCGCCGGCGCGGCCGGCGTGCGCTGGGGCGCGCCCACCGCCAGCAACCGCAGCTTGCCCTGGGCCACATGCTGCTGCAGCGCTTCCACCCCGCCCGAGGAGGCGGCGATGTCGCCGGCCAGCATCGCCGGAATCACCTCCGCGAAGGCCTTGTACGGCACATGCAGCATCTGGGTGCCGGTGCCGTCCTGCAGCAGCACCATGTTCAGGTGGGAGATGCTGCCCACGCCGCCGCTGCCGAAGGTCACCTTGCCGGGGTTGGCCTTGAGGTGCTCAACGAAGCCGCGGAAGTCGGTGACCGGCAGCGCGGCCGAGACCACCAGGTACAGGCTCACGTCGGCGATGTTGCTCACCGAAGCCAGGTCCTTGCGCGGGTCGTAGCTCAGCCTGTAGAGCAGCGGGTTGGTGGACAGCGTCAACCGGTCCACCAGCAGCAGGGTGTAGCCATCGGCCGGCGCCCGCACCACCGATTCGGTGCCCAGGCTGCCGTTGACGCCGGGCTTGTTGTCGATGACGAAGGTGGCCTTCAGGTCCTTGCCCAGCTTCTCGGACACCAGCCTGGCCATGATGTCCGGCCCGGTGCCCGGCGGGTACGGCACCACCAGCCGCACCGGCCGTTGCGGCCATTCACCGCCCTGTGCCCAGGCCGCCGGCCCGGCACCCAGCCAGGCTGCGGCTCCCACGGCCAGGCCCGCCAGGGCCCGAAGAGTCTTGCGCTTGCGCATCGAGTGGCTCCCTTCCTTGCAACGACGTTCTCACACAACGGCCTGCACGTGTGAACACACGCACCGCGGGTGACCACAAGGTGCCGATATGGGTTAGCACCCCTTTGCTCATCCCGTTTTTTGAGACTACCATCATTCCCGTATTTTGGGATGCATGAATGAACGAACCAACCCTGTCCGACGCCCCGCGCTCCGGTGCCTTCCGCCTGCTGCAGGCGCTGGCGGCTGGAGGTGCCGAGGTGTGCTTCGCCAACCCGGGCACCACCGAAATGCCGCTGGTGGGCGCCCTCGACCTGCTGCCGCAGTTGCGTGCGGTGCTGGGCCTGTTCGAGGGCGTGTGCACCGGCGCCGCCGATGGCTACGCCCGCATGAGCGGCCGGCCGGCCACCACGCTGCTGCACCTGGGCCCCGGCCTGGCCAATGGGCTGGCCAACCTGCACAACGCGCGGCGGGCGCGTTCACCCATCCTCAACCTGGTGGGCGACCATGCCAGCTGGCACCTGGCCTACGACGCGCCGTTGACCTCGGACATCGCATCGCTGGCGCGCCCGGTGTCGGGCTGGTACCGCGCCATCGCGCAGCCGCAGGCCCTGCAGGCCGACGCGGTCGATGGCCTGCGCGCCGCCGCGGCCAGCCCGGGCTGCGTGGCCACGCTGGTGGTGCCGGTCGACTTCCAGCAGCTGCCGGCACCCGAGCAGCGGGCGCCCACGCAGCCCCGCCCGGCCGCGCCGGTGGTGGATGCCGCGCGTGTGGAAGCGGTGGCCCGCGTGCTGCACGCCGGCACGCCCACCGTGCTGCTGCTGGGCGACCGGGCGTTGAGCGCGCGCGGGCAGGTGGCCGCCGGCCGCATTGCCGCAGCCACCGGCGCGCGTCTGTACGCCGAGACCTTCCCGGCGCGCACCGAGCGCGGCGGCGCCCTGCCCGACATCGACCGCCTGCCCTACTTCCCCGAGGCCGCGATCCAGGCGCTGGACGGCGCCCAGGTGGTGCTGGCCGGCGCCATCGCACCGGTGGCGTATTTCGGCTATGAGGGCCTGCCCAGCCGGCTGGCGCCTGAAGACCGGCTGCAGCTGCTGGCCGCCCCCGGCGAGCCGGCCGACCTGGCGCTGGAACAGCTGGCCGAGCTGCTGCAGGCGCCGCGCGTGGTGCCCGGCGTGGCGCCGCAGCAGTGGCCGGTGCAGGCCGGCCCGCTGACGCCGGTGGCGGTGGGCCGGCTGCTGTCCAACGCCCTGCCCGACCAGGCCATCGTCTCGGTGGAGGGCGGCACCTGCGGCTACCCCTTCGTCACCGCCTCGGCCCAGGCCGCGCGGCACACGGTGCTCACCAACACCGGCGGCGCCATCGGCCAGGGCCTGCCGGTGGCGCTGGGGGCGGCGGTGGCCTGCCCCGACCGGCGCGTGTATGCGCTGCAGTCCGACGGCAGCGCGCAATACACCATCCAGTCGCTGTGGACCATGGCCCGCGAACGGCTGCCCGTGGTGGTGCTCATCACCTCCAACCGCCGCTACGGCATCTTGCAGACCGAACTGGGCCGCTCCGGCATCGAAGCGGGCGAGCAATCGAAGCGGCTGACGCTGCTGGACGACCCGCCCTTCGACTGGTTGGCACTGGCGCGCGGCTATGGCGTGCCGGCGCACACCGCCACCACCACCGAAGAACTGCAGCGGGCGCTGGCGCACGCCCAGGCTCATACCGAAGGCCCCGTGCTGATCGAGATGCGGCTGGCCTGACCCCTCACTCACCAGGACAACACCATGGATCTTCAACTCAAGGGCAAGGTCGCCTTCATCACCGGCGGCAGCATGGGCATCGGCAAGGCAGCGGCGCTGGAACTGGCACGCGAAGGCGTGGACGTGGCCATCGCGGCGCGCCGCCTCCACCACCTCGAAGAAGCCGCCGCCGAGCTGCGCCAAATGCTGGCCACGCAGCCCGGTGCCGGCCGCGTGCTGCCGGTGGTGGTGGACACCACCGACATGACGACCATCGAAGCCGCGATGGCCGCCACGGCCGAAGCCTTCGGCGGCATCGACATCCTGGTCAACGGCGCGGCCCACCCCGGCGGCCTGGTGCGCAGCGAGCTGGCGGAGGCCGATCCGCAAGGCCTGCTGCAGGACATCGACATCAAGGTGGTGGGCTACTTCCGCTGTGCCAAGGCGGTGGCGCCCTACATGCGCCGCCGCGGCTATGGCCGCATCGTCAACATCGGCGGGCTCACCGGTCGGGGCAGCAAGCAGCTCTCGGGCATGCGCAACGTGGCCATCGTGCACATGACCAAGACGCTGTCGGACCAGCTGGGCCCCGACGGCATCACCGTCAACACCATCCACCCCGGCGTGGTGGAAACGCCCCACATCCACGAGCTGTACGAGAAGGAAGCGCAGAAGCAGGGCCTGACCGCCGCGGCCGTGGAGTCCAACTACGTCAAGGCCACGCCCATCCGCCGCGTGCTGCAGCCCGAGGAAATGGGCTGGATCATCGCCTTCCTGGCTTCGCCCCGCTCGGGCTCCATCACCGGCGAATCGCTGGGCTGCGACGGCGGCCTGACGCGCGGCATCTTCCTCTGAGCGAGGCACGAGCGATGAACTTCACGATCATGGTGGCCACTGCCGGCCAGGGCATCCTGCGCAGCAACGACGACGGCCGCACCTGGCACCGGCTGGGCCTGAAGGAGGCCATCGAGTTCGACGGCGTGGTGCGCGCCCTGGCCGTCGACCCCGAGCGGCCGGACCGCGTGTATGCCGGTGCCGATGCAGGCCTGTGCATCAGCGACGACGGCGGTGCCCACTGGCGCCTGGCCGAAGGCGCCATCCGCGGCATGACGGTCTGGTCGATCGGCATCGATCCCAGCCAGCCGGAGGTGATGTATGCCGGCACCGGCGCGCCCTCGCGCGCGGCCCTCTTCCAATCCACCGACCGCGGCGAGACCTGGCACCGCCTGCCGCCGGAGATGGACGAGTTCTGCCAGGGCGTCAACCGCCCGCGCATGCTCACCATCTGCGTGAACCCCGACGACGGGCAGGACGTGTGGTTCGGCGTGGAAGAAGGCGGTGCCTGGCGCAGCCGCGACGGCGGCCAGCACTTCGAGCGGCTGGACGATCCGCGCAAGGCCATCCGCAGCTCCGACATCCATGCCATCTCCATCCTGCCGGCCACGGCCAGCGCGCCGCGCACCTTCATCGTGCTCACGGTCAATGCGGTGTACGTGAGCCAGGACGATGGCCAGACCTGGGATGGGCAGCTGTCGAAGCAGCGCTTCGACGGCCTGTACTACACCCGCACGGTGATGCCGCTGCCGGGCAGCGACGACGAGCTGCTGATGGCCATCGGCGACGGCACGCCCGGGCTCAAGACGAGGCTCTACCGCTCCAGCGACCGCGGCTTCCACTGGACCGAGATGCAGCTGGAGACGCCGCCCAACTCCACCTTCTGGGCGCTGGGCGGCCACGGCGCGGACCCCACGCGGCTGTATGCCGGCACCAAGTACGGCGACCTCTTTCGCTCCACCGACGGCGGCCGCAGCTGGCACAAGGAATGGCGGTCGTTCCCCGAGATCACCGCGGTGGCCTGGACGCCGGTGAAGGCGCCGCTGGTGGCCCAGGCGCAATCCACCGACTGAGCCCATGACCACACGACCCGACATTCCGCCGCTGCAACCCGGCCAGCGCCTGCCGGTGCCGCGCGTGCAACGCACCCATGTGGCCTTGTACGTGCGCGACCCGGTGACTTCCGGCCGCTGGTACGCCGAGGTGCTGGGCATGGAGCAGGTGGCCAGCGAGCCGCGCTGGACCTTCATGTCCTTCGGCCAGAAGCACCATGACATCGCCCTCATCAAGGCGCAGACGCCGGCGGAGCTGGGCACCATCGGCCTGCAGCACTACGGGCTGGAGATCGCCGGCGACCTGGACGAACTGCGGCGCCTGTACGGGATGCTGCTGCGCCGCGGCGTGCCCATCGTGAAGATCACCGACCACAAGGCCGGCATCGGCGTGTACTTCAACGACCCCGACGGCAACCGGCTCGAGTTCTTCTGCGAACGCGAGCACGACGACGCCGAAGGCAAGCGCCTGATGACGCAATACAACGCGGCCAGCGACCCCATCGAGCTGCAGCCGCTTTTCGACTGACCGACCGACGCACTGCGAGCAAGCCATGAACCAGGCCCCCAACTTCCACGGCTACCACATCCGCAAGTGGTACCTCCAGATCGAGGACACCCTGGCCGGCGAAACCGGCCAGCCCGCCGACGGCGCGCCCTTGCGCAAGATCGTCATCGCCGCCGCGATCCACAACCCCTATGCCGGCCGCTATGAGGCCGATCTCTCGCCCTTCATCGCGCCTTCACCGCTGCTGGGCGCCGAGTTCGGCCGCCGCATCCGCGAAGCGGCCGCCGGCCAGGCCGTAGAGAGCTACGGCAAGGCCTGCCTGGTGGGCATCGACGGCGAGTACGAACACGGCAATGCCCTGCTCACCAACCCTGCCGCCAACCCCGTGCGCGACGGCGTGGGCGGTGGCAAGTCGTGGGTGCCTTCCACCGGCAAGCGCGGCGGGCCCGGCACCGTGCTCGACGTGCCGCTGGCCCACAAGGACGCGCTGTACGTGCGCTCGCACTACGACTCGATCAGCGTGATGTTCAACGACGCGCCCAACCGCGACGAGCTGCTGATCGTCTGGGCCTTTGCCACCCGTGGCCGCCTGAACGCCCGGCTGGGTGGGCTGCAGGCGCGCGACGTCAAGGGCCAAGACGGCCTGGTGTGAAGCCAGCGCCCGCCCGACCATGAGCACCCACGTGCGTGAAACCTGGATCCGCAGCGAAGGCCTGAACCTGCGCTGCGTGGAATGGGGCGACATCGCCGCGCCCGCCATCGTGGCGCTGCACGGCCTGCGCAGCTTTGCCCATACCTGGGAGCCGGTGGCGCTGCCGCTGGCCGACCGCTACCGCTTCATCGCGCTGGACCAGCGCGGTCGCGGCCACAGCGACTGGGACCCGCAGCGCCGCTACTTCACCGAGCATTACCTGCGCGACCTGCAGGCCCTGGTCGATGAGCTTCGGCTCGACCGCTTCATCCTGCTGGGCCACTCGATGGGCGGTGCCACCGCCTTCGTCCATGCGGCAGCCAACCCACAGCGCCTGCACGGCCTGGTCATCGAGGACATGGGCCCCGGCGCCTCGGCCTCCTCGGCCGGGGCCGAACGCATCCGCCGTGAGCTGCAGGCCACGCCCGACCGCTTTGCGGGCTGGGCCGAGGCGCAAGCCTTCTGGCGTGCGCAACGGCCCGGGGTGTCCGAGGCCGCCTTGTCGGCCCGCGTGCGCCATTCGATGAAGGCCGATGCCGACGGCAGCGTGGTCTGGCGCCACGATGCCGCCGGCATCGCTGCCGCACGGTTGGCGGCCACGCCGCAGCAGCTGGTGGACCTGTGGCCGCATGTGGACGCCTTGACCGTGCCCACGCTGCTGTTGCGCGGTGCCTGCTCCGACTTCCTGGCACGCGACACCGCACAGGCCATGGCGCAGCGCAACCCCTGCATCCGCCTCGCCGAGGTGGCCGATGCCAGCCACTACGTGCACGACGACAACCTGCCCGGCTTCGAGGCGCCGCTGCACGCCTTCCTGGCCGACCTGGACGTGGCCGCCCGGCCGCGGCGCCTGCCATGAGCGCCCAACCACCGCTTCAGCGTGTACCGGTCGTCATCGTCGGCGGCGGGCCCAACGGCATCGCGCTGGCCAACCTGCTGGGTGCGCAGGGCGTGCGCACCGTGGTCATCGAGCGTGAGCGCCAGATCCTGGAATACCCGCGCGCGGTCGGCATGGACGACGAAGCGCTGCGCCTCTTCCAGTCCGTTCAGCTGGCCGAGCCACTGCTGCGCGACATGATTCCCAATGTGCCGCTGCGCATGTTCCGCGCCGATGGCCGTTGCTTTGCCGACATCCGCGCTTCCACCCGCGAATACGGCTGGTGGCGCCGCAACATCTTCATGCAGCAGATCGCCGAGAAGACGCTGCGCCGGGGCCTGCAGCGCTACCCGCAGGTGGAATTGCGCCTGGGTGAAGAGGTGCTGGGCCTGACCCAGGACGACCACGGCGTGCGGCTGCAGGTGCGCGATGCCCAGGGCCAAGCCTACACCCTGGCCTGCGACTACTGCGTGGGCGCCGATGGTGGCCGCAGCCCGATGCGCGACTGGGTGGGCGCCCAGCTGCTGGGCCGCACCCATGCCATCAAATGGCTGGTGGTGGACGTGCGCAATGCCCCGCTGGATGCGCCCTACACCGCGCTCAACTGCGACCCGCGGCGGCCCAACGTCTGCATCTACCTGCCCTATGGTTACCGCCGCTGGGAGTTCATGGTCTTTCCGCATGAAGACGAGCAGGCCATCGCCGAGCCCGCTTCGGTGCGGCGGCTGCTGGCGCCCTATGTCCTTGATCCGGCAGCGGTGGAGATCGTGCGTGCCCGCACCTACACCCACCATTCACGCGTGGCCGACCGCTTCGTGGTCGGCCGCGTGGCGCTGATCGGCGATGCGGCCCACCTGTCGCCGCCGTGGATCGGCCAGGGCCTGAACGCCGGCCTGCGCGATGCGGGCAACCTGGGATGGAAGCTGGCCGGCATCGTGCAAGGCCGGTTGAAGCCCTCGGTGCTGGCCAGCTACCACGACGAGCGGCACCGCCATGCACAGGCCATGATCGACCTGGCCGACCTGTTCGGCGCCATGCTGATGCCGCGCAACCGCCTCAAGGCCTGGCTGCGCGACCGCTTCTTCAGTGCGGCGCGCTGGCTGCCCGGCCTGCGCCACTACGTGCTGCAGATGCGCTTCAAGCCGATGCCGCGTTACGAGCAGGGCGTGGTGGTGCGCAGCCCCGGCTCCCCCATGGTGGGCCGCATGCTGATACAGCCCGACGTGGAAGACGCGGATGGCCAGCGGGTGAAGCTGGACGAAGCGCTGGGCCCCTGGTTCGCGCTGGTGGGCTGGCAGACCGACCCGCAAGACGCGCTGCCCCCCGACCAACTGGCCTTTTGGCAGCAGCTGGGCGCCCGCTTCGTGCGGGTGGACCGCGCCCGCTGCGGCGACCAGCCAGGCGCCCGCATGGCTTCCGCCCACGGCACCGTGTGCGTGGAGGACGTGGACAACCAGCTGTCCGACTGGATGGATGCGCACCCTGGCGGCCGGCTGCTGGTGCTGCGCCCCGACCGCTACATCGCCGCCCACTGCAGCCCGGCCGACCTGCCCGAGGTGACCCGGCAGTTCGCGGCCTTCACCGACCTGCAAGCGCCCGAGCAACGCCTCGCGGCCTGAAGCCCATGCCCACCCCTGACGCCACGGCGCCCTACGCCACCCTGTGCCAGTACATCGACGGCGAGTTTGTCGAGGTCGGCCCCCGCGACTCGCAACCGGTGTTCAACCCGGCCGACGGCAGCCTGCTGGGCCGACTGCCGCGGGGCACGCCCGACGACCTCGACCGCGCCCTGGCGGCGGCCCAGCGCGCCTTCGCCAGCTGGCGGTTCGAGTCGCCGCTCAAACGCTCCGAGATCCTGCGGCGCGCCGCAGCGCTGGCCCGCGAGCGGGCCCCCGACATCGCCCGCGACATCACCCGCGACCAGGGCAAGCCTCTGGCCGAAGCGCTGGCCGAGGTGACCGGCAGCGCCGAGCATGCCGAATGGCATGCCGAAGAAGGCCGCCGCATCTATGGCCGGGTGATCCCGGCGCGCCTGCCCGAGGTGCGGCAGACGGTGCTGCGTGAACCCATCGGCGTCTGCGCCGCTTTTTCGCCCTGGAACTTTCCGTTCAACCAGGCCTTGCGCAAGGTGGTGGCGGCGCTGGCCAGCGGCTGCACGCTGCTGCTCAAGGGCCCGGCGGATGCGCCCAGCGCCACCGTGGCGCTGGCCCGCCTGTTCCACGATGCAGGCCTGCCGCCCGGCTGCCTGAACGTGGTGTGGGGGCCGGCCGATGCGCTGTCGCGCCACCTGATCGAGTCGCCCATCGTGCGCATGGTCTCCTTCACCGGTTCGGTGCCCGTGGGCAAGCAGCTGGCAGCACTGGCCGGCCAGCACATGAAGCGCACGACGATGGAGCTGGGCGGCCATGCGCCGGTGATCGTCTGCGCCGATGCCGACGTGGACCGCGCCGCCGACCTGCTGGCGCCCTACAAGTTCCGCAACGCCGGGCAGGTGTGCGTGTCGCCCACCCGCTTTCTGGTGCAGCGGCCGGTGTTCGAGCGCTTTGCCGAACGCTTTCTGCAACGCACACGGGCCCTGCGCGTGGGGCCTGGCCTGGACCCCGGCACGCAGATGGGCCCGGTGGCCAGCCAGCGCCGGCTGGCCGAGTTGCAGGCCTTCGCCGACGATGCCCGCGCCACCGGCGGCGAGCTGGCCACCGGTGGCAGCCGCATCGGCGACCAAGGCCATTTCTTTGCCCCCACGGTGGTGCTGAACCCCGCGCCCGGCAGCCGCCTGATGCGCGATGAACCCTTCGGCCCGATGGCCGCGCTGCTGCCATTCGACGAACTGGACGAAGCCATCGGCATCGCCAACAGCCTGCCCTTCGGCCTGGCCGCCTATGCCTTCACCGGCGCCACCCGCCACGCCTACCGCCTGGCCAGCCTGCTGGAAGCGGGCATGGTCAACATCAACCACTTCGGCATGGCCCCGTCCGAGATCCCGTTCGGCGGCATCAAGGACAGCGGCATGGGCAGCGAAGGCGGCACCGAAACCTTCGATGCCTACCTGGTCACCAAGTTCGTGACCCAGATGAACTGATCAAGGCCGGGGGCCCTGCCCCCGGCTTGTGCTCACAGCGTCCGCAGCGCGTCGCCGAAGATATCCAGCGCCTTGTGCAGCAGCTGCCGCGGAATGGTCAGCGAGGGCATCACCCGCATCACATTGGTGTAGCGGCCGCAGGGGATCATCAGCACGCCGTGGCTGGTGAGGTACGCCATCAGCTGACCCAGGTGCTCGCGGCTCAGGGGCTCCTTGGTGGCGCGGTCTTCCACCAGCTCGATGCCGATCATCAGCCCGCGGCCGCGCACTTCGCCCACGAAGGGGCTGTTGAAGCCGCGGATGCGTTCCTGCGCTTCCAGCCCCAGGTGGTGGGCCCGTTCGACCAGGTTCAGCTCGGGGTCCTGCAGCAGCGCGATGTTGGCCAGCGACACGGCGGCCGACACCGAGTTGGCGGCGAAGGTGTTGGGCGCCGAGCCGTCGGGAATCTTCTCGGCCAGGTCGGCGCGCATCACCAGGCCGGCCATCGGCACGTCGCCGCCCATGCCCTTGCCAAAGGTCAGCATGTCGGGCTTCACGCCCGAATGTTCCACCGCCCACATCTTGCCGGTGCGGCCGGCACCGGCCTGCACCTCGTCGACGATCAGCAGCGCACCGCTCTTGTCGCAGGCCTTGTGCAGCAGCTGCAGGAATTCGGGCGCCGGCGGCACGTAGCCGCCTTCGCCCTGCACCGGCTCCACGATCACCGCGGCCACGTCGTCGGCGCCGGTGTACGGCGTGTTCAGCAGGTAGTCCACGTACTCGCCGGCCACTTGCTCCGCGCTCTTGTGCGTGGTGTCGAACGGAAAGCGGTAGGCATAGGGGTAAGGCGCATGGATCACGCCGGCCATGAAAGGCCCGAAACCCTTGCGATAGGCGGTGCCTGTGGTCAGCGAGCCGGAGGCATGCCACACGCCGTGGTAGGCGCCATGGAACGCGATGATCTGGTGGCGGCCCGTCACGCGCTTGGCGAACTTGACGGCGGCTTCCAGTGCGTCGCTCCCGCTTTGCGCGAAGTAGGTGATGCAGTTGCCGCGCAGCCCCTCGGGCATGATCTCGGAGATCTTGGCGGCCAGTTCGGTGCGGCGGGTGCTGTTGACCTCCATCGAGTGCATCAGCGACTCCGACTGCTGGCGCATCGCCGCCACCACCTTGGGGTGGCACCGGCCGACGCTGCTCACGCCCACGCCGGCCGACAGGTCGATGAAGGTGTTGCCGTCGGGGTCCTTGAAAGTCACGCCGAAGGCGCGGTCCATCACCACCGGCATGCGGCCACCGCCGCGCGCCATCGATTCGGTGCGGGCCGACAGGGCCAGTGCTTCTTGTGCACGCGGGCCGGGAAAGGCCGCGGTCACCATGTGGGGGGCATCGGGGAAGTTCAGGGCTTCCAGTTGCGCTTCAACCATGTCTCACCTCTTCATCAAGGAAACGGCGGCAACGGCCGCCGGGTGTCGACATGGTGTCGGGCGCCGCCGGCCAGCGGTAGCCTGAATCGGCACCCTGGCAGCCGGCACGCCGCTGACCTTTCAAAGCATGCGGCGCAGCACGTCGCTGTCGGGGTCGGCGTCGAAGAAGCGGTGCTTGAGCGCGCCGGCCACGTGCATGACCACCAGCGCCAGCAGCGTCCACGCCAGGTAGCGGTGCAGCAGCTGGAACACCTCGAAGCGCGCGTCGTTTTTGGGCAGCAGCTCGGGCAGGTGGCCGAAGAAGAAGAACGGCACGCCGTCGCTTTGCGTGAAGCTGCTGGACATGGCGTAGCCCATCAAGGGCACCAGCACCAGCAGCAGGTACATCAGGCCATGGGTGAGGTGCGACAGCCGGCGTTCCCAAGGTTGCAGGCTGTGCGGCAGCGCCGGCACGCCGCGGCGCCAGCGCAGCACCAGCTGCAGCAGCACCAGCAGCAGCGCCAGCACGCCGAACTGCTTGTGGTTGGGATAGAGCTGCTCGAACTTGACGGCCATGTCGTCGGGCAGATTCACCATCAACAGGCCCGCGGACAGGGTGCCGAGCACCACCAGCGCACGCAGCCAGTGAACGGCGCGCAAGCTGCCGGCGTAGCGCTGGCCAGCGGTGGAGGAAGGAAGGACGGAGCCAGGATTTTTCACGGCGATCAAGAAGCTGGAGAACGGGAAAGCCCCGTCGAAACGGGGCGCGATGGTAGACGCATGAGGCCGCCGCCGCAGGCTCAACGCACCTGCGCTGCCTCCGTGGCCGCCGTGACCGATGTGGTCGCCACGGGACCCTGCCGGGAGAACAGCACCGGACGGCGGCCCACTACCAGGCTCAGGCTGGTGAGCGCGGCGCGGCCCGGCAGCCACTCAATGGCAAAGCTGCGGCCGGCGTCGTCGCTGCGCAGCATCAGCCCGTCCAGGCCCACCGCCAGCACGCGGTCACCCTCGGCCACGATCTGGGTGATGGACGACCGGGCGTCCACCGGCACCCGCGCCCAGCTGCGGCCACCGTCGGCGCTGCGGTAGAGCGAGCCACGCAGGCCGCCGACCAGCAGCACGCCGCCGGGCAGCGCCGCCCCGGTCCACAGCGAGCCCTTGTAGCCGGTGGCGGCATAGGCCCAGGTGGTACCCCGGTCGGTGGACGTGAGCACCATGCCCCGCTCGCCGGCCGCGAACACACGACCCTGCGCGTCGGCGAACAGGCTGAACAGGTTGAGGTCGGCCTTGGTGGCGCCCGGTGGCGCGGGCAGGCTCACGCTGCGCCAATGCGCGCCGCCATCATCGGTGACCAGCATCAGCGACCACAGGCCCACGGCCACGCCGTGTTGCGCGTCGAAGAAGTGCACCGCGAACAGTGGCCGATCGGCCTGCAGGTCCTGGCGCTGCACCGTCCAGTGTTCGCCACCGTCCTGCGTGGCCAGCACCAGGCCGCCGTGGCCCACGGCCCAGCCGTGCCGATCGTCGGCAAAGCTCACCGAAGTGAGCATCAGGTCCACCGGCACCGCCGCCGCCTGCCGGAAGCTGCGGCCCTGGTCGTCGGACAGCAGCACGATGCCGCGGTCGCCCACGGCCACCAGGCGGTTGCCCGCACGGGCGCTGGCCAGCACCGCGCCTTGCAGCGCATGGGGGCTGAGCACCGCGGGCCGTAGCAGCGGCTCGGCCGGCAATGGCGGCTGCGCAGGGGCGTGGCAGGCGGCCGCGGCCATGCAGCCCGTCAGCAGGAACTGGAGCAGTCGACGCATGATGTTCAGTGGTGTTGCAGGCGGGTGGCACGCACGGGCTGGCGGCGCGGAAACAGGCGTTCCAGCACCACGGCCACGGCCGGCAACGTGGTCATCGCCATCACCATGTTCACCATGAACATGAAGGCCAGCAGCTTGCCCATGTCGGCCTGGAACTTGAGGTCGGAGAACGACCAGGTGGCCACGCCCACCGCCAGCGTGATGGCGGTGAAGATGGTGGCCATGCCCACCTCCAGCAGCGATTGCTCGATGGCCTGCTCGATCGGCTGGCCCTCGGCCATGTGCATCAGCAGCCGGTTGTAGATGTAGAAGGCGTAGTCGACGCCGATGCCCACCGCCAGCACCATCACCGGCAGCGTGGCCACGGTCAGGCCGATCTGCAGCTCCTTCATGAACCAGTAGCCGATGAAGGTGGCGATGGTCAGCGGCAGGCAGCAGGCCACCACCGCCCGCAGGTCGCGGTAGACCAGCAGCACCAGCAGCACGATGCAGGCGTACACGTACAGCATCATCGGCAGTTCGCTGCGCTCCACTTCTTCGTCGATGGCGGCCAGCACGCCGGCATTGCCCGAAGCCAGCCGGATGTTCACACCGGGCAGCGCCTGCTGCTGCCTGAATTGCTTGACGGCATCCACCACCCGCCGGATGGTGGTGGCCTGGTGGTCGGTGAGGAAGAGGTGCACCGCCGTCATGCTGCAGTCCTTGCGCATCATCCCGCGGATGCGCGCGATCTCGGTGGACAGCGCCGCCACGTTGCCGGCATCCAGCGGCACCACGTTCATCTTGGGCTGGCCTTCGTTGTAGCCCTCGTTGTAGAGCCGCAGCTGGCCGGCATACGAAGACACCGACAGCACGCCCTCGACCGGCTCCATTGCCCACACGAAGCGGTCCTGCGCCAGCGCCAGGTTCACCTTGTCGCAGCTGTCGGGCGGCGCTTCGAACACCACGGTGAGCCAGTCCAGGCCGGTGTCGTAGCTGCCGGCAATGGCCACCGCGTCGCGGTTGAAGCGCGCGTCCTCCCGCAGCTCGGGCGCGCCGGGCTGCAGCGTGCCCACCACGCGGTCGCGGCTCTGCCAGACCGCGAGGCCGAAAACGCCGGCCGACAGCAGCACCACCACCACCGCATGACGGCCCTGCGCCACCCGTGCCAGCTGCCGCAGCCAGCCCGAGCGCTGCTCGCGCTTGAGCACGGCCCGTTCGGCAAAGGCCTTGTCCACCCGGAAGTACGAGGCCACCACCGGCAGCATCACCAGGTTGGTGACGATCTTGTAGGCCACGCCCAGAGATGCGGCGATGGCCAGCTCGCGCACCATCGGAATGGGCACCAGCAGCAAGGTGATGAAGGACACCAGCGCGGTGACCAGCGCCAGCGTGCCGGGAATCAGCAGCCCCGAGAAACTCTGCCGGCAGGCCGTGAAGTTGTCGTGCCCGGCTGCGATCTGTCGCACGATGTAGTTGATCTGCTGCAGCCCGTGGCTCACGCCGATGGCAAACACCAGGAACGGCACCAGCACGCCCAGCGGGTCGAGCCCGAAGCCCAGCAGCCTGAGTGTGCCGAACTGCCACACCAGCGAGGTGAGCGAGCACACGATGGGCAGCAGCGTGAAACGCAGCGAGTGGCAGTACCAGTACACCGCCAGCGCGGTGAGCACCAGAGCCACCGCGCAAAAGCGCAGCACCGACTGCGCGCCGTCGGCAATGTCGCCGATCTGCTTGGCAAAGCCGATGATCTGGATCTCGAAGTCGGCGTCCTCGAAGCGGCTGCGGATCTGCTGCTCCAGCAGGTGGTTGAAGGCCACGTAATCCAGCTTCGCGCCATCGGCGCCCACCTCGATCAGCTCGGCCGTGACCATGGCACTGGTTTCGTCGCGCGACACCAGCGTGCCCACGTAGCCGCCTTGCCGCGTGGCGCTGCGGATGGCGGCGATGGGTGTCGGACTGCAGGGCCTCGGGTGTGGTGGTGCCGTCGATCAGCGGATCGGCGCGAAAGCCTTCTTCGGTGATCTCGTTGACGAAGCTGTTGGGCGTCCACAGCGACTGAACGCCCAGGCGCTCGACATTGGGCAGGTAGCTCACCGCCTGCGTCACCTCATACAGGCGCTTGAGCGCGGCGGGGGTCCAGATCGAGCCGCTGCGCGCACGCACCACCACCGTCAGCCGGTTGGCACCCAGCACGTCGTCGCGGTAGGTGCGGAAGGTGTCGATGTACTCGTGCCCCACCGGCATCTGCTTGTCGAAGCCGGCGTCCATGCGCAGTTGCAGGGCGAACCAGCCCATCACGGCCGTGAAGGCCAGCAGCACCGCCAGCAGCGGGCCGCGGTGGCGGAACACGAAGTGCTCGATGCGCAACATGGCGGCCTCAGAAGTTGCGCGACAGCGTGAGGCCGACGAAGTTGCGGTCGCGCAGCGGCTGGTCGAACACCGTCCTGCCGCCGAAGAAGGCGGCGTAGTTGATCGCGGCCTGCCAGTTCGCCGGGTTCTGGATGAAGCTCACCGTCAGGTTGACCGACTTGGCACCCTCCATCAACTGCCCCGCCCCGTTGGGCGTGCGGCCCTTGACCACCTGGAAGTAGTACACCTCGGGCACCACCTGCCAGCCTTCGATCAGCGTGCCGTCGTACACCCAGCTGAAGTCGAAGTTGTAGGCCCAGGTGGTCTTGCTGCCCACCGGCTGTGCTGGCGCAGCGGGGTCGAATTCCTTGCCCCAGCCCCAGGCCCCGGCCGAGATCGGGTCGTCGCCATAAAAGCGCTTGAGCTTCGGGTAGCGCACCACCACCGCTTCGGCCATGAAGGTGGCGGTGTCGGCGCCCAGCAGCCGCAGCAGGCCACCGCCGGTGCTGGGCGACAGGCTCAGCAGGCCGGTGAGGTGCCACTGCAGCTTCTTCTCGTCGACCCAGCAGTTGCCGCCTTGCGAGGCACAGCCCGTGGTGGCCGAGTTGAGCGAGACCGCGTCGCGCGGCCGGTAGGACAGCTCGGTGCCCAGCGCCCAGTCGCCCACGGGCAGGTTGGCGCTCAGCCCGTAGAGACGCCGGTTTTCCGCATAGGCCCAGCCGGGCACGCCGGCGCCGCCCGCGTTCACGCTGAAGTTGGGCGCCTTGTCGTGGTAGTTGAGCGCATAGGCACCCAGGTTGAGCTGCGTGCCCTTGGGCTGGTACTTCAGCGCCAGGCCCCATTGCCCGCCGTTGGAGGCCTTGCCGTCCACCAGGCCGTAGGCCGCATGGCCCTTGCCCATGCCGTTGGCGGTGGACCAGTAGCTGCCGGTGGGCGGCAGGTAGTTGGCATTCCAGTGCGCCTGCACATACGCCTCCATGTTCAAGCCCTCGCCCAGGCCCGAGGCCACGCTGACGATGGGCGCCGGCAGCACCGCCTCCTTCAGCTGGGTGCCGGGCTGCGACAGACGCATCACGTCCACCGCATTGGTGGCGTTGATGCCGCCTGGCAGGAACAGGCTTTCGCCCCAGCTGATGACCTGGTTGCCGGCGCGCACGCGCAGCTGCTGCTCGCCCACGCTGAAGGTCTTGCTCACCCACAGGTCGAGCACCCGGGCCTTGAAGCGCAGGTCGCGCCGCGCATCGCCGGCCAGGCCGTCGCTGAGCGGCGGGCTGGTGGCGCTGAGCTGGCCGGTGGTGTCGGTGGCGGTGAAGTCGCGCACCCAATTCACGCGGCCCAGGGCCGTGACCTCGCCGGGCAGCTTGAGCAGCAGCTCGTGGTTGCCCTTGAGGTAGGTGGTGAAGGCATCGCCGCGGGCGTAGTTCAGGTCGCCCTGGTCGCCCAGCGCGGAGGTGGCCGCCAGGCAGCCGGCCGGCGCGCCGCTGCCGCTGGCGCCCTGCACGATGAGGGTGCAGTCGCGGTCCTTCACGCGGATGCCGGTGCCCACGGTCAGCGTGGAATCGAAGTTGCCCTGGATGCCCCCCGCCTCGAAGCGGAAGGCCTGGGCAGCGGGCGTGCAGGCGAGCACGGCGGCTGCAGCCACGCTGCAGCGCACAGGGGTGGAGATGTCGCGCATGGGGCGTTCCTTGCGGGCGGGCGGCGATCAGCGTTCGCTGATGGCGCGCAGGTTGTCGGCGGTGTAGAAGCCCGGCTTGAAGCGCGGGCCATTGGGCTCGGTCACCCAGCGTGCGTCCTTGCCCACGCCCACCGCATGCGTGTCGAACACGTAGCGGCCCTCCTGCACGTTGTACTGGACCATCGCCATCACGTCGCAGGAGCCGGTCTCGAACACCGGCACCGGAAAGCCTTCGCGCAGCTTGGCCAGTTTTCCCTGGCCGTCGAAGTCGTCCATCATCACCGGCGCCCAGCTGTCCTCGTCCAGGTAGACGGTGCGCTTGGGCGCGGAGTGGCGCATGCCGGCCTTGACGGTGGCTTCCACCACCCACACCCGGTGCAGCTCATAGCGGCGGTGGCTGGGCGCGATGAAGTCGGGCCGCGCCACGTCCTCGAACTTCGCCTTGAAGTCGTAGGCGCCAAAGGCGTTGTAGGGCACCAGCATCTCGCGCTTGCCCACCAGCTTCCAGTCGAAGCGGTCGAGCGCACCGTTGAACACGTTGGGCTCGTCCAGCGTGTACTGGTTCTCCATGCCGATCTGCGGCGAGTCGTGCGAATACGTGGGCATGCGCCGCACCCGCCGCTGGCCGGGGAAGTAGTAGAAGGTCTCGTTCTCGGCCTGGTTGATGAACTGCGAGACGGCCAGCGCCTGCCCCGCCAGCGCAGCCGGCGCCGTGTACGCGAAGTACACGAAGAACTCCACCGGCGGCAGCGACGACAGCGCGGTGCTGCCCTTGGCCCCGCTGGGGATGAACAAGGTCTGCTCGGAGTCGGCGCGGATCCATTCGGTGCTGCCGCGGCGCGGCGAGACGGCGGTGATGGTGGCCTTGTAGTCGATGCCCACGCCGCGGTAGCGCATCTTGGCGTTCCACATGGCTTGCAGGCCGTTGTCCGGCAGCGGGAACGGGTAGCCCGGCACGGTGGCTTCCTTCAGGCTCCAGCCGTCTTCGCTCAGCCGCGCAGTGCCCACGTTCTTGCGCGTGTTGGCCGCCACGAAGTCCGGCACGCCGCAGGTGCGGCGCGTCGGGTACACGTCCATGCGGTAGTCCTTGCGCTGCTTGAGCATGGCCACCTGACCGGCCGACAGGCGGTCGGCGTACTGGTCGACGTTGGAGGCGTCGATGGTGAACAGCGGCTTGTCGTCCTTGTACTTCCAGTGGTCGCGGCGCAGCTTGCCCCACTCGTAACCGGGCAGGGGCGGCACCGCGCCCTCCCAGGCGGGGATGCTGCCGTCCTTGCTGGCCTCACGCGTGGCACCCGAAGGCGTGAGCTTGTCCAGCGCGCTGGCGTCGGTGGCCTGGGCCGGCGGGCACACGCCCAGGCAGGCCAGGGTGAATGCAGCCAGCCAGGGGCTGGCCCGGCGGACGGAGATGTTCATGGCAGTGGCTCCCGCAGTGGGGGTGATGAAAGGCAGGCGCAGAACGTGTGGTGGGCGGGGCCTAGGCGTCGGGCATCAGCAGGGTGACGACCTTCTCTTCGGTGTAGGCCAGCGCACCGCCGAAGCCGCCTTCGCGGCCCAGGCCGCTGGTCTTGACGCCGCCCCAGGGCAGGTTGGCGTCCAGCGGGCTCCAGCAGTTGATGCCCACCGCCCCCACTTCCAGCGCATGGGCCAGCCGATGGGCACGGGTGAGGTCCGAGGTCCACACCGTGGCCGCCAGCCCGTAGCGCGAGTCGTTGGCCAGCGCCGTGGCCTCGGCCTCGGTGTCGAACGGGATCACCGTGCCCACCGGGCCGAAGATCTCTTCGCGGGCGATGGTCATGTCGTTGCGCGCCTCGGCAAACACCGTGGGCCGCACGAACCAGCCGCGCTCCGGCTGCGACACGCCGCCGGCCGCCAGCCGCGCCCCTTCGTCGATGCCCGACTGGATGAAGCGGTTGACCCGCTCCATCTGCGCGCGCTTGGCCACGGGCCCCGGCGTCACGGCCGTGGCCGCCTGCGCCAGCGCCTGCACGAAGCGCTCGGCCACGCCGCGCTGCACCAGGATGCGCGAGCCGGCCGCACACACCTGGCCCTGGTTGACGAAGAGCCCCATCGCACAGCCGCGCACCGCGTCTTCGAACGGCGCGTCGTCGAACACGATCTGCGGGCTCTTGCCGCCCAGTTCCAACGCCACGTGCTTGAACAGCGGTGCGGCGCTGCGCTGCACCTCACGCCCGGCTTCGGGGCTGCCGGTGAAGCTGATCTTGGCCACCAGCGGGTGTTCACACAGCGCCCGGCCCACCACCTCGCCCACGCCGGTGACCACGTTCACCACGCCGTCGGGCAGGCCCGCTTCCTGGCACAGGCGCGCCACATGCAGCGCCGATTGCGGTGTTTCTTCCGAGGGCTTGACCACCACCGTGCAGCCCGCCGCCAGCAGCGCCGCCAGCTTCCAGGTCAGGATCATCAGCGGCGAATTCCAGGGCACGATGGCGCCCACCACGCCCACCGGTTCGCGCACCGTGTAGGCGAAGGTGCGGGTGCCCATGTAGCCGCCTGTGGGCACGGTGCGGCCTTCCAGCGCATTCGCCCAGCCCGCGGCGGCGCGCAGGTTGGCCACCGCGTTCGGCACGTCCATCATGCGGGGCTCCATCGGTGAGCGGCCGATGGCCCGGGCGTCCATGTCGGCCAGCAGGTCGCCGTCGCGCTCGACCAGGTCGGCCAGCCGCAGCAGCAGGCGGGCACGCGCCGGCGCCGACAGCTGGCGCCAGGGGCCGTGCTTCAGGGCCCGGTGCGCAGCCTGCACGGCGCGGTCCACGTCGCTGGCAGTGCCACGCGCGGCACTGCCGTACTCGGCTTCGGTCACGGGGTCGATCAACGGCAGGCGGCCGCCGTCGCTGGCCTCGGCGGCCTGGCCGTCGATGAAATGCTGGAAGGAGTCGGGCATGGTGCTTCGCAGGTTGGGGGGCCATCGGCCACGGCCTGCATTTCAGTGGCGGCACCGCAGCGCGCGTTAGCCCAAATCAGCAGGTGGCCCCGCGCGCCGGTCGCGGGTTTCCTTGGTTCTCAGGGCCAGGGACAGCGCGCACACTTCTTGCGATCCCGCAAAACGGGATTCACTGAAGTCACACGCCATGAAGCAAACCACCGAGCAGTTCGAAGACGTGCACCTCCATGCGGCATCCGTTCCCGCCTGGGACCAGACCTACCACCAGATCACGCCTGGTTTGGTGCGCAGCTCGCTGCAACGGATCGAAGGGCGGCGCTTCCAGTTCTTCCGCGAGCACATCAACCAGCGACTGGTGCAGCAGGGCCAGGCACCGCGCGACCGGGTGTGCTTTGCGCTGCCGCTGGCGGTGCCCGGCCCCACCCGCATGCAGGGCCGCGAGGCCGACGAGCACTGCGTGTTCGTGCTCAAGGGCGGCGAAGACTTCATGTTCCACATGCCCCCGGGCATGGACCTGCTGTCCATCACCCTCGACCGCGAGAGCTTTGCCCGCAGCCTGGATGCATCGCCCTGGGGCCGCGAGTTGCAGGCGTGGCTGCGCCAGCCGGTGATCCGCGTGCCGCGCGAGCGGCTGATGCGCAGCCGCGAGCGCCTGCTGGCGCTGCTGGGCCGCTTCCTGCCCATGGCGGATGGCGACGATGAAGCGCCGCTGGAATGCGAGATGGAGCAGCACCTGTTCGAAGAGCTGACCTGCCTGCTGGCCGATCCGGCGGTGGACCGGCGGCAGAAGCTGCCCTCGTCACCGGGCAGCTTCATCGTCGAGAAGTGCCACCAGATGGCGGTGGCGGAACCCAGGACACCTCCCTCGGTGCTCGACCTGTGCCAGCGCTTGCGCATCAGCCGCCGCACGGTGCAAAGCAGCTTTCGTGCGGTGACGGGCACCACGCCGGTGAACTACATCCGCAGCATCCGGCTCAACGGCGTGCGGCGCGAGCTGCTGGGCAGCCGGGCCGACGAGTTGACGGTGGGCGACGCCGCCGGCCGCTGGGGCTTCTACCACCTGAGCCACTTCGCGGCCGACTACCAGGCGCTGTTCGGCGAGCTGCCTTCACGCACGGCACGGGCCGGCCGGCGGCAGCATGCCCTGTCTTCCTGAATGAACGAAGTGCTCAGCGCCCGGCCACGGAGGACAGTGAGCGCGCGATCTGGTCGGCCGCGGCCACCAGCCGCGGCGCCAGCACGGCCACGTCGAAGCGGTTGAACTGGGCGCGCGCAAAGATCAGGGACATGCAGCCGGCCAGCTCGCCGCTGCCGTAGCTCACCGGCACCGACAGGCCGGCCAGCCCCCGGTTCAACTCACCCAGCGACACGGCGTAGCCTTGCTGGCGGATCTCCTGCAGCGCCCGCCAGAAGTCGAGCCAGGTGCTGCCGATGGCCTGGCAGTCGGGATCCTGTGCATGCTTGTTGAAGAGGCGCTGCAGCCGGCCGCGGCTCATCATCGCCAGCAGCATCTTGGAGGTGGACGAGCGGAAGGTGGGCATGGTGGTGCCACGCCCGAAGGACATCGGCAACGGCTGCGACGAGCCGCTGTAGGAGTACACGTTGACCACCTTGTCGTTGTAGGTGGTGGTCAGCAGGCCCGTGGCCCCCACCGCCACGGCCAACGCATTGACCACCGGCCCGCCGACGTTGATCAGCGGATCGGCCTGCACCATGCGGTGGTCCAGCTCGATGATGCGCGGCCCCAGCATGAAATGCCCGTCATGGCTGACCAGCAGGCCGGCCAGGCTCAATTCGCGGGTGTAGCGGTAGCAGGTGGTCCGCGTCAGCGACAGGGCCTCGGCGATCTGTTCGGCCGTCATCGTGGTGTGGTCCCGCGAGAACAGGTCGAGGACGGAGAGCATGCGGGTCAGGCTGGACACGAGCGGTGCGGGTTGCCGACACACGTGCCGGCAATCTCAGAATGTGGAACTGGCCCCAGTCTACACAGGGCCACGGCGGCCACGAACCGGCAGATCTCCGAGCGGTGGCCACCCCCGCGGCGGGCGCCGTTGGTGCCGCACAACCGCTCTTTCGTACCGCAAAGAAAAAAGCACCTAGCGTCTCCGCTAAGTGCTTGTTTCCCTACCAAATTTGGTAGGCGCGATTGGACTCGAACCAACGACCCCCACCATGTCAAGGTGGTGCTCTAACCAGCTGAGCTACGCGCCTGTTCAGCCCACGACTATAGCAGACGGTTTTTCAGGTGCGCAAGCTTTTTCGACTTTTATGCGCTGACGCCGGGGCCGGCCGCAGGATCAAGCGCTGGCACGTCGCCGGCGGCATGCCGGCGTTCGTTCGGAAGACCGCTGAATTTGAGATCACATCATGCTGTTTCATCCGCCTCCGTGGCGCTGGCATGTATATTTGTGATCACAAAACATACGGCAGCGCCCATGTCCGACCCTCTCCACACCTTCCTCACCCAGCACCGCATCCACGAGGTGGAGTGCGTCATACCCGACATGACCGGCATCGCGCGCGGCAAGATCCTCCCGCGCGACCTGTTCATGGCCTCGGGCGAGATGCGCATTCCCAAGAGCGTGCTGCTCAACACCGTCAATGGCCAGCAGCCCGACAACGGGCCTTACGTGGGCGACACCGACCCCGACATGGTGTGCAAGCCCGATGCGGCCACGGTGCGCATCGTGCCGTGGGCGGCCGAGCCAGTGGCCGTGGTGATCCACGACTGCGAAGAATGGGGCGGGCAGCCGGTGCAGATCTCGCCGCGTGCGGTGCTGCGCCGGGTGCTGGCGCTGTATGCCGAACGCGGCTGGCAGCCCATCGTGGCGCCCGAGATGGAGTTCTACCTGGTGGCCCGCAACCAGAACCCGCATGAGCCGCTGCAGCCGCCGCTGGGCCGCACCGGCAAGCCGGAGGTGGGCCGCCAGAGCTATTCGATTGATGCCGTCAACGATTTCGATCCCTTCTTCATGGAGCTGTCGTCCTTCTGCGACCAGCACCAGCTGGGCGTGGAAACGCTGATCCACGAAGCCGGCCCGGGCCAGATGGAGATCAACTTCAGCCACGGCGACCCGCTGGACCTGGCCGACCGGGTGTTCCTGTTCAAGCGCACGGTGCGCGAGACGGCGCTGCGCCACGGCGTGTTCGCCACCTTCATGGCCAAGCCGATGGAGGGCGAGCCCGGCAGCGCGATGCACATCCACCAGAGCCTGAACGACGGCGAAGGCCGCAACATCTTCAGCAACCGCGATGGCAGCGCCAGCGACCTGTTCCAGCACTTCATCGGCGGGCTGCAGACCTACATCCCGCAGGTGATGCCGATGCTGGCGCCCTACGTCAACTCGTACCGCCGGCTGGCGCCCTACATGTCGGCGCCCATCAATGTGCGCTGGGGTCACGACAACCGCACCTGCGGCATCCGCGTGCCCAAGTCCGGGCCCGCCGCCCGCCGGGTGGAGAACCGCGTGCCCGGCGTCGACGCCAACCCTTACCTCGCCATGGCCGCCACGCTGGCCTGCGGCTACCTGGGCATGCGCGACCGGCTGCTACCCAGCGAACCCACCGTCGGCAGCGCCTGGGCCGTGGACCATGAACTGCCGCGCCACCTGGAAGACGCCATCCGCGCGATGCGGGCCAGCGAGCCGATCAAAGAGATGCTCGGCGAGACCTTCGTCGATGCCTTCTGTGCGGTCAAGGAACTGGAATACGCCACCTACAACCGGGTGATCAGCTCCTGGGAGCGTGAACACCTGCTGCTGCTCGTGTAAGGACCCCGCGATGACGCACCCCACCCACCCCACCGGCGTGCCACCCGCCCGCGTGCAGGCCCTGCTGGCGCGTGAACGCGAGGCTTATGTGCAGCGCCATCCGCGCTGCCGCGCGCTGTCGGACCGCGCCGCGCCGCAGCTGATGTTCGGCGTGCCGCTGCACTGGATGAACGACTGGTCGACCCCGTTCGCGCTGCAGGTGGCCGAAGCCCGCGGCGCCACGCTGACCGATGCCGACGGCCACACCCTGGCCGACTTCTGCCTGGGCGACACCGGCGCCATGTTCGGCCACTCGCCCGCCCCGGTGGCCGAGGCTCTGGCCACGCAGGCCCGCCGTGGCCTGACCACCATGCTGCCCAATGAAGACGCGGCCGTGGTGGGCGAGCTGCTGGCCGAGCGCTTCGGCCTGCCGCGCTGGCAGTTCGCGATGACCGCCACCGATGCCAACCGCTTCGTGCTGCGCTGGCTGCGCGCGGCCACCGGCCGCCAGGTGCTGTTGGTGTTCAACGGCTGCTACCACGGCACCGTGGACGACGTGTTCGTCGACCTGGTGCACGGCCAGCCGGTGCAGCGCGCCAGCCTGCTGGGCCAGGTGCACGACCTGACCACCACCACCCGGGTGGTGGAGTTCAACGACCTGGCCGCGCTGGAAGCCGCGCTGGCCCCCGGCGACGTGGCCTGCGTGCTGGCCGAGCCGGTGATGACCAACATCGGCATGGTGCTGCCCGAGCCCGGTTTCTGGGCCGAGGCGCAGCGCATCGTCCGCCGCCACGGCAGCCTGCTGGTGCTGGACGAAACCCACACCTTGAGCAGCGGCCCCGGCGGCTACGGCCGCGCCCACGGCCTGCAGCCCGATGCGGTGGTGGTGGGCAAGGCGCTGGGCGGCGGCATGCCTTGCGCGGCCTACGGCTTCACTGCCGAGCTGGCCGCGCGGGCCGAAGCGGCCAAGCGCGCCGCACCGCCCGGCCATTCGGGCATCGGCACCACGCTCACGGCCAACCTGCTGGCCATGGCCGCGATGCGCGCCACGCTCACGCAGCTGATGACGCCGGCCACCTTCGCCGGCATGCATGCGCTGGCTGGCCAGGTGGCCGACGGCCTGCGCGCCGCCATCGCCCATCACGACCTGCCCTGGTGCGTCACCCAGGTGGGCGCGCGGGTCGAGTTCCAGTTCTGCCCGCAGCCGCCGCGCAACGGCAGCCAGGCCGAAGCGGCGATGGACGCCGCGCTGGAGCATGCGCTGCACCTGGCCCTGCTCAACCGCGGCGTGCTGATCACACCCTTCCACAACATGATGCTGGTGTGCCCCGACACCACGCCGGCCCAGGTGCAGCGGCTGCTCGATGCATTCAGCGAGGTGCTGGCGGCGGTGTGCGGCGGAGAAGCGGCTTGAGCGACGACAACACCGAAGCCAGCACCACCCAGCAGGACAGCATCTACCGCACGCTGCGGCAGTGGGTCACGGTGGGTCGCTTCCTGCCCGGCGAGCGGCTGAAGATCCGCAACGTGGCCGCGGCCATGGGCGTGGGCCAGATGCCGGTGCGCGCCGCGCTGCAGCGGCTGGCGGCCGAGGGTGCGCTGGTGAACGTGCCCAACGCCGGCGTGGCCGTGCCGCGCCTGTCGGTGCCCGAGTTCGACGACTTGCTGCAGATGCGCATGCTGCTGGAAGGCGAAGCGGCCGAGCGCGGCAGCCTGCGCCTCTCAGCGGCCCAGCGCGCCGAGCTGCAGACCTTGTGCGAGCGCATGGACCAGGCCCTGGCCCGCCAGGACGCCGACGACTACCTGGCCGCCAACGAAGACTTCCACGTCATCCTGTACCGCGCCGCCGGCTCGCCGCTGCTGTTCGGGCTGATCGACACCTTGTGGCTGAAGGCCGGGCCGGTGAGCAATCGCCTCTTCGACACCCCGGCCGCGGCGGGGGTGCTCAACGACGCGCACGAGGCGCTGATGAAGGCCCTGCAGGCCGGCGACAGCGCAGCCGTGCGCCGCGCGGTCGAGCAGGACATCTTCGTGGCCGGGCAGTTCGTGCGGCAGATGCTCAAGAACGAAACGGTCAGTTCACCGGGTCTGCCAGGATCGCGCGCGACACGTCGGACTGCCTGATGCGCCAGCGCGCCAGCGCATGGTCGTAGACCAGCCGCTCGTCCTGGCTCACCTGGCCGTCGGCGGTGATCACCGCCACTGCCAGCCGGCACAGCAGCAGCCGGTCCTGCGTGTCGGTGACGGCGTCCAGCAGCGTGTTGAGGTAGCGCACATGGTCGACCGACAGCCACGAGCGGTCGCACAGGTAGGCCCCCACCTCGGCCACGCAGTCGCAGGCGATGTCGATGAAGCGTTGGCGGCTGACGCCCACCCGGCCGAAAGCCCCGAGCGTGTCCAGCACGTCCAGTTCCTTCGCATCGATGCGGCCATTGGCGGCGACCATCATCGCCAATGAACGGGCCAGGGCTTCCTTGGGGGCGGGCAGGACATTCGGCATCGTCGTCTCCAGGCAGGGTGGCAACAGGACCCTGGCATGGAGTGGCGGCCGGTGCGCTGGTTCCCTCCCGGTAAACCCTGTGGACCGGCCGCAGCCTTCACCTTATTTGCGCCGCGCGTGCCGCACGCCCGACACCCGCGCCACCTGCCCCAGCACCGCGGCCAGGCGGGCGGCGTCGCTCACCTCCACGGTGAAGGTCATCCACGCGGTGCCGCCACGCACATGCTTGACCGACTGCGTGTGCACGCCGGTCACGTTCATCTTTTCCTTGGCGAACACTTCGGAGATGTCGCGCAGCAGCGCCGGCCGGTCGGCGGCTTCCACCACCACGTCCACCGGGTAGACGGCCGCTTCGCCGCGGGCGCCCTCGCCCACGCCCCAGGTGACGGGAATCACCCGCTCGGGCTGCTGGGCGCGCATGTTGCGGAAATTGGTGCAGTCCACCCGGTGCACCGCCACACCCTTGCCGCGGGTGACGAAGCCGCCGATGGCATCGGGCGGTGCCGGCCGGCAGCAGCGCGCCAGGTTGGTGAGCAGTGAATCCACGCCCACCACCAGCACGCCCCCGCGCGGCGTGCTGCCGTCGCCCTTGGAGCGGCGCAGCGCCACGATCTCGTCGGGCGTGGGCGGGTCGGCCGCCGGGCGCAGCAGCTGCTCGATGTTGCGCAGCGAATACTCGTCCTTGCCCACCACCTCGAACAGCGCATCGGCGCTGCGAAAGCCCAGCCGCGAGGCCAGCTCTTCCAGCTTGATGGCGGTGCGGCCTTCACGCTGCAGCAGCTTTTCCACCAGTTCGCGGCCCTTGGCGATGGTCTGCGACTGCGCCAGCGCGTTGAACCAGGCGCGCACCTTGGTCTTGGCGCGCGAGCTGGCGAGGTAGCCCAGCTCGGGGTTCAGCCAGTCGAGCGAAGGCCCGCCTTCCTTGATGGCATTGATCTCCACCGTCTGGCCGTTGGCCAGCGGCGTGTTCAGCGGCACCATCACGCCATCGACCTTGGCGCCGCGGCAGCGGTGGCCCAGGTCGGTGTGCAGCGTGTAGGCAAAGTCCACCGGCGTGGCGCCGGCCGGCAGCTCGATCACCGCGGCCTGCGGCGTGAACACGTAGATGCGTTCGTCGCCCTGCCCGGCCGCATCGGCCGCCACCTGGCCCGCGAAGTCGCGTTCCCAGGCCAGCAGCTGGCGCAGCACCGAACGCCGGGCCTCGGCCACCCGCTCGTCGTCGGCCCCGGCGGCCGACACGCCGGCATAGCCCTTGGTGCCGGCTTCCTTGTAGGCCCAGTGGGCGGCCACGCCGAACTCGGCGTACTCATGCATGGCGCGGGTGCGGATCTGCACTTCCACCGTGCGGCCGTCGTCGTCCAGCACCACGGTGTGCAGCGACTGGTAGCCGTTGGGCTTGGGCTTGGCGATGTAGTCGTCGTACTCGCCCTGCACCACGCGGTAGCGCTGCTGCACATGGGCCAGCGCGGCATAACAGGCCGGGATGTCGGCCACGATCACGCGCATGGCCCGCACATCGAACACACGCGCAAAGTCCAGGCCCTTGCCCTGCATCTTCTTCCAGATGCTGTAGAGGTGCTTGGGCCGGCCCTGCACCTCGGCCTTCAGGCCGGCGGCGTGCAACTGGTCGGCCAGCTGCTGGCGGAAGGCCTCGACGCCGGCTTCGCGCTCGATGCGCTTTTCATCGAGCAGCCTCGCCATGCGCTTGTATTCATCCGGCCGCAGGAAGCGGAAGGAGAGGTCTTCCAGCTCCCACTTGATCTGCCAGATGCCCAGGCGGTTGGCCAGCGGCGCAAACACCTGCTGGGTTTCCTGTGCCAGGGCCTCGGGGCACGGCGTACGCGAGGCGGCATACCAGCGCAGCGTCTGCAGCCGTGAGGCCAGGCGCAGCAACACCACCCGCAGATCGCGCGAGAAGGCCAGCAGCATCTTGCGCACGCGCTCGGTCTGCACCGCACGGTCGGCCACGGCCAGCCGCGCCTCGCGGGCGGCGCGCTGGATCTGCACCAGCTTGTTGGTGTGCACCACCAGCCCGGCATAAGAAGCGCCGAAGGCCTTGGCGATGACCTCTTCGGGCCGCTGCAGGAAGTCGGCCGAATACACCAGGTAGGCCGCGGCCTGCATCGCCGGCGAGGCGCCGATGTCGTGCAGGATCGCGGCCACGCCATCGGCATGGCCGAGCGCGTCTTCGCCGGTGTCCAGCAACTCGCCTTGCAGCAGCGGCTGCGCGAAGGCGCGCGCGCGGTGCTTGGCATCCAGTTCGTCGGAAACGTCGGCCAGGCGAACGATGGTGGCCGCGTCGTCGGTGGTGATCTCGGGGGCGTGGCTCTTCACGGGGACAACAGGAAATCGCGCACGGCCTTCACTTGTTCGGGCTGCACCAGCGTGGGCGCATGACCCACGCCTTCAAATTCAACCAGCCGCGCACGCGGGCCGCGGCCGCTCATGGCCTGGGCGGTGGCGGCACTCAAGAGGTCGCTTTGCATGCCGCGCAGCAGCAGCGTGGGGCAGGCGATGGCGTCGTACGCGGCCCACAGCATGGCCTCACCGGCGGCGGCGTTCTCGCGCGTGATGTGCTGGAAGGCCAGGCCGATGGCCGGGTCGTAATGCGGCTTGAAGCCCTCGCCATCGGGGCGCAGCTGTGGCCGCGTCAGCGTCAGCCACTGCTCGGGCGAATGCGGGCCGAAGCCTTGCGAGATGGCCCACAAGGCGTCGGCCGCTTCCTGCTCGGTGCGCCAATGCGCCGGCTTGCCCACGTAGGTGCCGATGCGGGCCAGGCCTTCGTAGTCGATGGCCGGGCCGATGTCGTTGAGCACCAGCCGCCGCACAGGCGCACCAGGCAACGAGCAAAGGCCCATGCCGATCAGCCCGCCCATCGAGGTGCCCACCCAATCGACCTGCTGGGCGTCCAGCCGGGCCAGCAGCGTGACCATGTTGGCCACGTACGCAGGCACCGCATAGCCGGTGGGGTCGGCCAGCCAGTCGGAGTGGCCACGGCCGGGCACGTCGGGGCACACCACGCGGTATTCATCGGCCATCGCCCGGGCCAACACGTCGAAGTCGCGGCCCTGGCGCGTCAGGCCGTGCACACACACCAGCACCCGCGGATTGCGGGCGTCGCCCCACTCCCAATACGCCATGCGATGCAGGCCGCGGCTGCCCAGGCATTGCACGTGTTTGAGAACGGGTTCGGTGGTCATGAAGGCGTCCCTCCTGCGTTTGATAATGCATCGTAGCAACCCCCTCACGGAGATCTTGAATGCTCAAAGGAAAGACCGCCCTCGTCACGGGCTCGACCAGCGGCATCGGCCTGGGCATCGCGCTGCGCCTGGCGGCGCAGGGCGCCAACATCATGCTCAACGGCTTCGGCGACCATGCGGGCCCCAAGGCGCAGGTGGAAGCGCTGGGCGTGAAGGTGGGCTACCACGGCGCCGACATGAGCAAGCCGGCCGAGATCGAGGCCATGGTGCGCGCGGCCGAGGCCGAGTTCGGCGCGGTGGACATCCTGGTCAACAACGCCGGCATCCAGCACGTGGCGCTGGTGGAAGACTTTCCGCCCGAAAAGTGGGACGCGATCATCGCGATCAACCTGAGCTCGGCCTTCCACACCACGCGGCATGCGCTGCCGGGCATGAAGCAACGCAACTGGGGCCGCATCATCAACGTGGCCAGCACCCACGGGCTGGTGGCCTCGGCGCAGAAGTCGGCCTATGTGGCCAGCAAGCACGGCATCCTGGGCTTCACCAAGGCGCTGGCGCTGGAAACCGCCACCACCGGCGTCACCGCCAATGCCATCT
>CAKZXL010000745.1 GCA_937883885.1 uncultured Aquincola sp. | reverse complement strand
GTCGCTCCAGCTGCCCGCGCCTGCGCGCGGCCCAGTCGGCGAAGGCCGGCGTGTCGTCCAGATGAAAGCCGTGCAGGAAGGGACCGCCATACAGCGCCAACGCCTGCTGCAGTTGGATGGCGTCGGGCCGCATCGCGGGCGACAGCAGCGGCAGCAGCTGGCGCATGAAGGTGCGCACGTCCACGCGCCAACGCGGCTCATCCGCCCGCAGGCGGACGCTCTTGCGATCGGCGCAGAGGTCATCGGCAGCCGCTTCGGGCAGCGTGTGCAGCAATCGCCGCAGGTCGTGGAGCGCGCGGCGCAGGTTGGCCAGCGCCTGGTCGGCGCTGGAGGCGGGCCACAGCCATTGAGCCAGCTGCGTCCGCGTGTGGGCGTCTGGCTCCATTGCCAGCCATATCGCGAGCGCCTGCACCTTGTCGTAAGGCACGGCGCAGGTGAAGCCGTGGTCGTCCACCAGCCGGGCGGCCCCGAGTAGCAAAAAAGTAGGCATCAAGTGATTCTGACCCTGGGAATTCAGGGTTTCCATCACTTGATGTGCGTGAATATTTCACTTGGCGTCGCGACGGCGCCAACACCACCGCAGCGCCGGAGAGCCTCTGTCAGAGCCGCTCGAACACCGCCGCGATGCCTTGCCCGCCGCCGATGCACATGGTCACCAGCGCATAACGGCCGCCGGTGCGTTGCAGCTCGTACAAGGCCTTGGTGGCGATGACGGCACCTGAAGCGCCGATGGGGTGGCCCAGCGCGATGGCGCCGCCGTTGACGTTGGTTTTCTTCAGGTCCAGTTCCAGCCCGCGCGACACCGCCAGCGCCTGGGCCGCAAAGGCTTCGTTGCTTTCGATGACGTCGATCTGGTCCAGCGTCAGGCCACCCTTCTTCAGCGCCATTTTGGTCGCCGGGATCGGGCCTTCCCCCATGATCTCGTTGGGCACGCCGGCCACCGCATAGCCCACCAGCCGGGCCATCGGCTTGTAGCCGGCCGCCTGGGCCACGGCCGCATCGGCCAGCACGAAGAAGGCCGCGCCGTCGTTGATGCCCGAGGCATTGCCCGCGGTCACCGAGCCGTCCTTCTTGAACGCCGGCTTCATCTTGGCCAGCGTTTCCAGCGTGGTGCCGGGCTTCACATGCTCGTCGGTGTCGAAGGTGACCTCGCCCTTGCGGGTCTGCTTGACGATGGGGACGATCTGGCTCTTGAAGCGGCCTTCGGCGATGGCGGCCGCCGCACGGCGGTGCGATTCGACGGCCAGCGCGTCCTGGTCTTCGCGGGTCAGGCCCCACTTGGTCACCAGATTCTCGGCCGTGATGCCCATGTGGCCGACGCCGAAGGGGTCGGTCAGCGTGGCCACCATCATGTCGATGAGCTTGGTGTCACCCATGCGGGCGCCGCTGCGCATCGCCGGGCTCAGGTAGCCGCCGCGGCTCATCACTTCGACCCCGCCACCGATGCCGTAGTCGCAGTCGCCCAGCAGGATGTTCTGCGCGGTGGTGACGATGCCTTGCAGGCCCGACGAGCACAGCCGGTTGACGGCCATGGCCACCGAATCCATCGGCAGGCCGGCCTGGATGGCCGCCACCCGCGCCACGTAGGCGAAGCGGCTTTCGGTGGGAATGGTGTTGCCCACCGTCACGTAGTTGATGAGTTGGGGGTCGACGCCGGAGCGCTCGACCGCCGCCTTCATCACGGTGCCGGCCAGTTCGGCCGGCTCCATGTCGGCAAGCGCGCCGCCAAAGGCTCCGATGGCCGAGCGGGCGGCGCTGAGGACGACGACATCACGGTTGTTCATAGGTTCACTCCTTCTCTCAAAGGGTACTAAGTTGAACAGAACCATTGACTTCGTCAACACGCAGTCCAAGACGTGAGGCCATCCGTGGCCTCCTCTGGCAACGGGTCCGTGGGTCCCTGGTGCAGACGTAGCCAGCGCCTCCCGCAGCCCTGGGCCGTGTTGATCTCATCCGCCAATCGGCCAACACCACGCTCAGCGTTAATACTGAACAGACTCATTGCTTCCGTTCATATACTCGAATTCACCTGCCCTGCTTCTGGGCGACCCGGAGAGATTCGATGAGCGTTGTTTGCCGACTGACCCACCCCGATGGCCGGACCTCGGACCTCGAGGTCGACGAAGGCGTGAGCCTGATGCAGGCCGCACTGGCTCAGGGTGTCGCTGGCATTCAAGGCGACTGCGGCGGCGCCTGTCAGTGTGCGACGTGCCACGTGTACGTTGACGCTTCGTGGATCGACAAGCTGCCTCCTGTCGACGACACAGAGGACGCGATGCTGGAATGCACGGCCTCACCCCGGCAGCCGAACAGCCGCCTGGCGTGCCAGCTGGTGCCGTCCTCTGCGCTGAACGGGCTCCCCGTGACCCTGCCTTCCACGCAGTGACGGGGCAAGTTCCCGACGGCACGTCAGCGTAAACACCAGTGTCACCAGGATCCTTTTACTGAACATAATTCATCGAACTGTTCACATGTACAACGAGGATCTGCCATGACTGCTGCCGCCGCATCAAGTGAGGTCACCGATAGCGCCAAGCTCGTCGAAGAGGCCTATTCGAACGTCTCAACCCTTTACAAGGGAAACATCGACGACATTTTCGCGGCGTGCAGCGAGATGCGCGAAAAATCCCCGGTGTACGAAGGCGACTTCATCGCCAAGTTCTTGAACGTCCCCACCAATGCCGGCCTCCAGGCTGGCACCCGCCCCACCTACGCCGTGTTCAAGTACCAGGATGTGATGAGCATCCTGAAGGACGCCACCCACTACACCAACGGCTTCATCCTCGAAGGGCTGGGCAAGGTGTGGGACGGCCTGATGATCCTGGCGATGGATGGCGAAGCACACCGTCGCGTGCGTGCATTGCTGCAACCCGCTTTCATGCCGGACACGGTGAACAAGTGGAGGCCGAAGATCGATGAGGTCATCCGGCGGGATTTCATAGAGCCGATGGTGCCCAAGAAGCGTGCCGACCTGATGGAGTTCGGGCTCTACTTTCCCATCCGCCTGATGTACTGGCTGGTGGGCTTTCCTGCAGACGACACTGACAAGTACAACAAGTACGCCAGCTGGGCGCTTTCGATGTTGGGGGCGAACCAGATCGACCCGTCCAAGGTGGAAGAAGCTCGACGCCAGGCGGCCATCGGTGTGAAGGGCCTCTACGACGCCCTGCTCCAGGCCACGCAGCAGCGTCGCGCTGCCGGCGCAGACAGCTCAGACGACCTGATCAGCCGCCTCATCAAGGCGGAATACGAAGGCCACAAGCTCAATGACCACGAGGTCGCGACCTTCGCTCGCTCGCTGCTCCCGGCGGCTGGCGAAACGACCACTCGCACCTTCAGCTCGGTCATGACCATCCTGCTGACGACGCCTGGCCTGCTGGACCGTGTGCGCGCCGACCGCTCGCTGGTCAACAAGCTGATTGACGAGACGGTGCGCTTCGAACCAGTGTCGACCTTCAAAGTCCGCGAGACGTCCACCGACGTTGAGATCCGCGGAGTTGCAATACCCAAGGGATCGTTCGTGCAGTGCATAGTCGCCTCGGCGAACCGCGACGGCGAGGTTTTCGAGAATCCGGACGTGTTCGACATCGATCGCAGGCAGAAGCCATCGTTCGGGTTCGGCTTCGGGCCGCACATGTGCATCGGCCAGTTCGTGGCGAAGATCGAACTGCAGTGCGCGGTCAATGCGATCCTGGACCTGTTGCCCAACCTCCGGCTCGATCCGGACAAGCCGGCGCCACGCATCGAAGGCGCGCACCTGCGCGGCGCCAAGTCCGTCGCCGTCATCTGGGACTGATGATGGACCAGCAAGCCATCGAGCACTTCCTGCACACCCAGGTTGCGGCGTGGAATGCGGGCGACAAGGCCAGCTTCTTCGCTGCCTACCAGGCAGCTGCGCCACAAGGCCTGCAGATCGAGTACGTAGGCCGGCCAGTCGCCGATGGCTGGCCCGTGCTCGAACACATGTGGACGCAGCAGAGCGCCAAGATCGAGATCGAAGAAGTGGTCTTGATCGTCAACGGGATCGAGGCTGCCTGCCACAACCGCAACAAGGTGCGGGGCACCTCTCTGGTGATAGAGACGCTGGAGCTCTATCGCTTCGAAGCGGGCCGGCTCTTGGTGCGGTACTTCGTCAAGCAGCCTTGAAGGTGTGCGAGCGCGCCACCTAGTGTCCTGTCCCACTCATACGTGAGCAAAGTCGATGCAGCTTTTGGAGGATCGAGTCAGCGGTGGCTGTCCACTTGAACGGCTGGCAGTCGGTGTTGTAGGCGGCGACGAATTGGT
>CAKZXL010000744.1 GCA_937883885.1 uncultured Aquincola sp. | reverse complement strand
GACCTGGCCCGGCCTGGCCGCCGCCCGCGGCCTGGGCCTGGCCGTGCTGGACAGGATCGGCCCGGCCAAGAAGGCGCTGGCGCGGCAGATGATGTTCGGGCGGCGCTAGGCGTTTTACCTATCTGGTAAAGTCCGTGGCCTCAGAGCCCGGAGGAAGAGGCGTTCTTGGACATTCGCTTCAAGAACGGCAAGCCCCACCCGCACCCACTCAAAGGCGACCGTGAAGGTCAGTTTGCGGTGTCGCTGGCCGGCGGTTGGCGACTGGTGTTCGCACCCGCCAACGACCCCCTCCCGCGTCACGCGGATGCCAGCATCGACTGGTCTGCCGTGACCATCGTCTGCATTGAATACATCGGTGACTACCATGACTGAAGCCATGGACCGCGGCGAGGCCGGCGCCTTCCGGCCAGACTGGGCTTCGCCGCCCGGTGACACCATCGCCGACCTGTTGGACGAACGCCATTGGACCCAGCAGCAGCTGGCCGACCGGCTGGGCTATTCGCTCAAGCACGTCAACCAGCTCATCAAGGGCAAGGTGCCGCTGACGGAAGACGCCGCGATCCGACTGCACAGCGTGCTGGGCGCATCGGTGGGGTTCTGGCTGACGCGGGAGGCGCAGTACCGCGAGCGCGTGGCGGCGCTGGAGGAGACGGAGCGCCACTCGGCCATGCTGCCCTGGCTGGCGCGGTTGCCCCTGAAGGACATGATGGCGGCCGGCGCGCTGCGCAAACGGCGGATCGATGCGGCCTCCAAGCCTGGCCTGGTGGCCGAGGCGCTCGCGTTTTTTGGCGTGGCCAGTCCCGAGCAATGGCAGAGCCAGTACGGCTGCATGCCGGTGGCCTTTCGCCGCACCCGCCAAGCGCAGGCCGACATGGGCGCCATCTCGGCCTGGCTGCGCATGGGTGAGCGCATTGCCGAGCGGCTGGACGGCCCGCGCTACGACGAGGCAGCGTTTCGCCAGGTGCTCGTGCACATCCGGGAGCTCACTCGCCAGCCGCCCGATGACCTGGGAGCCCAGTTGCAGGTGGCGATGCAGGCCGCTGGCGTGGCCTTTGTGGTGGTGCCGGCGTTGCCACGCGCGCATGTGTCGGGCGTCGCGCGCTGGCTGCAACCGCACCGGCCCCTGATCCAGCTGTCGGTGTATGGCAAGCTCAACGACCGGTTCTGGTTCAGCCTGTTCCATGAGGCCGCGCACATCCTGCTGCATGGCGGGCAAAAGCATTCGGTGTTTCTGGAAGACCCGGCGGCCACGGAAGCCGGATCGCCCGAGGAAGCCGAGGCCGATGCCTGGGCGCGCGACTTCCTGGTTCCCCCGGAGCTCGCCGCTGTGCTGCCCTCGCTGCCACACACGCGCGCGGCCGTGCAGGCCTATGCCGAGCGCATCGGCGTCCACCCCGGCATCGTCGTGGGCCGCCTGCAGCACGACGGCCTGCTGGAGCCTCACTGGCTGAACGACCTCAAGCACCGGATGGCGCTGTGAGCAGCCCCTTCTTCATGTTGATCCCCGTCACCTGGTAACCCAGCGACTCATAGAGCGCCTGCGCGCCCGGGTTGTGGGCGAAGACGTGCAGGCCGATGCTGGTGGCGCCCAGTTCGGCGGCCAGGGCTTCGGCGGCCTCGAAGGCGCGGCGGGCGTGGCCCTGGCGGCGGTGTTCGGGGGCGATCTCGACGTTGTAGACGAAGGCGCTGCAGCCGCCATGCCGGCGTTCCAGCGCCAGCCACAGGTGGCCCACCACCGGTCCTTCGGGGGTGGCCAGCACTTCCAGCAGGTGATGGTCGGGCGTGGCCAGGCCCTGCGGCAGCAGCGCCAGGAAGTCGGCATGCGAGCGTTCCAGCGCGCCTTCGGCGGGCCAGCGGCCGGCCTCCACGTTCTCCTGCGCATAGCTGGCGATGGACGCCTGCATGTAGGCACCAAAGGCCTCGGGCGGCAGCGGGCGCAGCGTGGTGGACATCACAGGCGGCGGTGGCTCAGCGCGGGCAGTTGCTGGCGCACCGCGGCCAGGCGGTCCATGTCCATCTCGGCCATCACCACACCTTCGCCTTCGGGCTGCAGCGCCAGCACCTCGCCCCAGGGGTCGACCACCATGCTGTGGCCCCAGGTGCGGCGGCCGTTCTCGTGCGTGCCGCCCTGCGCGGGCGCGATCACATAGCACTGGTTTTCCACCGCGCGGGCGCGCAGCAGCAGCTCCCAGTGGGCCTGGCCGGTGGGGTAGGTGAAGGCGGCCGGCACGCTCAGCAGGTCGCAGGGGCCGGCGCCGGGCGCAAAGCTCATCGCGCGGTACAGCTCGGGAAAGCGCAGGTCGTAGCAGACCGACAGGCCGGCGCGCAGCGACTGGCCGCCCGGCATCGGCAGCGTGGCGGCCACGGGTGCATCGCCGGCTTCCAGCACCGCGCCTTCGTCGTAGCGCTCGCGGCCGTTGTCGTAGCGGAAGAGGTGCAGCTTGTCGTAGCGGGCCACCAGCGCGCCATCGGGCCCGTACACGCAGCAGGTGTTGCGCACGCGGGCCGGGTCGGGCGTTTTCATCGGCAGCGTGCCGCCGATGAGCACCAGCGCATGCTCGCGCGCGGCCTGCTGCAAAAAGCGCTGGATCGGGCCTTCGCCCGGGGCTTCGGCCAGCGCCAGCTTGTCGGTGTCGCGGCGGCCCATCAGGCAGAAGTACTCGGGCAGCGCCACCAGGTCGGCCCCGGCGTCGGCGGCCTGGGCGATCAGGCGCCCAGCGGCGGCCAGGTTGCGGTCCACGTCGGGGGTGGACACCATCTGCAGGGCGGCGATCTTCATGGGCGCTCCAGGGTCGGTCAGTTGGCGATGCGGGGTGGCACCGAGGCGGCCGGTGCGGGCGGATCGATCTCGGGCAGCGGTGCATCCACCGCGCGCGCCACGCGTTCCACCTTGGGGTCGGTGAAGGTACCCGAGATGTGGAATTCGCGCGTGCTGGCGGCCATCAGCGGCTTGCGCAGGAACATCTGCGCGACGAAGCTGCCCAGCCCCACCGCGGGGTTGATGACCGCATAGGCCAGCGAGGCGGTGCCGGCGTTGAGCTCGGGCACCACGATCACGCGCAGGTCCTGGGTTTCGGCCTCGATGTCGGCCTGGCCTTCCATCAGCACCGCCGCCTGCACGCCCCGCATGCGCAGGTTGTTGGTGCGGGCCACGCCCTTGCGCAGCGCCACGTCGCCGTTGACGTTGTCGAAGGCAAAGCCCTCGCCGAACAGGTCTCGGAAGTCCAGCGTCAGCCGGCGCGGCAGGGCTTGCAGGCTGAGCACGCCCAGCAGCCGGCCCATGCCCGGCGCCACCTTCAGGAACTGGCCGGCGTCCAGCGCCAGGTTGAGCTGCCCGTCGAGCGAGGGCACGTGCGGCGCCAGCGGCGAGCCGTCCCAGGCCAGCTGGCCCTGCATGCGCCCCTTGCCGCCGCGCAACACCTTGCCCAGGCCCAGGCGCTCGGCAAAGGCGCCGCTGTCGGCCAGGTCGAGCTTGAAGTCCATCACCATGCGGCTGGGGCCGCGGCCACCGCCCGACCATTGGCCGGTGCCAGAAAGTCGCGCTTCGGGCACCGCCACTTCCAGCTTGCTCAGCCGCCAGTCGCGGGTGCCGGCGCCGCCGCGATTGACGGCCTCGATCTCCACCCGGCCCAGCCGCTTGCCCGACAGCTCGAAATCGTCGACCACGATGTCCAGGCCCGGCACGCTGCTGGGCGACTGGGCCAGGTAGGTTTCGACCGACTGCGCCTCGCTCGGCGGCACCGACAGCCGGGCCAGCCGCGCGTACAGCCGGCCGGCGGCGGCGCCCGGGCGGGCGGGCCGCCATTCGAGGTAACCGCCCAGCTGCTCGGCATCGACCGATGCGCGCCACTGGCCGTCTTCGCCTTCGCTGGCGCCGGCCACCACCCGGGTGAGCGTGCGGCTGCTGACGGCCAGCTGCTGCACCTGCAGCGCCAGGCTGCGCGGCAGGTAGTCGGCTTCGGCGGCTGCGGGTGTTGCCGGTGTGGTGGGCGTGGTGGCGGCTGCGGCGGGTGCGGCGGCCGGCAGTGGGCCGGCCAGGCGTTCGGCCGCGCGCTGCCACTCGTCCACGTCCAGGCTGGCCAGCACCACCTGCGCCTGCACGCCACTGGCCGGCACCGGGGCGGGCGCGCGCACGCCGATGCCGCCGTTCAGCACCCGCGGCGCGCCCTGCGACAGGTCGCGCAGGTACTGCGCCTGCAGCACGCCGCCCAGGTCCAGGCGCAACTGGTCGCGCGGCACGTTGCCGGGCAGCGGCTTGACCTCCACCCGCAACGGCATGGCGGCTTCGGGCGCCTTGCGCAGGGGCGCCGGCAGGTCGATGCCCAGGCCGGTGAGCGGGCTGGTCACCGTGACCTCGGTCTGCTCGCCGATGAACCCCAGCGACAGCCGGTAAGGCGCCTGGCCGCTGAAGGCGCCCGCCAGCCGCGACAGGCCGCCCAGCTCGGTGGCGCGGCGCAGCGCCTCGGACGTGGCGGTGCCCTGGCCGTTGAAGCGCAGGCTGCCGTCGGGCTGGGTGCCGCCGTCGAAGCTCAGCTCGCCACCCAGCGCGCGGGCGCTGGTGCCCACCAGCTTGACGCTGTTCTCGGTGAAGTCGACCCGCCCGCGGGCGCCGGCCAGCAAGGGCACGTCGGGCCGCAGGCGCACGTCGTTGCCGGCCAGGGCGACGCTGCCCTTGACGGTGCTGCGGTCGGTGTCGTCCAGCGGAATGGTCAGCGCCAGCTTGAGGTCGGCGTTGCCGCCGAAGGTGCTGGTGGCAAAGGCATGGCCAGTCCACGCGTCCACCGGTGAGCGGCGCACGTAGTTCAGCAGCTCGTTGCCGGGTCCGCGCACCTGGCCGTCGATGCGCAGCACCGCCTGGTCGAGGTCGGCGATGCCGCCGTTGATGCGACTGAGCACCGCCCCCGACACCCGGCCGCTGGCATTGCGGATGGCCATGCTGCTGCGCTCGAACACCAGCTCGCCGGCTACGTTGTCGAAGGGCGGCCAGGCCGGCTGGCGGGCGTCGGTGGCGCTGGCCATCAGCCGCGCCGGCACATAGGCGAGCGCCACGCCCGAGACCTTGCCGGCGATGCGGAACTCGCCCAGCCGCGCATCGCTGTACGGGAACTGCCACAGGTCGCCCTTGACCCGGAAGGTGGTGGGCCCGATGTCGCCGGCCTGCACCGCATCGGCCACATAGCGACGCGTGTCTTCGGGCAGCGCCAGCGGCAGGTAGCGGGCCACCGCGGCGGCCCGGCCCTGCTGCAGCTTGCCGGTCATGTCGAGCACGCCCGGAAAACGCTTGCCGGCGCCATGGCCCTCGCCCGGGCCGCTGCGCCAGGTGGCCGACAACTCGCCGGTGGCATCGGCATTGCTGAACTGCAGCTGCCCGACCTTGACGCTGATGGCCGGTGGCGCGGCCGATGCCGCGGCGCCGACCGGCCGCGCCGCCTCGATGCGCCAATCGACCAGGGCCTGGAAACGGTCGAAGGGCACCAGCGGCTGCTCGAACACGCCGGGCAGCTCCAGTGCGCCGCCGTCCAGCACCACACGTGCCTTGCCGCCACGCTCGGTGGCCTCCACCTCGGCCTGGGCCTGCCGCCAGCCGGGGCGGCCGGGCTCTGTGGAGTGTTCGGCCGGCGCGGCCGCCACCGAGACGCCGACCAGCCGGGCCTTGAACTGGTAGCGCTGCGGGTCCTGCCAGGGGCCTTCCCAGCGGGCGGCCAGGTTCTCGACCCGGCCTTCGGGCGCCGCCTGGGCCAGCGCCTGGCGCGCGTCGGCCGACATCGGCACGGCTTCGCCGATGCGCGACAGCAGCGCCAGGTCGAGTCGATCGGCACTCAACTCGCCCGCCGGGGCCGCTTGGTCACCGCTGCCTGCGTCACGCAGGGCGAGGCTGAAGTTGCCTTGCGGCCAGGTCAGACCATCGTCGGTGGTGAAGCCGATGCGCTGGCCCGACAGGCGCCAGCCACGGTCGTCACGCTGGCCCTGCAGCCGGCCCTGCACCTGTTGCAGCGCCATCGGCAGCACCTCGGGCGCCAGCCGCAAGGCCACCTCGCGCAGCGCCAGGTCCAGCGTGGCGCCATTGACCTGGCCATTGGTCACTTCGGCCCACAGGCGCAGCGCGCCGTCGCCCTGGGTCAGCTCGAAGGGCAGGTCGACGTAGCGGCGCAGCTGCGACACGTCGGTGCGCGGCAGCGCGGCGTAGGCGGTGCCCGACCAGTGGCGCCAGTCGCCAGGGCGGCTGAGCAGCCGGCGGCTGAACTGGCCGCGCAGCGAAAAGCGCTCGCCCCAGGCCGGCGGCGGCGTGGCATCCAGCCGGAGTGCATGGCGGTGCAGGCGGTTGCGGATGACCAGGTCCACGTCGCTGAGCACCAGCGCGGGCAGGCCGCGCAACTCGTCTGTCCAGCGCAGCGCGCCGCGGCGGATGGCCAGCTCATGCTGTTCAAACAACCAGTCTGCCGTGGGGTTGCGGTCCGGGCCCTGGGTGTGCGGCAGCTCGATGCCGGCCACGAAGATGCGCCCCTGTGCGTCGCGCCGCACGTCCAGCGCGGGCGCGTCGATCAGCAGCTGTTCCAGGCGCAGCTGCAGCGACAGCAGTGAGCGGGCCGACACCGCCGCCCGGACTCGCGGCAGACGCAGGGCTTCGCGCTGCTGTGCATCGTGCAGCACCACGTCGGTGAGTTCGAGCGACGGCACCCAGCCGCGCGATTCGACACGGATGGCGCCGATCCTGACCGGCACGCCCAGCGCCTGGCTGGCGCGGGTTTCCATAGAGCCGCGCCACTCATCGACGTGCGGCAGAATTCCCCAATACAGAGTCAGCCAAGCGATGAGCAATAAGCTCCAGCCCGCAACGACAACGGCGGCCAGCAGACGCAGCAGGTTTCTGGCCCAGCGCCAACGGCGCGGTACCAGCACGGTATCGGCATCGGCAGGGGCCACAAGGGACGGAGGCATCGAATGAATTCACGCCAGGCAACGGTCGACGATCACGGCCGCATCGAACATCGCCGGACAACGGCGGGCTGGCGCCTCGGGACCTCGGCAATCTAGCACAGCCTTTTTCAGCTCCTTCCGCCCGCGCGGCGCCTGGCAGATGCCGGCGCCGGCGCTTTCCCAGGCCGTTTTCTCCACGCTCGCGGACCCCGTCTTGAACATGCCCCTGCCCACGGCCGACCACAGCCGCTACGTCCAGCGAATCCGCCGCCGCTACGCGCCCGAACTGGCCTTGCTGCCTGTTGGCATTCCGCGTGCCGACACCTTGAACGTGCTGATCGACCGCCTGCAGGCCGATGGCCGGCCGCTGGCATCGGCCCTGCGTGTGGCCCGGCAGGTGGTGATGGAACGGCTGGCCGTGCTGGACGTGGAGCAGCAGGCCACGCTGGACGACGTCACCCACACCATGACCACGCTGGCCGAGGTGACGCTGGAACGCGCCCTCGCCCAGGCCCGCGCCGACGAAGAACTGCGCCACGGCGCGCCGATGACGGCGGGCGGCGAGCCCATCGAGCTGTGGATCGTGGGCATGGGCAAGCTGGGCGCGCGCGAGTTGAACGTCTCGTCCGACATCGACCTGATCTACGTGTACGAAGAAGACGGCCAGACCACGGGCCCCGAGCCGATCAGCGCGCACGAGTTCTTTGCCAAGGTGGTGCGCCGCCTGTACACGCTGATCGGCGAGGCCACCGACGACGGCTTCGTCTTCCGCGTCGACCTGATGCTGCGGCCCAACGGCAACTCGGGCCCGCCGGCGGTGAGCCTGGCGATGCTGGAAGAGTATTTCCAGGTGCAGGGCCGCGAGTGGGAACGCTTTGCCTGGCTCAAGAGCCGCGTGGTGGCGCCGCGCGCCGCGGTGGAAAGCGGCCGTGCGCTGCAGCTGCGCGACCTGGTCACGCCCTTCGTGTACCGCCGCTACCTCGATTACGGCGTGTTCGAGGGCCTGCGCCAGCTGCACCGCAAGATCCGCGAAGAAGCCCAGCGCCGTGCCGCCGGCCGGCCCGAGCGCGCCAACGACGTGAAGCTGTCGCGGGGCGGCATCCGCGAGATCGAGTTCATCGTGCAGCTGCTGCTGGTGGTGCGCGGCGGGCAGTTTCCCGAGATCCGCACCCGCAGCACGCTGCGCGGCCTGCAGCGCCTGGTGGCCCGCGGCCTGATGAAGGCCGCCACCGCCGATCGACTGGCCGAGGCCTACACCTTCCTGCGCCGGGTGGAGCACCGCATCCAGTTCCTGGACGACCAGCAGACCCATCTGCTGCCCACGGCCGACCACGACCTGGGCTGGATCGCCGCCAGCCTGGGCCTGGGCACCGCCGACAACCCCTGCGAGCTGCTGCACCACCTGGGCGAAACCCGCGAGTTCGTGGCCACCGAGTTCGATGCGTTGCTGCACGACGGCCAGGCGCCCACGCCGAGCGCGCCGGGCCGCAACGGCTGCCGCAACTGCAGCATCACGCTGCCGATCGACAGCGAATCGCTGCACGAGATGCTGGCGCCCGCCTTGCGCGAACGGGTGCAGGCCTGGTCGCAGAGCGCGCGGGTGCAGAACCTGCGCGACGAAAGCAAGCTGCGCCTGGGCCGGCTGGTGCAGCGCGCGGCCAAGCGGGTGACGCAAGGCGACTGCACCGAAGACGCGGTGCTGCGCTTCGTCGATTGGGTGGAGCCGCTGCTGCGCCGCGAAAGCTACCTGGCGCTGCTGGTGGAGCGGCCCGAGGTGCAAAGCCGCCTGCTGCACCTGCTGGGCCTGGCCCGCTGGCCGATGCGCTACCTGATGCGCCACCCCGGCGTGATCGACGAGCTGGCCGACGACCGGCTGCTGCACGGCCGCTTCGACCGCGAGGCCTTTCTGCGTGAACTGGACGAGCGCCACCAGGCCTGGGAGCGCTCGGGTGAAGCGTCGGAAGAAGCCTTGCTGGACACGCTGCGCCGCGCCCACCATGCCGAAGTGTTCCGCATCCTGGTGCGCGACGTGGAAGGCCACATCACCGTCGAACAAGTGGCCGACGACCTGTCGGCGCTGGCCGATGCCACGCTGGACTGCGCGCAGCGCTGGGCCTGGCGCCACCTCAAGCAACGCCACCGCGAGGAGCCGCGCTTTGCCGTCATCGCCTACGGCAAGCTGGGCGGCAAGGAACTGGGCTACGGCAGCGACCTGGACGTGGTGTTCCTCTACGACGCCGAAGGCGACGAAGACCCCGACAGGTCGGCCGAGGTGTACGGCGCCTTCGTGCGCAAGCTGATCACCTGGCTGACGCTGCGCACCGCCGCCGGCGAGCTGTTCGAGATCGACACCGCGCTGCGGCCCAACGGCAACTCGGGCATGCTGGTCACGTCCATCGCCTCGTTCGAGAAGTACCAGGTGGGCCGCGGCAGCAACACCGCCTGGACCTGGGAACACCAGGCCATCACCCGCGCGCGCTGGTGCGCGGGCTCACCCGCGCTGCAGCAGCGCTTCGAGGACATCCGCTGCGCGGTGCTCACCGCTCCGCGCGAGCCGGCCGCGCTGCGCGAAGAGATCCATGCCATGCGCGAGAAGGTGCGGGCGGCCCACCCCATCAAGCCCGGCCGCTTCGACGTCAAGCACAGCCCCGGCGGCATGATGGACGCCGAATTCGTGGTGCAGAACCTGGTGCTGATGCACGCGGCCGAACACCCGGAGCTGCGCCCCAACCTGGGCAACATCGCGCTGCTGCAGCGGGCCGAAACGGCCGGCCTGCTGCCGCCGGGCACCGGCATGGCGGCAGCGGACGCCTACCGCGAGCTGCGCCGCGCGCAGCACCAGGCGCGGCTGGACGAGCAACCCACGCAGTTCGCGCCCGAAGCCCTGGCCCGCGAGCGGGACGCCGTGCTGGCCGTCTGGCACGCGGTCTTCGGCTGATGAGTGGTGCCCCCAAGCTCGCTGCGCTCGCGTCCCCCCGAGGGGGAGCTCAGTCCCTT
>CAKZXL010000743.1 GCA_937883885.1 uncultured Aquincola sp. | reverse complement strand
GTTTCGCCTTCGGCGCCCTGGGGGTTATGCTGGCGCCGCGGCCATTCGCAGCAACAGGAGACGCCCGGTGGCGACGCCCAACTACTCGTACGAAAAGCGACAGCGCGAGCTGGCCAAGAAGCGCAAGGCCGAAGAAAAGCGCCAGAAGAAGGCCTCGGACCGCCAGCACGGGTCCGACACCCATGCGGGCGACAACCCGCCGGCCGACGACACGCCCGCCCCGGGCACCGAGCCGCCCGCGGCCTGACCGGGCGGTGAGCGCCCTGCCCGACCTCACGGTCGTGCACCAGGACGACGCCCTCGTCGTCGTCGACAAACCCTCGGGCCTGCTGTCGGTGCCGGGCCGCGGCCCGCAGGGGCAGGACTGCATCGCGCACCGGGTGCAGGCCCGCTGGCCCGATGCGCTGATCGTGCACCGGCTGGACATGGCCACCTCCGGCCTGATGGTGCTGGCCCGCGGCGCGGGCTGGCACCGCCAACTCAGCATCGCCTTTGCCGAACGGCATGTGGCCAAGCGCTACGTGGCGCTGGCCCATGGCCACCTGGCCGACGACGCCGGCACCATGGACTGGCCGCTGATATGCGACTGGCCCAACCGGCCGCGGCAGATGGTGGACCTGATCAACGGCAAGCCCAGCCTCACCCGCTACCGCGTGCTGCAGCGCCGGCCCGACGGCAGCACCCGCGTGGCGCTGGAGCCGGTCACCGGCCGCTCGCACCAGCTGCGGGTGCACCTGCAGGCGCTGGGCCATCCACTGCTGGGCGACGAGCTGTATGCCCCGCCCGACGTGCAGGCGCTGGCGCCGCGGCTGATGCTGCATGCCGAGCACCTGGCGCTGGTGCATCCGCGCAGCGGCGAGCCGGTGCAGTTCGACAGCCCCGCTCCTTTCTGAGTCGGCCCCCAAGCTCGCTTCGCTCGCTGCCCCCTGGCCCTTGTGAAAGGGCCCTCCGGACCCTTGGGGCGCGCCCGCCCTTGGGGCGGCCCGGCGGGCGGGCCTTTCGAGGCGCAGGTATCCTCGCCCGATGTCCTCCCACCTCTTCATCGTCACCGGCAGCTCACGTGGCATGGGTGCCGCGATGGCCGCGCAGCTGCTGCAGGCCGGCCACACCGTGCTGGGCATCGCCCGTGCGCCCAACCCGCAACTGGCCGGCGCCGAGCAATGGCAGGCCGACCTGGCCGACCCGCTGCCCGTGGCCGCGCGGCTGGAAGTCTGGCTGGCCGCGATGCCGGCCGACCGCTTCGCCAGCGCCTCGCTGATCAACAACGCCGCGCTGCTGAGCACGCCCGGCCCGCTGGAAGGCGATGCGCCCGAGGCGCTGTCGGCCGCGCTGCGCGTGGGGCTGGAGGCGCCGCTGCTGCTGTCGGCCGCCTTCCTGCGCGCCACCCGCGGCTGGTCGGGCCAGCGCAAGCTGCTGCACATCTCGTCGGGCCTGGGCCGGCGGGCGATGGCGGGCAGCGCCAGCTATTGCGCGGTCAAGGCCGGGCTGGACCATTTCTCGCGCTCGCTGGCGCTGGACGAAGCGCTGCTGCCCAACGGCGCGCGCACCGTGTCGCTGGCGCCGGGCGTGATCGACACCGACATGCAGCGCCAGCTGCGCGGCGGCGATCCGGCCCGCTTCCCCGAGCAGGCCCGCTTTGCCAACCTGGCCGCCACCGGCGCCCTGGATTCGCCCGAGACCGCCGCCGCCAAGGTGCTGGCCTACCTGGCCCGCCCCGACTTCGGCAGCGCGCCCGTCGCCGACGTGCGCGAGTGAGCGCCGCGGCTCCTGCGGCGGACGCGCCCCTGCGCGCGTTTCCGTCGTTCATGCGCATGTGGTGGGGCCGGCTGGCCGGCACCATGGCCGCGCAGATGCTGATGGTGGCGCTGGGCTGGCAGATGTACGACACCACCGGCAGCGCCTGGGACCTGGGCCTGGTGGGGCTGGCGCAGTTCATGCCCGCGCTGCTGCTGTCGCTGGTGGCCGGCACCGTGATCGACCGCAGCAACCGCGGCCATGTGCTGGCCGCGTGCCTGGTGCTGCAGGCCGGCGTGGCGGCCACGCTGGCCGCAGGCACGGTGGGCGGCTGGGTGGGGCGCGAGACCATCCTGGCCGTCTCGCTGCTGCTCGGCGTGGCGCGGGCCTTCCAGCAGCCGGCGCAGCAGGCGGTGGTGCCGGCGCTGGTGCCGGCCGCGGTGCTGCCGCGGGCACTGGCCTTCAGCTCGGGCGCCATCCAGGCAGCCATCATCGCCGGGCCGGCGGTGGGCGGCTTCGTCTACGTGGCGGGCGCCGCGGCGGTGTACGGCCTGTGCGCGGCGCTGTTCCTGCTGGGCGGCGCGCTGGTGCTGTCCATCCGCGGGCTGGCGCGGCCGCCTTCGAAGGAGCCGGTGAACATGGCCACGCTGCTGGCGGGCTTTCGGTTCATCGCCCAGCGGCCGGTGATCCTGGGCGCCATCTCGCTGGACCTGTTCGCGGTGCTGCTGGGCGGGGCCACCGCGCTGCTGCCCATCTATGCGCGCGACATCCTGCACACCGGCCCCTGGGGGCTGGGCCTGCTGCGCGGCGCGCCGGCGGGCGGGGCGCTGCTGGTGTCCTTGCTGCTCAGCCGCTGGCCGATCCGCAGCCGCGTGGGCCGGCGCATGTTCGCGGCGGTGGCTGTGTATGGGGTGGCCACGCTGGTGTTCGGCGTGTCCACGGTGTTCCCGCTCAGCTTCGTGGCCTTGATGGTGGCCGGCGCGGCCGACATGGTGAGCGTGGTGGTGCGCCAGTCGCTGGTGCAGCTGGACACGCCCGACGACATGCGCGGCCGGGTGGCGGCGGTGAACTCCGTCTTCATCGGCGCCAGCAACCAGCTGGGCGAGTTCGAGTCGGGCGCCACCGCGGCCTGGCTGGGCCCGGTGGGCTCGGTGGTGCTGGGCGGCGTGGGCACGCTACTGGTGGTGGCGGTGTGGATGCGCCTCTTCCCGGCGCTGCGTGAGCGCGAGCATCTCGTGGCTCCCTCCTAGAATCCGCGCCAACGGGGCCGCTGCCTCAACTGCCTTTCAAGTCGATGCTTCTGCTTCGCCGACGTGCTGCCCTGCTCACCGGCCTGGCGCTGGGTTGTGCCGGTGTGCGCGGCGCGCATGCGCTGGAGGCGCCCGCCTCCGACGTGATGCTCACCGTCACCGGCCGCCTGCGCATGCCCAATTGGCAAGGCCACGGCGCCTTCGACCTGGCCATGCTGCAGCGGCTGCCGCAGACCGAGATCGTCACCCGCACGCCCTGGTACGCCACCACCCGCACCTTCAGCGGCCCGCTGGTGCGCGACGTGCTCAGCGCCTGCGGCGCCCGCGGCGACAAGGTGCAGGCCGTGGCGCTGAACGACTACCGCGTCGAGATCCCGTTCGACGACCTGGTGCGCTACGACGTGGTGCTGGCCACCTTGCTGGACGGCAAGCCGATGCAGGTGCGTGACAAGGGGCCGCTGTTCATCATGTATCCCTTCGATCGGCGGCCCGAGCTGCGCACCGCGGTGTACTTCAGCCGCTGCGCCTGGCAACTGGTCAAGCTCGAGGTTCAGTGAACCACCGTGCCCCCACCACGGCCGCTCCGCGACGGGGCTGGCTGATCGGCATCGTCGGCGCCGTGCTGGTGGCCGCGTTTGCGCTGGCCGCCACGGTGCAGGTGCACCAGTTCCGCTCGCTCACCTCGGCGGTGCAGTTCCAGGGCGACTACCTGCTGGTCAACCTCAACCAGCTGGAGGCGGAGTTCCTGCGGCTGCAGATGCAGTGGCGCGAGTCGCGCCGCCAGCTGCCGGCGGACCGGCAGGCGCTGCAGCTGCGCTACGACCTGTTCGTCAGCATGGCCAACCTGCTGGAGACCGAGCGCGCGGCGCGGCTGATCCGCGACCGCTCCGAGTTCGACCGCACCGTGCAGCAGCTGCAGGCCTTCATGGCCGAGGCCGACCGCTACCTGGGCCCGGAAGGCACGCAGGCGCTGGATGCCGCCGCGCTGGCCCGGCTGTCGCGCATGCTGGACGCGCTGGCCGCGCCCATCCATTCGCTGTCGCTGTCGGCCTCGCACGAGGTCGCGGCGCAGATCGCCCGCCGCAACCAGACCGTGCGCGAGCACAACATCGTCAGCGTGGCGCTGACGCTGGTGCTGTGCGTCAGCACGCTGGTGTTCGCGCTGATCACGGTGCGCCAGATGCGCCAGCTGGAACGCCGCCAGCTGGGCCTGGAGGCACTGGCCCGCCGGCTGCGCGACGCCCGCCACGAGGCCGAGGCCGCCAGCCAGGCCAAGAGCGTGTTCCTGGCCAACATGAGCCACGAGATCCGCACGCCTTTCCAGGGGCTGCTGGGCATGCTCTCGCTGCTGCGGCAGACGCGGCTGGACGGCAGCCAGCTCGACTACCTGCGCACCGCCACCGAATCGGCCGACCACCTGCTGGCCATCCTGAACGACATCCTGGACATGTCCAAGCTGGAGTCGGGCACGCTGACGCTGGTGAACGACACGGTGCCGCTGGCGCGCCTGCTGCACGACATCGAGGCGCTGATGCGCCCGCAGGCGGTGGCCAAAGGCCTGGCGCTGCGCATCGACATCGCCCCCGGTCTGCCCGAGCGGGTGACGGCCGATGCCACGCGCATCAAGCAGGTGCTGTTCAACCTGCTGAGCAACGCGATCAAGTTCAGCGACAGCGGCACGGTGACGCTGGCCGCGGCTGCCCAGCACGACCAGCTGGCCTTCACCGTCAGCGACACCGGCATCGGCATGGACGAAGCCACCATGTCGCGGCTGTTCCAGCGCTTCACGCAGGGCGACACCTCGCGGTCGCGCCGCTATGGCGGCACCGGGCTGGGCCTGGAGATCTCGCGCAACCTGGCGCGGCTGATGGGCGGCGACATCCGCGCCAGCAGCCGGGCGGGTGAAGGCAGCAGCTTCGTCTTCGTGCTTCCGCTGCACGCGGCGCCCGCGGAGGACGAGCGCCACCCGCTGCCCACCCTCCCCGGCCCCGACCAGCCGCGCGCCAGCCTGCAGGTGCTGGTGGCTGAAGACCATGCCGTCAACCGCAAGTACCTGGAGGCGCTGCTCACCAGCCTGGGCCACCAGGTGACCTTCGCGGTCAACGGCCACGAGGCCGTGCAGGCGGTGCAGCAACGCACGTTCGATGCGGTGCTGATGGACCTGCACATGCCCGAGCTGGACGGCGTAGGCGCCACCACCGCCATCCGCCGCCTGCCGGGCGCACGCGGCCGGCTGCCCATCATCGCGCTGACGGCCGATGCTTTTCCTGAAACGCGCGAGCGTTGCATGGCGGCCGGCATGACGGCTTTTCTCACCAAGCCGGTGGAAGCCGCGCTGCTGGTGCAGACGCTGGCCAGCGTGACGGTGCCGGCCAGCCCCACCGTGGCGCCGTCGCCCGCGCCTGCGCCTGTGCCCGCCCCTGCGCCGCCACCGCTGCCAGCGGCCGATCTGCTCAACCGCCAGGTGCTGGCCAACGTGCTCGGCGTGATGCCGCGCGAGCGCCTGGCTGCACTGGCCGAAGGCTTTTTGCAGGACTGCCGGCAACAGCTGCCGCAACTGCGCCAGTGGGCCGCCGAAGGCCAGATGGACCCCTTGCGCGCCGCCCTGCATGCGATGAAGGGCGCGGCCCTGAACCTGGGCCTGCAGGGCCTGGCCACCACCGCCCAGGCCGTGCGCGAGCAGGCGCAGCAGGCCGATGCCCCAGGCTTGCAGCCCCGGCTGGACGAGTTGCAGGCGCGGCTGGAAGCCAGCGCCGCGGCGCTGCGCGACGAAGGCCTGCTGGCCGGCACCGAGCCGGCCTGGGGCCCCGGGCCTTAGACGATCAGCGGCTCAGGCTCGAGCCGGATGCCGAAGCGGCCGTACACGCTTTCCTGGATGGCGCGTGCCAGCGTCACCACCTCGGCGCCGCTGGCGCCCCCGCGATTGACCAGCACCAGCGCCTGCTTCTCGTACACCCCGGCGCGGCCCACGGTCTTGCCCTTCCAGCCGCAGGCGTCGATCAGCCAGCCGGCGGCCAGCTTCACCGTGCCGTCGGGCATCGGGTAGTGCACGATCTCGGGGTCGCGGCCGATGATGTCGCGGCACTGCTCCACCGTCACCACCGGGTTCTTGAAGAAACTGCCGGCATTGCCCACCTCGCGCCAGTCGGGCAGCTTGCTGCGGCGGATGTCGCACACCCACTGGAACACCGTCTGCGCATCGGGCTGGAAGTTGCCGCTCTCGTGCATGCGGCGCTCCAGCTCCAGGTAGCCCAGCACCGGCTGCCACGGGCGCGGCAGGCGGAAGCGCACATGGGTGATCACGCTCTTGCCGGCCAGGCCGCCGAAGCCCTCCTGCTTGAACACGCTGTCGCGGTAGCCGAAGGCGCAGGTGCGGGCATCCAGCGTCACGCTGCGGCCGGTGACCAGGTCGACGGTGCTCAGCGACTCGAAGCGGTCTTTCAGCTCGATGCCGTAGGCGCCGATGTTCTGCACCGGCGAAGCCCCCACGGTGCCCGGGATCAGCGCCAGGTTCTCCAGCCCCGGAAAACCGTTGGCCAGCGTCCATTCGACGAACTCGTGCCAGGGCTCGCCGGCACCGGCTTCGACGATGAAGGCGTCGTCGCGCGTTTCCACCAGCCGGCGGCCACGCACGTCCATCTTCAGCACCACCGGTGCCACGTCGCGCGTGAACACCATGTTGCTGCCGCCGCCCAGCACCAGCTTGGGCGCGCGGCCGAATTCGGGATGGTCGACCACACGCCGCACGTCGAGCGCGCTGCGGATGTGGACCAGGGTGCGCGCAACGGCCGGCAGGCCGAAGGTGTTGTAGGCGCGCAGGCTGGCGTCGTGCTCGATCTGAAGGGCCGGTGCCAAGCGTTGCATGGCAGAATTTTCGCTGATTCCCCTGTGAGCCTGTGCTTACGGTCCTTTTCTCTCTGTACCAGGTGGTCCCATGCCCAGCTTCGACACTGTTCTTGAACCCGATCTCGTCGAGGTCCGCAACGCGGTCGACCAGGCCGGCAAGGAAATCACCACCCGCTTCGACTTCAAGGGCACCAGTGCCAAGGTCGAGCTGCAGGACAAGGGCACCGACAAGAGCATCACGCTCTATGGCGACAGCGACTTCCAGATCGGCCAGGTCAAGGACGTGCTGGTGGGCAAGCTGAGCAAGCGCAACGTCGATGCGCGCTTCATCGACGACAGCGCCAAGATCGAGAAGATCGGCGGCGACAAGGTCAAGCAGGTGCTGGTGCTCAAGGCCGGCATCGACAGCGAGCTGGGCAAGAAGATCCAGGGCGCCATCAAGCAAAGCAAGCTCAAGGTGCAGGCCGCCATCCAGGGCGACACGGTGCGCGTCACCGGCGCCAAGCGCGACGACCTGCAGGCCGCGATGGCACTGATCCGCAAGGACATCGACGTGCCGCTGTCCTTCAACAACTTCCGCGACTGACGCAGCCCCATGCGCCGCATCGCCCTGCTGCTGCTGCTGGCTGGCCTGGCCGCGGCCCTGCCCGCTGCGGCGCAGCAGGTCTCGCTCAATGGCAGCATGGGTGAGCGCGCCGCGCTGCTGGTCATCGACGGCCAGCCGCGCACGCTGAGCGTGGGCAGCAGCTACGGCGGCGTCAAGCTGCTGTCGGTGGCGGCCGATGGCGCGCGGGTGGAAGTGGGCGGCAGCCAGCTGCTGCTGCGCATCGGCGCCGCGCCGGTGAGCCTGGGCGGCGCCGCGGCCACGCGCACCGACCAGGAAGTGGTGCTCACCGCGGGGCCGGGCGGCCACTTCATGTCGGGCGGCCAGATCAACGGCAAGACGGTGCAGTTCATGGTGGACACCGGCGCCAGCGCGGTGGCCCTGTCGCAGGCCGAGGCCGACCGCATCGGCCTGGACTACAAGCGCGGCGCACGCGGCACGACGCAAACGGCCAATGGCCCGGTGCCGGTGCACCAGGTGGTGCTCACCTCGGTGCGGGTGGGCGGGGCCGAGGTGTACCAGGTGCCTGCGGTGGTGCTGCCCGAGCAGATGCCCTTCGTGCTGCTGGGCAACAGCTTCCTCAGCCGCTTTCAGCTCAAGCAGGTCAACGACACGCTGCGGCTGGAAAAAAAGCCCTGAGCGGGCGCCCGGCGATCAGCCGGTGGACAGCAGCTTGGAGGCCGTCTGCTCCTGGCGCTCGCTGGTCTGCATCAGCTTCATCTGCTGCTCGAACTGGCGGCCGGCCGAGATCATCGCCACCATGGTTTCCACCGCACTGACGTTGGAGCCTTCCAGCGCGCCGTCCTGCAGCCGCGCGTTGGGGTCGGCGTCCAGCGGGTCGGGGCCGGCGCGAAACAGGCCATCGTCGCCACGGGTCATCGGCGCCTCGGGCGTCACCAGCTTGATGCGGCCGACCTGCACCGCGGCCTGGCCGGCGGCCTTGGCATTGACGGTGCCGTCGGGGGCGATGCTCACCTCGCTGTTGGGCGGCACGGTCAAGGGGCCGCCTTCGCCCATCACCATCTGGCCCGACTGGGTCATCAGCGTGCCCTCGGCATTCACGTCGAGGTTGCCGGCGCGGGTGTAGGCCTCGGTACCGTCCACCGCCTGCACCGCCATCCAGGCATTGCCCTTCATCGCCACGTCCAGGTTGCGGCCGGTGGCCTGCACCGCGCCGGGCAGCTGGTTGTAGCCCACGGTGGACTCCAGCGCATAGGCGCGGGTGGTGGCGCCGTCGCCGCGGATGGGCACCGCGCGAAAGGCCTGCAGCTCGGCGCGAAAGCCGGTGGTGGTGGCGTTGGCCAGGTTGTGCGAAAGCACGTCCTGCCGCTGCATGGCGGCTTTCGCGCCCGACATCGACAGGTAGATCATGCGGTCCATCGCTCGCTCCCCTCTTCAGCCGGCGGCGCGCGCGTCAGCGCAGGTTCACCAGGGTCTGCAGCACCTGGTCCTGCGTCTTGATGGTCTGCGCATTGGCCTGGTAGATGCGCTGGGCGGTGATCATGTTCACCAGCTCGCCGGTCAGGTCGACGTTGGACTCTTCCAGCGCGCCCGACTGCAGCTTGCCCATGGTGCCTTCACCCGGCACGTTGACGATGGGGTCGCCCGAGGCGAAGGTGCGTGCCCACAGGTTGCCGCCCAGCGGCTGCAGGCCCTGCGTGTTGCGGAAGTTGGCCAGCTCCAGCCGGCCCACCGGCTTGCTTTCGCCGTTGGAGTAGCGCGCCATCACGATGCCGCTGTCTTCCACCGAGATGCCCGACAGCGTGCCGGCCGCATAACCGTCCTGCGCCAGGTCGGTGACGCGGAAGCCCGAGCCGTACTGGGTGGACTTGCTGAGGTCGAGCTGGATGCCGGTGATGGGCAGCGTGGCCGCGCCCGCCACGTTGGTGGAGGCGGGAATGTCGATGCTGATCGGCCCCACCGGGTTGGTGACGCTGCCGCCGTTGCTGCTGAAGTTCAGCGTGGTCACCGGCAGCGGCGCGGCGGCGGTGCCGGCCACGGTGGTGCCGTTGGCGGTGGCGAACACGTTCCAGGTGTCGGCCGGCGTCGCGGCCTTCTGGAAGTAGTAGGTCATCGCCACTTCCTGGCCCTTGGCGTCGTACAGGGTCTGCGACGTGGCGTTGTTGTACGTCTTGGCGTCGCTGAAGTTGATGGCCGCGCCGGTGGTCGGCGCCGTCACGCCCAGCCGCGCGTCGAGGTTCATCTCCAGGTCGATGGTGGTGGTGGGCTGCGGCGAGATGCCGGCGGTGGGTAGCTTCAGCGGCTGCGCCAGGCCCGGCTGGATGACGCCGGCGCCGTCGGCCGGATAGCCCATCAGCTTGAGCTGGTCGTTGTTGACGATGTTGCCCTCGCGGTCCACCTTGAACTGGCCGTTGCGGGTGTACATGACCGGGTTGCGGCCGTCGGTCACCTGGAAGAAGCCGCCGCCGTTGATGGACAGGTCCATCGCGTTTTCGGTGCTGGTGATGTTGCCCTGCGTGAACTGCTGGGCCACCGTCTGCAGGTTGACGCCGATGCCCACGTTGTTGGCCCCGGTGCCGTTGAGGGCGGTGGCGTACATGTCGGCGAACTCGGCGCGCGAGGTCTTGGCGCCGTAGGTGTTGGCATTGGCAATGTTGTTGCCGATGACGTCGAGGTTCTTGCTGCTGGCGTTCAAGCCCGACAGGCCTTGCTGGAAGCTCATGGTGGGGTCCTGCGGTCAGGGGTTCAGTTGAAGGACTTGATGTCGGTGTACTTCACGGTGCCGGCGTTGCGCAGCTCCAGCTGCAGCGTGTCGCCGGTGGTCACCGCGTCCACCCGGTCGCGCATCAGCGGCGTCACGCTGACGTCGGTGGCGCCGCTCTTGGCCACCACGCGGAAGCTCTTGCCGTTGGAGGCGCTGACGCCTTCGGACGGCTTCCAGTCGAAGGTATGGCGCCCCGATTTCTCGGCGCCGATGTTGATGGTGTCCACCACCTGGCCGCTGCCCGAGAGCACCTCCACCTTCACGCTGTCGGCTGCGCCGCCCAGGTCGAAGCTGCCCTGGATGCTGCCGTCCTCGCTGGTGGTGAGCTTGTTGCCGGCCACCACCACCTCGCTGCCCACCAGCGTGGCGCCCTGCAGCGCCTGCATCTGCACGAACTGGGCGTTCAGGCCGTTGACCGTGGTGTTGAGCTTTTCCACGCCGGTGACGGTGCTGATCTGCGCCATCTGGCTGGTCACCTGGGCGTTGTCCATCGGGTTCAACGGATCCTGGTTCTGCATCTGCGCCACCAGCAGCTTGAGGAAGCGGTCGCTGCCATCGGTGGTCTCGGCGGTGGGCGTGCCGCCGTAGTTGAAGCTGCTGCCGTTGAACGTGACGCCGGAGACCGGCGACGTGGAGGTGGTGGTCATGGTGGTCCTGGTTCAGCCTGCGGGCGTCAGCTCTGGCCCATCTGCAGCGTCTTCTGCAGCAGGGACTTGGCGGTGTTCATCACTTCGATGTTGTTCTGGTAGCTGCGCGAGGCGGAGATCATGTTGACCATCTCCTCGACCGCATTGACGTTGCTGTAGGTCACGTAGCCGTCGGCATCGGCGCTGGGGTTCTTGGGGTCGTGCACCCGGCGGCCGGGGCTGTTGTCTTCCACCACGGTGGACACACGCACGCCGGCTGCGCCCACCACGCCTTCGGTGGCCGGGTCCATCGGGCCGATGCCGGTGCCCATGGGCCGCTGCGCCTGGCGCGCGCCCATCAGCTCGGTCTGGAACACCACCTGCCGCGCCTTGTAGGCGGTGCCATCCGGCCCGGCCACGGTATCCACGTTGGCCAGGTTGGAGGCCACGGTGTTCAGCCGCTGGCTCTGCGCGCTCACGGCGCTGCCAGAGACGTTGAATATTTGGAACATGCTCATTGGAGCCCCCGGTTCGTCGAGTACGCCGAACCACCCCCCGAGGGGGTCCGCGGCCGCTTGGGAGCGGCCCGGCGCTGGCCGCGGCTGTTCAGCCGTCTTTCAGTCGTCATGCCTGCCCCTTGATCGCGTCGAGCATCGTGCGCACGCTGCCGTTGATGAAGCGCAGCGAGGCTTCGTACTTCAGGGTGTTTTCCACGAAGGTGGCCCGCTCGCGGTCCATGTCGACGGTGTTGCGGTCGAGGTTGGTCTGCGCCGCGGCGGCGTAACGGGCCTCAACTCCGCCGCCCAGCGTGCCGATACCGGTGGGCATGTGGCCGCTGGCCGTGGTTTTGAGCTGCGAGGCGGCGCTGCGGTCGCCGACCGCCTGGCGCAGCGCCTGCGAAAAATCCATGTCGCGCGCCACATAGCCCGGCGTGTCCGCGTTGGCGATGTTGCTGGCGATCATCTGCTGGCGTTCCGAGCGCAGCTGCAAGGCCTGCGTCTGGAAGTT
>CAKZXL010000742.1 GCA_937883885.1 uncultured Aquincola sp. | reverse complement strand
GCCGGCTGCTGGCTCGCCCAGGGCCCGGTGACCGCATCCACGCCGCAGGTCCACAGCGTGCGCACGTCGGCCTCGTCGGCCACGCCTTCGGCCTGCACCTGCATCGACATCGCATGCAGCAGCGTGACGGTGCTGCGCAGGAACTCCTGCGCCGCTTCGCTGCGGGCCACCTCGGCGCAGACCGAGGCATCGAGCTTCACGTAGTCCAGGCCCAGCTCGTACAGCCGCTCGATGCGGTGCAGCCGCTCGCCGGCATGTTCCAGGCCCACGCGCACGCCCAGCGGGCGCAGCATGCGGGCAAAGGCCTGCACCGCCTCGAAGTGGTCGATGGCCGCGGCCTCGGGCACCTCCAGCCACAGCGCATGGGCGGCGCGCGGCTGCTCTTCCAGCAGCTGGCGCAGATGGGCCACGAAGCCGCTGTCGGCCACCGAGGCCGGCGCGATGTTGACCGCGCGCGGCACCGCGTCGTCGGCGATCGCTTCCAGCGCCAGCGACACCGCCTCGGCATCGAACAGCGCGGTCAGCCGGTTGCGCATGGCCAGCGGCAGCCAGCGGGCGGCCGGCTCATGGGCGCCGCCCTCGCGCAGCTGCACCCGCAGCGGCGACTCCAGGTGCAGCCTGCGGCCTTCGGCGTCCAGCACCGGAAAGCCCACCAGCCGCAGCCGCAGGCGCTTGTCTTCCAGCGCAGCCAGCAGCTGCACCCGCCACGCCCGCTCGCCCTCGCCGACGCCCGAGGGGGCGGCGCTGCCGTCCAGCACCTCGGCGCTGTAGGGCTTGCCGGCCTCGGCCCGGGCCAGCGCCAGGTCGGCCTGCGCCATCAGCGCGCCGGCCGTGGCCTCGCGCGGCCATTCCACCGCGCCCACATAAGCGCGGATCACCGGGCTGAACGCCGGCAGGCTGCTGCGCAGCGCCGCGGCGATGGACGCGGCCGTCTCGGCAGCCAGGCCCGGCGCCGGCAGCGCCAGCGCAAAGTCGGAGCCATTGAGGCGGCCGGCCAGGCAGCCGTCCACCCGCTCGGGGTAGGTGTTGAGCACCTGGGCGATGGTCTCGATCACCAGGTCGGTGGTCTCGCGGCCCACCGCGCGGTTCAGGCCACTCACGTCGGCCAGCCGCACCAGCACCAGGCCGCCGCCATCGGCACCGTCTTCACGCTGCTGCAGCGCGGCCAACAGGCCCATGAAGTGGGCGCGGTGCGGCAGGCCGGTCAGCGGGTCGCAGTGCGCCTGGCGGCGCAGCGTCTCGGCCCGGGCGGCCTGCGCCTCGAACAGCGACTTCATGCGCACCACCATGCCGTTCATCGCGGCGGCCACGCGGCGCAGGTCGGGCATGGCGGGTTCGTCGACGATGACGTAGCGGCCTTCTTCCAGCGCCTGCGCCTGGCGCACCGTGGCTTCCAGCGGCGCACGGATGCGGCGCACCACCACCAGCGACAGCAGCGCGGCCAGCGCGCCCACGCCCAGCATCACCAGCGTGGCGCGCACGCCGCCGCGCCACAGCTCGTCGTAGGCATAGCTGTCGTGCGACACCACGGTGACGGTGCCCAGCGGCCGCCAGCCGTCGGACACCTGGGCCACGCCGGGCGCCGGCGCAATGGGCAGCAGCGAGACGAACCAGCCCGGCGCACGCAGCGGTGCGGCGGGCGAACGGTTGTCGATGCCGGGGCGGCCATCGGCCCGCGCCAGCGCGATGCTGCGGTAAAAGCCCGTGTCGGCCTGGGCATTGATGGCCAGCTGCATCAGCTCGTCATCGCCATGCTGCTGCGACAACACCAGCGCCAGCGACTGGGCGGTGTCGTTGTTCTTCATGGTCAGCTGCGTCTGCAGCACCGCGCGCGTGGACAGCAGGTTGACACTCACCGCGCCGCCGATCGCAAGCAGCAGCACGGCGGCCAGCAACAGCCAGAGTTGGCGTATCAACGACATGGATCTCGTTCCCTTCAAAAGCCCTCGGCCTTCGCCTTGGCCAGCACCTCACGCCAGCGAGACAGCCTCGCCAGCGGATCACCCGCCCGTTCCGCACCCACGCCCTGCCACAACCCTTCACCGTTGAAACTGAACACGGGCACCAGGTCGGTCCGACGAGAAGCCCCGCGCACATCCATCACCAGGTTGTCCAGGATCAGCGGCTCGGCGTCGGGCGTGGCGTACCAGGCCAGCACCATGTGCGCCTGGGGCGGCCCGCCGCCGCGCAACTGGGCCCGCACGTACACCAGCCGCAGGCGCGCCACCGGCGTGCCCGAAGCCACCAGGCTGAAGTACTTGGCAATGGCGAAATCCTCGCAATCGCCCTCCCCGCGCGACAGCGTCTCCAGCGGGCTGGCCCAATAGTCCACCTGGCCCCAGACGGCCAGATCATCCCTGAAGCGTATCCGCCGATTGAAGAAGTCGTTGATGAAACGAAGCCGGTCTTCCTCGGCCATCTCGGCGGCCTGGATCAGCGCCGGCTGCAG
>CAKZXL010000741.1 GCA_937883885.1 uncultured Aquincola sp. | reverse complement strand
TGGTGATCACCGGCTTCCTCGGCGGGCTGACCACCTTCTCGAGCTTCTCGGCCGAATCGCTGGGCCTGCTGCAGCGCGGGGAGCTGCCGATGGCGCTGGCGCACACGCTGGCCCATGTGATGGGCGCGCTGTTGTGCGCGACGCTGGGTTTTGCGCTGGCGCGCCTGGTGCTGCGGGCATGAACGCGCCGCTGCACCCCACGGCGGCCGTGGCCGCCACCAGCGCCACCACCGCCACCACCCCGACCACCGCGGCCGACCCCGGCGCCGACCGGCTGGCCCTGCGCGCCGCGCTGGGACGCTACGCCACCGGCGTGACCATCATCACCTGCCGGACGCCCGATGGCGCGCGCGTGGGCCTGACGGCCAACTCCTTCAGCGCGCTGTCGCTGGACCCGCCGCTGGTGCTGTGGTCGCTGCGCCAGGCCAGCAGCAGCCTGGCGCCGTTCGCGGCCTCGGCCGGTTTTGCCGTCAACGTGCTGGCCGAAGACCAAGCCGAGCTGTCGCGGCGCTTTGCGTCGTCTGTGGCGGACAAGTTCCACCAGGGCGACTGGACGGACGGCGCCCACGGCGCGCCGGTGCTGGCCGGCTGCACCGCCGTCTTCGAATGCACGCTCACCCACCAGCAGGCGGCCGGCGACCATGTGCTGTTCATCGGCCAGGTGCAGCGCCACCGGCATGCGCCCGAGCTGCCGGCGCTGGTGTTCCATGCCGGGCACTACCACGCGGTGGGCGAGCGGCTGTAGCGCGCGCCGCCGGGCCCGGCGATTGCTGTCGCGTTTGATGTAGCGCAACTTGAAAACGGGGCCAGAGCGCCTCATGTCTCTCGCAATCGGAGGTTAATCCCCATGCGAATCGACAAACTCACCACTGCCTTTCAACAGGCCCTGGCCGAAGCGCAGACGCTCGCCGTCACGCGCGACAACCCCTACTTTGAGCCGGCGCACCTGCTGGCCGCCATGCTGGCGCAGCCCGAGGGGCCCAAGGCCCTGCTGGACCGCGCCGGCGCCAACACCGCCGCGTTGAAAACCGCGATGGACACCGCCATCAACGGCCTGCCCCAGGTGCAAGGGCAGGGCCAGGTGGTGCAACCCAGCCGCGACCTCGTGGCGCTGCTGCAGGCGGCCGAGAAAGAAGCCGGCAAGCGCGGCGACCAGTTCATCGCCAGCGAGATGTTCCTGCTGGCGCTGGCCGATGCCAAGACCGACCTGGCCGGCATCGTGCGCGGCCACGGCCTGACACGCAAGGCGCTGGAAGCCGCCATCGACGCGGTGCGCGGCGGCGCCAAGGTGGACTCGGCCGAGGCCGAGGGCCAGCGCGAGGCGCTGAAGAAGTACACGCTCGACCTGACCGAGCGCGCCCGGCAAGGCAAGCTCGACCCGGTGATCGGCCGCGACGACGAGATCCGCCGCGCCATCCAGGTGCTGCAGCGGCGCAGCAAGAACAACCCGGTGCTGATCGGCGAGCCCGGCGTCGGCAAGACGGCCATCGTCGAAGGCCTGGCGCAGCGCATCGTCAACGGCGAGGTGCCCGAAAGCCTGAAGGACAAGCGCGTGCTGGTGCTGGACATGGCCGGCCTGCTGGCCGGTGCCAAGTACCGCGGCGAGTTCGAGGAACGCCTGAAGGGCGTGCTCAAGGAAGTGTCGGCCGACCAGGGCCGCATCATCCTGTTCATCGACGAGCTGCACACCATGGTGGGCGCCGGCAAGGCCGAAGGCGCGATGGACGCCGGCAACATGCTCAAGCCCGCGCTGGCGCGTGGCGAGCTGCACTGCATCGGCGCCACCACGCTGGACGAATACCGCAAGTACGTCGAGAAGGACGCCGCGCTGGAGCGCCGCTTCCAGAAGGTGCTGGTGGGCGAGCCCACGGTGGAGGCCACCATCGCCATCCTGCGCGGATTGCAGGAAAAGTACGAGGTGCACCACGGCGTGGAGATCACCGACCCGGCCATCGTGGCCGCGGCCGAGCTGAGCAACCGCTACATCACCGACCGTTTCCTGCCCGACAAGGCGATCGACCTGATCGACGAGGCGGCGGCCAAGATCAAGATCGAGATCGACTCCAAGCCCGAGGTGATGGACCGGCTGGACCGGCGCGTCATCCAGCTCAAGATCGAGCGTGAGGCGATGAAGAAGGAGCATGACGAAGGCTCGCAGCGCCGGCTGGCGCTGATCGAGGAAGAGCTCGTCAAGCTGCAGCGCGAGTACGCCGACCTGGAAGAGATCTGGAAGAGCGAGAAGGCCGCGGCCCAGGGCTCGGCCCATGTGAAGGAAGAGATCGACCGCATCAAGTTCCAGATCGAGGAGTTCAAGCGCAAGGGTGACTTCAACAAGGTGGCCGAGCTGCAGTACGGCAAGCTGCCGGGGCTGGAGTCGCGGCTGAAGGAAGCCCAGGCCAAGGAAGCTGGCAAGGCCGCCGGCGCCAAGGACGGCAAGGGCGGCCCGCAGCTGCTGCGCACCATGGTCGGCGCCGAAGAAATCGCCGAGGTGGTCTCGCGCGCCACCGGCATTCCGGTGAACAAGCTGATGCAGGGCGAGCGCGACAAGCTGCTGCAGATGGAAGCCCGCCTGCACGAACGCGTGGTGGGCCAGGACGAGGCCATCGTGGCCGTGGCAGACGCCATCCGCCGCAGCCGCGCGGGCTTGAGCGACCCCAACCGGCCCCTGGGCAGCTTCCTGTTCCTGGGCCCGACGGGCGTGGGCAAGACCGAGCTGTGCAAGGCGCTGGCGGGCTTCCTGTTCGACTCCACCGACCACATGATCCGTGTCGACATGAGCGAGTACATGGAAAAGCACTCGGTGAGCCGGCTGATCGGCGCGCCCCCGGGCTACGTGGGCTACGACGAAGGCGGCGCACTGACCGAGGCCGTGCGGCGCAACCCGTACAGCGTGGTGCTGCTCGACGAGGTGGAGAAGGCCCACCCCGACGTGTTCAACGTGCTGCTGCAGGTGCTGGACGATGGCCGCCTGACCGACGGCCAGGGCCGCACCGTGGACTTCAAGAACACGGTGATCGTGATGACCAGCAACCTGGGCTCGCACCTGATCATGCAGATGGCGGGGCAGGACAGCGAGCTGATCCGCGAGGCGGTGTGGGGTGAGGTGAAGGAGCATTTCCGCCCCGAGTTCCTCAACCGCATCGACGAGACGGTGGTGTTCCATGCGCTGGACCGCCAGCACATCGAGAACATCGCGAAGATCCAGCTCAAGGGCCTGGAAGCGCGCCTCGAGAAGATGGAGATGAAGCTCGACGTGGCGCCCGAGGCACTGCAGGAACTGGCCAAGGTGGGGTTCGACCCGGCCTTCGGCGCCCGGCCGCTCAAGCGGGCCATCCAGCAGCGCATCGAGAACCCGGTGGCCAAGCTCATCCTGCAGGGCCGCTTCGGCCCCAAGGACGTGATCCCGGTCAACGTGGTCGACGGCGAGTTTTCGTTCGATCGCGTGGTGCACTGATTGATGCACCGGGCGCCCGCGGCTTCTGCTGCGGGCGCCTAAGCCGACAGGCGCTGTTCCGCGGGCTGTTCCGCCGCCGCGATCACGCCGACGAAGGTGGACGCCTTGTCCACCAGCACCCGCACGCACTCGGTCGTGGCAGCCTGCAGTCCGCACACGGCCACTTCCAGCTTCATCACGTCCTGCGCCGCATAGGCGTAGTCCACCTTCAGCAGGTCGAGGCCGCGGGCCGCGTACAGGCCCAGGATGCGGCACATCAGGCCGGCATCGCGGTCCATCAGGTAGGTTTGCACCAGGCGCGGTGCGCGGGGAAAAAGGTCTTGGGCGTTCATGCTGTCTTCCTGTCGATCCACAAAGGCGGGCGCGCGGGGCGCCGCAGGCGGCTTGCGCGTGGATCGAAGGACAGCGAACGAAAGAGAGAGCTGGCTGCAGCATCGACCCGGCTGACCGGGACGACGCGCACGTGCCCGGTCAGCGCGGAATTCGAATGATCGCGATGAAGGACAGGGGCAGGCGGGCAGGCATGGGGGCAGTCTACAGCGCCGAGCCGAAGAACCGCGCCGGCGGCATGCCCACCGAGCGCTTGACCATGGCCGTGAAGGCGCTGGCGCTGGCATAGCCCAGGTCGGCGGCGATGCGCTTCATCGGGTGCTTGTGCGCGGCCATGGCCACCGCCTTGGCCAGCAGCACCTGCTGGCGCCATTGGCCGAAAGGCGTGCCCAGCTCCTGCTGGAACAGGCGCGCCACCGTGCGCGGGCTGGCGCCGGTGTCACGGGCCCAGGCTTGCAGCGTGGCATGGCGGGTGGGGTCGTCCAGCACCGCTTCGCACAGCGCGCGCAGCCGCGGGTCGGCGGGCAGGTCCACGCCCAGCTTCACCGGGCGGGCGCGGCGCAGTTCGTCCAGCGCCACTGCATTGAGCCGCGCCTCGCGGGCTTGCTGCTCGCGGTCGAGCGGGCGCGGGCGGGCCAGGTCGTCGGGGCGGGCGTCCATCGCCATCACCAGCGCGCGCAGCAGGTCGCTCACCTCCAGCACCCGGCACTGGCGCCACAGCGCTTCTTCGGCGCGTGGCACCTGCGGGCCGCAGCGGCCGGCGTGCTGGTGCAGGTACAGCGTCATCAGGTCGGTGTCGCTGAGCACGGTGACGGCATGCTCCACGCCCGGCGGAATCCACAGCGCCCGCGAAGGCGGCACGATGTACGAGCCGCCGGCCGTGGTCAGCCGCGTGACGCCGGTGGTGGAGAACGCGAACTGCGCCCACTCATGCGCATGCGGCACCACGAACTGGTCGGGCGTGAGCCGGTGGCACTTGATGCGCACCGGCCGCTCGGCCGAAGGCGTGAAGAGGTGCGGCGTCAGCGGCCCGATGCGCTGCGAAGCGCCACGCGGCGCGGCGGCGATGGCGTGGGTGGCGGCAGGCGCGGGGCGTTGGGCGCGGGCAGGGCGGCTTGGCATGATCGCGATAGAAGTTGGCCGGCTATCGTAAACCTGCCGCGGGCCGCGCACCTACCATGCCGGCCATGAGCACACTCGCAGCCCCGCCCGCCGCCGGCACCCCCTTGCGCCAGGACGCCACCGTCATCGGCCTGGTCGGCATCGCCCACCTGATCAGCCACTACAGCCAGCTGCTGCTGGCGCCGCTGTTCCCGTGGCTGAAGGACGAGTTCGCGGTCAGCTACACGCAGCTGGGCTTCCTGCTCACCATCTTCTTCGTCGTCAGCTGCGCGGTGCAGGCGGCCTCGGGCTTCATCGTCGACCGGTTCGGCGCGCGGCCGGTGTTGTTCGTGGGCCTGGGCCTGCTGGGCACGGCGGCGCTGGGTTACGCGACCAGCCACAGCTACGCGATGCTGGGTTTCTGGGCCGCGGTGGCCGGCGTGGGCAACGGCGTGTTCCATCCGGTGGACTACACGCTGCTCAACCGCAAGATCGGCAAGGCGCGGCTGGGCCATGCCTACAGCGTGCACGGCATCACCGGCAGCCTGGGCTGGGCGCTGGCGCCGGCCATGCTGGTGCCGCTGGCGCATGCGTATTCATGGCGCGTGGCGCTGCTGGCGGCGGCCGGCCTGGCCTTTGCGGTGCTGGCGCTGGTGTGGCTCCAACGCAGCCACCTGCAGCTGCCGCCGCTGCCTGCGGCTGCGCCCGCCGCCCAGCCCGGTGTTGCCGCGGTGCAGGCCGAAGGCGCCTTCGACTTCTTGAAGATTCCCGCGGTGTGGATGTGCTTCGCGTTCTTCTTCTTCTATGCCGCTTCGCTGAGCGTGGTGCAGAGCTTTGCGCCCGAGGCCGCACGCCACCTGCACGACGTGCCGATGGGACTGGTGGCCATGTGCCTGACCATCTACATGGTGTGCACGGCCGGGGGCATGGTGCTGGGCGGCTTCCTCGCGTCAGACCCGGCGCGCTGCGAGCGCATCGTGGGCGCTGCCTTCGGCACGGCGGCCACCATCGCGCTGGTGCTGGGCCTGGCCGACCTGCCGGCGCTGGCCGTGCCGGTGCTGTTCGGCGTGATGGGGTTTTTCGCCGGCATCGCCGGGCCGTCGCGCGACCTGCTGGTCAAGCGCTCGGCCCCCGACAACGCCACCGGCCGCGTCTACGGCGTGGTGTATGCGGGCCTGGACATTGGCCAGGCGGCGCCGCCGCTGCTCTTCGGCACGCTGATGGACCAGGGCCGCTACACCACCGTGTGGCTGGGCCTGGCCCTGGTGCAGGGCGTGCTGATCGCCAGCGCCTTCAACGTGCGGCGCGTGCGCCGCACCGGGCGGGTGGTTCAGGCGGCCTGCAGCAGGAATTCCACCTTCACGGCGTCGAACGGAAATTCGATGCCGGTGCTGCCGTCGGCCGGGCGCGTGAGCACCCCGGCCTGCAGCAGGGCGGTGACGACGCCTGCGGCGCGTTCGCATTGAGTATTCGCCGCGCTGCCATCCGATTCGTACTGCCCACAAAGTTATGAATCTGAAAGGTCGGTAATCAGGGGCTTCGAGGTGCTTCTCGAAGCGATCGGATCGGCTCATCGCACCTCATCTATTGCCTCCGGATGCGCACATAATGTTTTGATTCTCAGGGCGCAGCAGGGCTGGCGAGCGCGTTCGAATTTCAAGTGCTGTACGGGATTCAGTGGCAATCACGCTTCTTTGGTAGCTGTCAGGGCGAGAATGGCGAGGCCATGTCCGGATTGACCATGCGGCGGGTGATAGCGTGCTTCAGAGAAGCTCTTTTCGCTTGTGAGTCTTGAGGGGTCTTTTGCAATTGATCCGCAAGCGCAGACCAAATCTCAGAGGCGCGCCCTTCGCTGACTTTGGCTTCGGTCGAAATGAGTGCTATTGCTTCGGCTTTAATGACCGGGTCAAGCATCGTTTGTTCAACCAGTGCCCAATCGCCATTTCCAAAAGCATTGTCGAAGACTCGCTCTAGCGCGGGTATCCTGCAGACGACTTTTCCAAGCAGATAGCCCCCTGCGCCACCCACTATAATGCCTATAGGATTGCCCCCGGTTCCGATGGCGCCGACAACTGCTCCAAGCGCGGTTGATGATATTAGGCAGGCTGTTCTGCTTTCAACAATACTCATGTTCGACATGATTGTGTACTCGCGTTTATAGCTTTGGTGTCGTGCGTTCAGAACGCGCGGCGTAAATCTATGGAGCCGGGACTTGGCGTGATTCTCGCGGTCATGATTCTGACCAACCGCGCGTGTTCAACTAATCTATCCGCTTGGCGTGCCGCGCCAATTCAACGCGCCGGAATGAGATAGCGGTCGCTGGCTTAGGCAAGATTTTAGGTCCCGCTGTCAATTCTCTAAAACCATAGCACCTGTGCTCGAATTGGCTTGTGCCAAATTGAAAACTGGCCATAGGCGCTAAAGTCTGTGAGCCTCTCTCACAACAATGAAGTTTTTTCCCCCAGATTCCTTGGTTAGGCGAAATTGCGGTATCCCACTGCGAACGCCTGGGGATAATGCTTCTGCATCTGGGTAATGGCAGTTCGCGTCGTGATGACGATTTGGGAGCACCTTGGCAGGGGTGTTTCCTCCCCGTCTCGAAAAGAAACTCGCCACTTTTGCCTTCAGTGCGACTGGGTCCTGTCCTCTGTTGACAAGTAATTCGTCGATGTTGTCGCCACCGACGCACGCCATCTTTCCTCCAGACCAGCGACTTGATGCCTTTAGCTCAAAATCTTGCGGAAGGAGTATTTCACTCTCCGCCAATTCGACGATCAGGAATCCCTCGTTGAGGCGTCCGCGGTGAAAACCAACTGCTCGCTCCAGATCGGCAGCGTTCAAATTCTCGATGTACTTTAGCATTGTGAAGTCACCATACCCAATTCGGATGATTCCCATTGGCTGCTCCAGGCTTGTGGCGGGGTGGCGTCTCGCGGTAACAAATGGCCGCCGGAAAATAATATGCAAGCGTTGAACCAAGCATGAATCGATATCGTCACCAATAACCGCTTGTGCCACTGTTGAGTCAATCCCAGCAGCATCGACGGCACGAGAGTGGCGGCTGCCAATAGTGGAGGCGCGTGAGTTAGGTGGGAGATTGCGAAAGCGATGCTTGTCAGCAGAACCGCGCTGTCAATGCCGGGCAGAGGTTGCCACTGGCCGATGCCTCGACGTTCAAGCCAGGGCTGAAGGCCACCGCGGAAGACGATTTCTTCGAGTACGGGGGCGAGCACGAGCACCGTCAGAAGACCTGCCGGATCGGACGGCGGCACGATGACCGGCCAAGCGCCTGCTTGTCCTGCAATGACGGCTATCCACGCGCCAATCGGCCCCGCGGCCACGACCAGCAGCAGCTTGAAGGGCCGGGGGCCCGTGCCGGGCCTAGAAGCTGTACCGCACACCGATTGCAAAGGACTTGCCCTCCGTCTGCCCGCGCACCCGGTCGTCCATGGCCACCACGTAGAAGTGGGTCACGCTGTCCCATTCGTAGAGGTAGGCACCGGACACCGTGGTGTGTTTGCGGTCCACGGCCGGTCCGTCGGCCTGCGCCTGGCCGGCCTGAAACAGCACGGTGCCGGGGCCCAGCGGCACCGCGACGCCGGCCGATAGCAGGTTGCTGCGCACGTCAAGCCCGCCGTCATCGGTGTGGGTGTAGGTGCCGAACAGGCGTGCCCGGCCGAAGTTGTAGCTGCTGCCGAGCTGCCAGGTCGACTCGCGCGTCGCGTCGTCGACGCGGTTGTCGAGCTTGACCCGTTGCCATGTCAGCGCGGCGGCGAAGACCCCGCGCGAGAACACGATGTTGGCCGCATTGAGCCGATTGTGGTCACCACCGTCGCGACCGCGCCCATGCATGGCGCTCATAGTGACGCTGTCTAACAGCAGCGGGGAGACGTAGGCGAGCGTGCGGTTCCAGTAGAAGTCGCCCTGCACAGCTTCAAGGTTGCCTGAGGCGAAGACGTGACGGATGGCCGGCGAGAAGGCCACCGAGTTGCCGAGCGCGTTGAAGCGGACGGTGGCGTCGAAGAGCAGTGTTTGCACGCGGCCCAAGCTCAGCGCGCCGTAGTCGCTGGACAGCGAAACGAAGGCCTTGCGCGACAGCAAGGGATCGCTCTGATTGCGTCCGGTCTGTGCGTCCTGAAAGCGCACGAAGGTTTCGAGCGTCACGCCGGGCTTCCACCCACCCTCGAAGCCATAACTTGCGTTGACGCCGACAAAGCTCGCCGTCATCGAATTGCTGTTGAAGCGGTGCACCCGCTCGAAGCCGCTGGGCTCAAAGCGGCCGTAGGAAAAGTCGGCGACGCCGTAGGCGGTGTAGTCGAACTGTGCGTGTGCGCTCGTGGCGGCAAGGACGGTCGCGACGATCAGCGCGGCGCGCAGCGGGGAGCCGGGCAACAGACTGTGCTTCATCGTGCCCCTCCCGGTTGGTTCGTGATCGCAGGCTGAGTGGCTGCGCTTTGACGGCGATGCCACAACACGGCTGCTGCGGCCAGGACGAGCAACCACAAGATCGGATCAGTCACTCCCCGGCGGCCATTGGCCATGCTGCATCCCCCGCTGGATACATCGGGGCTCGGCTGGGTCCGCCCCTCCAACGCCACCGTAAGGGCGCTCGCCGGCGCCTCAGCAGCGATGGTCAGCGTGCCGGTCGTGGTGGTTGTAGCGTTTGGGCGATAGCGCATGGCCACCGTACAGTCGCTTCCGATACGCAGCGTGAACGGTGGCGTGGGGCAGCTGACCAGTGCGACCTCAAACGGCCCGTCCACGGTCAGCGCATTCACCGTGACGACCCCATCGCCGGCTGCGATCAAGCGCAGTTCGACTGGGTCGGACAGTGCGCCGACGCGCACATCGCCAAAAGCCAAGCTTGACTGCGAAACCAGCAGGTATGGCGCGCTGCCACCCACCGCCTGACCCCTGACCGGAAGTGTGTCCGGAGCGACACCACCCGCCGATGTGATTTGCAGGTGAGCCTGTTTCGTGCCGCCGCTGCCCGGAAGGAAGCTGACCCGGATGTCGCAACTTTCGCCTTCGAGCAGTTGTGCCGGGCATCCGTCGGTTGAGAAGCTAGAAGCGTCGGCACCGATGAACCTTATCGATTGCACGTCGGTGGTGCCGGGGCCGACATTGAGCAGCCGTGCGACCTGCCGATTGATTGTCGACTGGCCTGCGACGACGAGGTCCGAAAAGGTGATCCCAGTGAGCCCGCTTTGCCACTGGAGCACCGGTACCGCGGAAGCTACTGCAGTGGCGGACAGCCGCACGGTGCGACGAGGCGTGATCGGATCGTTGGTATCGATCACGATGTCCGCCGAGTACGGCGTATCCGGTGTGTCACTTGGGGTGAACTGCAGCGCAAGGCTGCAGCTCGTTCCTGCGGCCAGGGAGCGGCCGGCGCAGGCTGTTGAGTCGGGCACCCATGTGAAGCCGGCGCTGGAGATCGACACCGAGCGGATTTGCAGTGCTGCGGTTGCGCCGGCCTTGTTCCCTATTACCAGTGCTCGGGGGCTGTACACAGCACCAATCGAACGTCGGCCGAAGTCGATGAAAGTGGGGTCGACCGTCATCGACGGGACCGGCGTTGGCACACTGGTGCCGCAAACGTCGACACGTTCGTCGGCGAGGCCAGACATGTCGGAGTGAATCGTTACGGTGGTGCAGCGCAGACCCAGGCTAGTTGGCTCGGCTAGAGGCTTAAAGACCAACGAGATTTGACATGCTCTACCGCCGTTTGACAGCTGGGCCAACGCACCTGCGGCCGTGCAGCTTTCGGTCAGCGAGAACTCGGTCGGGTTGCTATGTGTGACAGATGCGATCCTCAGCCCGTCGGAGGTGCCGGTGTTGCTGACGGTGAAGTCGCTCCAGGCTGCGCTAGTGGTTCCTGCGACCTGACTTGCGAATAGCGAAGGCAGCACCCGATTTTCCGTGTCGGCCGATGGATTGGTCGAAACGCCTATTAGCGGGAGAGGGCTGGCGGTGACGCTGCCTTTCAACGTGGTTATTGACGGCGAGAGGCGGGCGGGGCCTTTGTGTATTAACTGCATTGTCGCCCATCGAGTGCCGGTGCCACCTCCTACCCCGAACTTTGATGGGTTGAACTTCACCGCCAGGGTGCAGCTACCGCCCGGCCCCACTTTGAAGGTGCCGGTTAGGCTGGCTGAACCGGACGGTATGCAGCGAACTGGCGGGCTTGCACAGGCGCCCGCCGATGCATCAATCTCATAGTAATTGCGGTTATCGATCGTGCCGTTTATCAATGCAAGGAGATCGATGTCTAGTACGTCGAATCGTCCATCGTTGAAAACCGTTGCGCACAGCGATTTGCTGCTCCCCGTGTCTACTGCGAATCCGCGGCTCAGGGCCTCGAAGTTATCGCCCGCTCGAAGTACTGGCGCTGGATCAAACGCGTTCCCCTGAAAACTGCCGACCTGTTGCGGGCCAAGGCCATTGTGCGAGAAGAAGACGGTCTGGTTGGTTGACTTTTGTACCGACTGGGGTGCGAACTTAACTTGAATGGTGCAGCTGCCGCCAGGTGGTATGGATGTGCTCGCATTATTGATAAGGCAGTCTTGTGGTACTACCAAGAAGTTGGGGTCGCTTGTTTGGATTCCTGTGATTATAATGGCCTCATAGTTCGGAACATTCTGAACGGGATTGGTGTCGGCTTTTGCCTTGAACGTTATTGCGGCTACTGTAGAGCTCTCTTTGCTGCGGCCCGCGGGCACGTCTCCGAAGTCGAGAGGGGAGGCTGAAGTTGTGATTTCTGCAACTCCGTAATTGATGTGGGTTCCATCGTTATTGGCGGAAAGGTATTCTGCCAAGTCCTTAATGCTTTCATTGAGCTCTGTATTGGAGTTGGATTCGAGGGATTTGAAGCTGGGCATGCTGCCCATAGGGTTTGTGGAGCTGCTAAGCCCACTGGACCCTTTGACCGCGTTGATTTTTGTTTGTAGTTGTGTCCCAGTTTTCCCTAGCAGCATGTAACCGCTTGATCCTCTCTCAGTAACCCCGTGGCACAACGCACAGTTTTTGGAAAATATCTCGCGGCCTTGCTGCCAATCCGCTGCTGCTACTGGTTCAGCAAACAACAATATCCAAAACAAGGCGGTGAAAATAAGGCGGTCGTGGCCTGTCATCTCTGTTCCCGGTTATATGCAGTTGACCACCCGAAACTCGACCCGCCGATCCAGCGCGTCGCGGGCGTCGTCGGTGCCCAGTCCGACCAGCGCTTCGCGCGAGCCGACGCCGGCGGCGGTCAGCTTTGCCGAAAGAGCGCGGTTGTCGCGCTCCAGCAGGCGCTTGACCGCTTCGGCCCGCTGGCGTGAGAGCGTTTCGTTCAGCCGGGCGCTGCCTGTGCGGCTGGTATGGCCGACCACGCGCACACAGGCCGCCGTTTTTCCAGCGCCGTCCGCCAGCGAGGCGATCCACATCGTGTATTGCTCGGGCAGGTCGCCGGTCGTCGTGAATGTGGTCTTGCCGGGCTGAAACAACAGCTTGATCGGCAGCCGTTGCTGCTCCAGGCCCGAGGCGACGAGACCGGAGAACGCCTCGCGCGCCACGTCCCGCTGGCCGAGTTGCCAGCCGGTGAGGTACAGGCCATTGAGCACGCGCAGATCGCCCGGCTCGGCCAGTGCACGTGCTTCCTGGTAAAGCTGCAAGGCCTGCGGCAGCTTGCCGGCGTCATAAGCCTGGATCGCTTCATTGACGACAGCCGCTGCCGGCAGGCGAGCGAGGTAGTCCGGATCAGCGGGATCACCGATCTTCGTGTTCACCTGGCACGAGTTGATGTAGCCGAGCACCGTGCGGTCCTTGTGCCAGGTGGGGCTGTCGCGGTAGTAGGGCAGCGGCTCGGGGTTCACCGTGTCGACGGTGGCGCGGTCCAGCTGTTTGCCGACGATGCGGCCGGTGCGCAGGTCGATCAGCGTGAGCCATACGCGGAAGGCGTCAGGCTTCGTGTCCACCGCACGCTCCACGTTGACGGGGGTCAGCGTGCCGATCAGCAGCAGGGGCGCCTGCTGCAGCACTGCCCGGGTCAGGGGCTGAACGGTCCAGCGATCACTGGCCGCTCTCACAACCTGCTGCAGCTGCTCGCCCATGCGCACCGTGCTGGTGGTCTGGGCGCCGGTGTTGGCGTCGATCAGCGGATCGATCACCACGGCGCGAGGCGCATAGCCCACATAAGGCACCGCCTGCGCGACCAGTTGCTGGCCCGCGCGAGCAACTGCGTCGCCGAAGGGTACCGGCGCCGGTGCCACGAGGTCGCGAGGATGAATGCTGGCGGTTGTCGGGGGCACTCCGGGTGCTGCCGAAGGCGGCGGCGTGGCCGTACCGGCGGTGGGTGCTGTTGGCGCCGATGCGGGCGTGTGGCCTGAAGGTCCACAGGCCACGAGCAGCGCAGCCAGCAGCAACGCAGGCGAGGCTTTCAACCAGACAGGGCAGTGGTTGGTCATGGTGGTTCAGCCTCGGGTTGGCAGCATCACCTGCGCGCGTAAGCGGGGTCGGGCAATGGCGTCACGCAGCCCAGGTAGCGGCGCGTCAGCTCGGCCAGCTCGGGGTCTGCGTTGATTCGGTCGGTGAGCCGATTGCGAGAGGCGAGCGCGTTCGGCATCGAGGCGTTGACAGCCAGCTCGGCCGAGCCTCCGCAAAAATGGTCGCGCGCTGTTGTGCTGCCCAGCAGCGCAGAGACGTTGCTGTCAAAGTTGAAGCGCTGGTTGTCTGCGCCCATCGCCGCGTGGCAGGTACGGCAAACGCCCCCCACCACTTCGCGGTAGAGCTTCGTGGCGCCCGGCTGTGGGGTTGTGAAGCCGCCCCCGGTTCCGGCCTCGGCCTGGCGCCATGCTTCGGGCACATAGCCCTTGTCGAGGGTGGTGCTGCTGCCCGTGTACCAGCCTTGGTAAAGCCGTTCCAAGGTGTGCAGCCGGCTGAACTGGTCGGTGGCAGCCACCAGTCGATTGAGCTCCTTGAGCGCTGCACCTTGTTCAGCCTCGCTGTAGCCGCGCTGCGAGGCGAAGAGGTAGTTGCCGGTGTCGAAGGGTAGGAAGGCGGCGCCCAGTTGCGGGTTGGCCAATGGCCTGCTGTCGAAGCGGCCGCTGTAGCGCGTGCCGCCGTGGCAGGCGACGCAGGCGCCGGGCATGTATTTCTCTCCCCGACCGTCGAGGTTGATGGATGGCAGCAGGCCGCCGTCGGGGCCGAAGGTCAGGAACTTGGTGAAGGGCTTGCCGCTGTTCACCCCTGGCGAGGTTGACCACTCCATCGCGACGCAGGCGACCTGCTTCTCGTTGTCCAGGGCGCTTTGGACCGCAGCGTCCGTCTCGCGTTGTGAGGCACCTTCCGGGCCGGGGTGGTTGCAGACGACGAAGGCAATGCGGTCGGCTGCGGTCTGTGTGGCCAACATGCGCCGCACCAGGTTGAGGTCCATGCGGTTGACGTAGGTGGCCGAGACCTCGGCGTTGCCCGCGTCGTAGGGCTTGAACTTGTGCTGGCGTTTCCAGTCTTCGAGCGTGATCGGGTCTTTCAGACCGCCCTGCGCGTCGCAGCCACCTGCCGCGCCGATCGATGTGTAGTACGCGCAGGCCGAGTTGCGGGTGTCGCCACCCTTGTAGGCGAGGAAGGCATTGGGCCCGGGCAATGCTGCCGATGGCGCTTCCTCGAATTCGATCCGCTGGCCACGCACGTTGCCGTCGGGCCCGTTGGCGATCATCTGCGTGATGGCCGGCCTGTGATTCGCAAAGCGGTAGGCGAGCTCGACCGGCGAAGCGGCGCGGTAGCCGCTGGCGTCCGGTGCCGGCACGTCGAGCGTCTGGCTCGCGCCTTCACACGCCACCTTCAGTCGGAAGCGCCCCTGCGCGGCAACGGCGGCATCCAGCGCATAGTCGCCGTAGCGGTTGACGCGCACGGCAGGGGCCAGTGCAGTGCCGTCGGCCTGCAGCAACTGAACGGTGGCTGCGCGTTGAAGCGCAAAGAAGTCGTTGACGCTGCCGCACACGCTGCCGTCTGCAAGGTCAATGTGGCCGTACAGCCGAAGGTTGCGGCCCTCGTCGAGCGTGGGCGACACGGTCGAGACACTGGCGGGGCTGTCGTCGCTGACGTTCAATGAGCCGCCGCAGGCGGTCAATGGTGCACCGGCCACCGTTGCGCACCTCAGCGCATAGCTGCCGGGCTCAAGGTGGGGAAGCGCGATTTCTCCGGACAGATCGGTGGTGCCGGAGAAAACGACCGTGCCGCCTTGATGAACCTCTACCGCCGCATCAGGCAGGTAGACCCGCCGCTCTTTCGCACCGTCAGCTGTGGCAAAGGCCAGGGTATCGCCGGATACCAGCCTCAAGCGGCCCGCGCCGATCGCCGTGCTGGTGATGGCTGGCGCGCTGCGCACAACGGGCGTGACCGCTGGCAGGCGGTTGTTGATGGCGTCGCTGGAGACGGCGTACTGCGCTTCTGTGTAACCGCCTTGGCCGTCCGATACCACGACATAGGCGAAGTGCAGGCCGGGCCCGGCGGGCAGGGTCCACACCGTCTCGCGTGCATTGCGGTTGTCGATGGTGCCGGCCGTCACGCGCCAGTCGTAGTTCAGCGTGTGGCCATCGGGGTCGCTGGATTCGACGCGCAGTGTGGTCTTGTCGGCCCCGCTGTCGCGCGCATTGCCACCGCCGCCGCCGCACCCGGCGAGCGTTGCCAGCAGGCAGGCGAGCACGACCCAGGTTCCTGTGCACTTGTCGTGAACGGTCCAACCTGTCCGGGTCATGTGGCTCCTCCTTGAACCGCGGCGCCGTCCTGCCGGGCGATGCAGTGCATCCTGGCAGGGGGTGTGCCGTCGGCACATCCTCAAATCGACGGAGAGGTGCTGCGAAATACCCGTAGTGGATGCTCAGTGGCAGTTCAGCGTCTTGGCACGTTCAATCAGTTCAGGCCTTGCATCGCCCAATGAGAACTGTTGAAGGATGCGCGCGCACTCGGCGCGCTGTGCGGCGTCTTCGGCAGCGGCTGGCCGCGGGGGAGGCGTCGTCGTTGTCGGGCGCGGCACTGTCGGCGCTGGCGCTTGACGTGGAGTCGCAGGCGCCTTCACGCTGGACTCGACGACAGTGGGCTGCGCAGGCGCAGGCGCAGGCGCAGGCGCAGGCGCAGGCGCAGGCGCAGGCGCAGGCGCAGGGGGCGCTGCAGGAGCGGAGGCAGTTGGCGCGACCAAAGGCTCAGGCGGTGCCGTCTTGCGGACGACCCACCAGGCGGTTGCCATGGCGACCGTCAATGCAGCAGCGCCCAGTACGGCCCAGCGCCGTCCTCGCCCGCCGCGTGACTGCTCACCAGCGATGCCCGGAAACGTCTGCAAGGTCGGCGCAGGCCGGATGATCGTCGCTTCGTCGTCGGTCGGACGCGCCACCTCCATCGCCGAGGCTGGGGCCGATACTCCCAGCCCCAGCGCCCGCCTCAGCGATGAAATGTCCTGCGTTCTCTCATTGGGATGGACCCTCAATGCGTCGTCAATGGCCGCGGCGAAACGTGCGCTGACGTGGCCACCTGCGCATGCTGCCAGCGGCTGGTGCGTGTCGCGCATCATGCGGCCGACGGAAGGCGCAGGAGGTTGACCCGTGAGCGCCCAGTACACGACGGCAGCCAGTGCATAGACATCCGTCCACGGCCCTTGCCGCATGCCCGGTACTTCGGCGTATTGCTCAATCGGCGCATAGCCAGGCTTCAGGATCACCGTGAGCGCTTGCGTCATGTCACCGATCACGCGCCGCGCCGCGCCGAAGTCCAGGAGCAAGGGCTGATCGACGCGCCGGTTCAACAACATGATGTTGTCGGGTGCAATGTCGCGGTGGTAGCACTGCGCTGCGTGAAGGACTTCCAGCGCACGCGTCAGCGGGTCCAGCAGCGTCAGCAGCCAGTCCTCGTCGGGTTTTTGACCGCCCAGTTGTCGCACCACGTCCTTGAGCGTCTGTCCACGGTAGAACGGCATGGCCATGTAGGCGGTGCCATTCGCCTCGAAGATCCGGAAGACCTTGACCAGGGCCGGATGATCGAACTGGCGCAGGAGCCGCGCCTCGTTGACGAAACTTCTCAGGCCGGCATGGAACATGTCCGCATGCCGCTCCGAGCGTGCACTGACGGTCAGGCCCCCGCTGCGCGCCGCCAGCGATGCCGGCATGTATTCCTTCAGCGCCACCTCGCAATCGAGCGTGTGGTCCCACGCGAGGTAGACGATGCTGAAACCGCCTTCGCCGAGACGTTGCCGCAATTCGAACTCGGACACACGTGTGCCTAAGGGCAGCGCATGACTGTCACCAGCGGGCGGTTGGAGCGTGGCCATCAACCCGACGATACTGGACTTGCCACCCTCTCAGAAGCTGTAATTCCCCGTCACCCCCAACGCCCAGGTGCGCCCCGGCGCCGGCTCAAAAAAGCGCTGGTTGGTTTCGTTGACAATCACCGAGCCGACGTAGTCCTTGTCGAACAGGTTGTCCACGCGCGCGAACTGGGTGAGCTTCCAGGCGCCGATGCGCTGCTCGAAGCCGGCGCGCAGGGCGGTGGCCACGTAGCCGGGGGCCTGGGCGGTGTT
>CAKZXL010000740.1 GCA_937883885.1 uncultured Aquincola sp. | reverse complement strand
GCTACAGCCAGGGCGAGACCCTGCCCTGGCTGGCGCTGAGCCACCAGTGGACGCCGGCCACACTTGTCTATGCAAGCTGGGGCCAGGGGCTGGAATCGGACGTGGTGCCCAACCGCAGCTTCTACCGCAACGCGGGCCAGGCACTGCCGGCGCTCAAGAGCCGGCAGACCGAGCTGGGCATCAAGCACGAAGAGGGCGATGTGAGCGCCTCGCTGGTGGCCTTCTCGATCGACCGGCCGATGGCCGCCGACCTGTGCGACGACGATGGCAGCTGCCTGCGCCGCAATGCCGGCAGCGCCCGCCACCGCGGCCTGGAGGCCGCCCTGGGCTGGCGCACCGGCCCCTGGCAGCTGAATGCCAGCGCGATGTGGCTGCATGCCCGCCTGCACGGCGAAGGCTTTGGTGCGAACGACGGCAACCGGCCCACCAACGTGCCGGCGCGCACGCTGCGGCTGCAAGGCGGCTACGCCCTGCCTTCAGTGCCTGGGCTGCTGCTGCAGGCCGGCCTGGTGTACGAAGGCAACAAGATGGTGCTGGAGGACAACAGCGCCCGCATCCCCGGCTGGACCACCACCAGCCTGGGCCTGCGCTACCTGCAGCGGCTGCAGGGCAGCCAGGTCACCTGGCGGCTTGGCGTGGACAACCTGACCGACAAGCGCGCCTGGCGCGAATCGCCCTTCCAGTTCGGCCACGCCTACCTCTACCCCCTGGCGCCACGAACTTTTCGCGCATCTTTTCAGCTAGACCTTTGACACACCCAAAAAAGTAGCTATACTGCGAGGCTCTGTTCCCCGATAGCTCAGTCGGTAGAGCGCCGGACTGTTAATCCGTAGGTCCCTGGTTCGAGCCCAGGTCGGGGAGCCAAGAAATGCAAGAGTCAGCAGGTTAGCGCCTGCTGACTTTTTTGCTTTCTGGGCGATGCTGGTGCCAGTCTGGTGCCAGTTTTGAGGCGGATGCGCCTGCTGCAGTGTTGTCACCGCGATCGTTGTAGCGGCGCTGCAGTGCCCAAGGCCTCAACTCACCCGACCGGGGGTCTCGTAGAGAGACCGTGCGAGTGTCTACGGAGCGCAACCGGCGCGCGCGAATGCACATGTCGCATAGGCCCGATCATCGAGTGCCACACCGGCCTACCTCGCAGGACCGCGAGACACCGCTGCGCGAACCGATTCGGACCGCCGCCAGCTCTACTCCGGCACGAAGATCTGCGTTGTGGAAGCGAACGGCTGCCAACGCGGCACCCTCGACTCCAGCTGTCCATCTCCGCGCAGCCAGTGGTGCGCGGCACCCGGCAGTGCTGCGGGGTGGAGTGGAACGACGGCGTTCGGGTTGTGGAAAACGTCCATCCCCTCTATCCAGGTCTCGCTGTAGTCGGGTGCGTTCACATCGTGGACGAACACCTCGGGCAGTTCAGAGTTCGGGTCTGGATTTGCGGCCGTGCCTTTGCGTACCAGACGTACCCGCTTCGACCCAAAGCCCGCGAGCACACCCATCCGATTGAACTTGGAGATCGTCGCACTCGCGTTGGCAACCACAGCGCTGATGTTCTCGCTGCCAGGCAGGCTGAAAAAGCCGGATGCAACTGACTTGGCGCCCCAAACGTGCTGCTCGACTTGCTTGGGCGTGATGACGAGCTTGCCGTCCGCGAGCTTTTCCCAGTCCCACACGCGTCCATACAAGTAGATCGGGAGCGCCGTTCGGCCTGAAAGCATCGACATCGGTGCGTGGAAGTCTTGGATCGCAAGCAAGAGCGGACGACCCTTCACGTGCTCGCGCTCCCAGTACTTCTTGCCAAGCTTTGCGGTCAGTGGACCCGCGTACCTGATGGGCATGTACTGCTTCTGAAAGGCATCAATCTGCTCCTTCTTGTCCTGGGGCGGAGGCTGCACGAGTTCACCTGACGCGTTGCGACTGGGGTTGACGGTCGTAGCCTCGACAAACAGTTCGCCAAGCGCGCCTCGTGCACAGAAATCCGGCATCGCCATGGACTTGTCGAAGATGTAGCCAGCCTCGACGAGCAGGGCGAACAGATAGAGTTCCCACAAGCGAGCGTCAAAGCCGGTGGTCTGAAACTGCTCAACGAAGTTCCCGTCGGCGTCCTCGTACCACCGCATCATGGGTTTCATCAACTCGACTGCGGGCGAATAGCCCTCAAGAGAGTTGATCACCGCGAAGTCGCGATTGAGCTTGTTGGCTGGTACGACCGGGTTGAAGAAGTCGATCGGCTTTCCCTCGCGGGCTTCACCCGAACCGCGCCGCGTGTTGCTGATCGCGGTCAGCACGGCCTTGGCGATCTTGCCTTCGCGGCCGTTGACGAATTCGAGCTTGACGGCCCCGGCCAGGTGCGCGTGACGCTGGATGACAGAAACGTTTGCCATGACGATCTCCGATCGAGAGCAACCAGCCGGGTCCCGGTCCGGGTTCCCTGAAAACTGATCCTCTCGCTCGGACTCCCTTGCTCCCGCCCACGGGCGGGCGGGGGGTGGGCATGGCCCCTTCCCTCACGGGAAGGGGTTGGGGATGGGTGGTGTTCTTCGCAGCCGAAGCAGTGAGCCGGTTTCCCGGCCCACCGCTTGAAGATCCCCCCACAAGTCCCCCTCGCAATTCGACGGGGGCGCGTGGGGGGAGCGCGGTGGGACGACTGGCGCACGGGCTGCCCCTCCACACGGTCGGCGCAGCGTCGCGGCCGATGTGCCAGCTTGCCTGGCGCAGCGGTTGCAGCGCAGCCGGCCGAACGAACACGAGCAGCGGCGGCTCTGCGGCCGACGTGCCACCGAGCGAAGCGAATGGCGCGGCGGTCGAGCCGCTGCGAGCACTTCAATGAACCCGGTCTTCAGCGGCCCGGCTCCGGGCTTGGCGGGTGACCGGGGTGGCGATCTGGCCGGCGCCGCACCGAGTGAAGCGCAGCGCAGCGACCTGCAAGCCGGTCAGTTCGCCAAGCGGGCCTCGTTCACGCGCAGCGTGAAGGAACATCGATTCCTTGGTCGAGGTTGTGCGGCGTCATGTCAAGCTGACACCCCAGGCAACGCGCCTGATCAAGGGCGACTTGGCGCGGCTGTTTGAGAACCCGGCGATCAGCGGCAGCACCCGCAAGACCGCCGCCACCAAGTCCGAATCAACGACGGACCTGGTACTGAGCACTCAGGAAGCGGCTGACCTGGTCGGCGTCTCCCGCCCCTACCTCGTGGCCCGCATTGAAGCTGGTGACATCGCGCTGCACCAGCAGGTGGGCAACCAGCGACGCGTCCTCCAATCCGCCGTCCTGGCCTGGCACCGCCGCGAGCAGGTCCGGCGCCGCAAAGCCCTGGGCCAGTTCGGCGCCGACCTCGACAGCGAGATCTTCGCGGGCCGATTCCGGTGATCCCTGTCGTCGCCGATGCCGACACCTTGTTCGGTGCCACCACCCGTGGCCTGCTGATCCATCTCGACGACCAGGGCCTGCCCCGCCTGCACTGGAGCTCGTTGATCCTCGACGAACTGAGCCGCGCACTCGTCGATACCGGCCGCAAGCCCGACGCTGCATCAGCGCGGCGCCACGAACAACTCATGCGAGCGGCATTGCCGCAGGCAGAGGTCCCGACGCAGCGGGTCCAGGCGCGGTTCGCCAGCGTGGCGCCAGCGATGCGGTCCACGCTGCGGTCGGCACCGACACCCGACCGGCTGCTGGAACCACTCGCAGCCCGACGGCCAGACCCTGACGACGGCCGCCATGCACGCCGCCTGGCAACAGGGCGCCGTGCGCCTTTGACATCTGCGACAACGTCAGCAGTCGCAAGACCGAGCGGGTGCAAGCATTCCTGGCCGAGCACAGCAACGTCCAGATCCACTACACGCCAACCCATTCGTCGTGGCTCAACCAGGGGGCACACACTCAGATCTCCCCGGGTATTGCGCACCCACCTTCACGCTTATGCCTGTCGGATATACGACGCACCGTTCCGTGCAAGTACCGGG
>CAKZXL010000739.1 GCA_937883885.1 uncultured Aquincola sp. | reverse complement strand
GGGCGCTCGCGGCTCATCGGCCTGGTGGTGGCCGACATCACCAACCCGTTTTCGGTGGCGGTGCTGCGCGGCGCCGAGAAAGCCTGCCAGCAGGCCGGCTACCTGGTGATGCTGTTCAACCTGGGCAACCAGAGTGAGCGTGAGCGTGAAGGCATCGAGGCGCTGGCCTCCTACCAGGTGGAAGGCTTCATTCTCAACACGCTGGGCGCCGACCCCATGGCCGCGGGCGAGGTGGCCCGCCACGGCAAACCCGCGGTGTTGGTGGACCGCCGGCCGCCGGGCATGAAGGCCGACTTCGTGTCCCTGGACAACGCCGATGCGGTGCGCCAGGCCGCCGGCCATCTGCTGGCCAACGGCTGGCGCGAGATGCTCTACGTCACCGAGCCCATCAAGGGCGTCAGCTCCCGCGTGGAGCGTGAGGCCGCCTTCCGCGCCTTCATCGCCGAGCAGGGCCGCGCCGCCAACGGCCACACGCTGGAAGCCGCAGAAGGAGAAGAAGCCGCCCTCGTGCAGGCCCTGAAGGACTGGCGCAAACGCTCCGGCCGCAAGCCGGTGGCGGTGATCGCCAGCAACGCGGTGGTGACGCTGCGCGTGGCCAGCGCGGTGGCGCAGCTGGGCTGGCAGTTCGGCAACGACCTGGGCTTCGTCGGCTTCGACGACACCGACTGGGCGCCGCTGATCGGCCCCGGCCTGTCCACCATCGCCCAGCCCACCGACGACCTGGGCCACGTGGCCGCCAGCTGCCTGCTGGAACGCTTGCAGGGCCGCCAGCTGCCGGCGCGGCAGATCCTGCTGCCGGGCAAGCTGGTGGTGCGGGGTTCGTCACAGGCCGCGGGTTAGGCTCGGGCGCATGCCCACCGCCCCGATCCGCCCCGAGCGCCTGACGGCTCAGCTGCCGGGCGAGTTCGTCGTGTTCCTGATCGGCATGCGCCTGAACCAGCCGTGGCGCGTGCACAAATGGTGGCCGGTGGCCTCTGCCATGCCGCGCATGGTCAGCGAGCTGGCGCGCCAGCCCGAGCTGGGCTTTTTGCATGCCGAGTCGTGGTTCGGCCGCACCACGCTGATGCTGCAGTACTGGCGCAGCCTCGACCAGCTGCTGGCCTACGCCCGCAACAAGAACGCCGAGCACCTGCCGGCCTGGCGCGCCTTCAACCGTGCGGTGGGCACCGATGGTTCGGTGGGCATCTGGCACGAGACCTATGTGGCCCGCGAAGGCACGCACGAGAACGTGTACGTGAACATGCCGCCCTTCGGCCTGGGGCGTGCCGGGCAGTTGCTGCCGGCCAGTGGCGGGCGGCAATCGGCCTCGCAGCGGCTTGGCAGGTGACCCTAGAATGCGAGTGATTCGCATTCGCTCGCATGGCCGTTCCCCCGTCCGCCCTCCATCACCAGGTTCACACGCTGTATGCCGAGCACCATGGCTGGCTGCAGGGCTGGATGCGGCGGCGCCTGGGTTGCGGCCACCGCGCGGCCGACCTGGCGCATGACACCTTCGTGCGCCTGCTGGCCCGTGAAGAGCCGATGGCGCTGCAGGAGCCGCGCGCCTTCTTGACGACCGTGGCGCAGCGGGTGCTGGGCAACCACTGGCGGCGCGAGCAGCTCGAACGCGCCTACCTGGAGGCGCTGGCCTCGCACCCGGAGATCGTCGCGCCCTCGCCCGAAGAGCGGGCCATCCTGCTGGAAACGCTGCTGGAGATCGACCGCCTGCTCGACGGCCTGCCCGCCGTGGTGCGCCGCGCCTTCCTGATGGCGCAGCTGGACGGCCGGCCCCTGGCCGAGATCGGCGCCGAGCTGGGGCTGTCGCTGGCCACCGTCAAGCGCTACTTGCAGCGCGCGGGCGCACGCTGCTTTTTCGCGCTGCGCTGATGGAAGCGGCCGAGCTGCCCATTCCGCCGGCCGTGGCGCGCCGCGCCGTGGCCTGGTGGGTGGACCTGCAGGCCGATGCGGCCGACGAGGCCCTGCGCCAGCGCTGGCAGCGCTGGCTGGCGCGCGACGACCTGCACCGCCTCGCCTGGGCCCGGCTGGAAGCGGTGGGCGCCCGCCTGAACCAGCGTGTGCACGCCGACCTGGCCGATGTGCCCGGTGCCGCCGCGCTGGTGCAGGGCACGCTGGCAGGGGCGGCGGTTGCGCGGCGGCGTGCGATCCGGGGTTCTCTGGGCGGCGCATTGCTGGCCGCACTGGGCGGCGGCGCGGCCTGGGCGCTGCACGACGACCCGGCGCTGCAGGCCCGGCTGGCCGACCTGGGCACCGGCGTGGGCGAGCGCCGGCACACGGTGCTGGCCGACGGCACGCGGCTGGCGCTCAACAGCGGCAGCGCCGTCGACCTGCGCTTCGGTGCCACCGAGCGCCGCCTGCTGCTGCGCCGCGGCGAGCTGCTGCTGGACACCGGGCCCGACGCCGCGGGCCGCCCCTTCGTGCTGCAAACCGCCGCCGGCGAGCTGCGTCCGCGGGGTACCCGCTGGCGCGTGCGTGAGCACGGCGCGCAGGTGGCCGTGGCGGTGCATGCCGGCGCGGTGGATGTGCATCCCGCCGCGGGCGCGGTGCAGCGCCTGCAGGTCGGTCAACAGGCGCGCTTCGATGCCCGCGGCATGCAGCCGGCCCAGCCCGCCGACCTCGACGCCGCTGCCTGGGCCGACGACATGCTGGTGGCCAGCGGCCTGCGGCTGGACGCCTTTCTGGCCGAGCTCGGCCGCCACCGCCGCGGCCGGCTCGATTGCACGCCGCAGGCGGCGGCGCTGCGCGTGTCGGGCAGCTACCCGCTGGCCGATCCGGACCGCCTGCTGGCCATGCTGCCGGTGGTGCTGCCGGTGCGCGCCGTCTGGCGCACCCGCTGGTGGCTCACGCTCGAGATGAAAACCTGAGCCTTTGGCGGTTCTCGCGTGACAAGCAGGAAGAACCCCCTGTTGTCCGAGAGGAACCCCATGCATCTGATGCCCCACCGCCCGCGCCGGCCCCTGGCCCGGTTCACCCTTCATGCGGCGCTGGCCTGCACGCTGCCGCTGTCGCCCGTGCTGCTGGCCGCACTGGTGCCCGCGGCCCAGGCCGCCAGCATCGCGTACGACATCCCGCCCGGCCCGCTGGAGCCGGCGCTCAACCGCTTCGGCCGCGAAGCGGGCATCCTGCTGTCGTTCTCCAGCGATCTGGTGGCCGGCCTGCGCAGCCCCGGCCTGCGCGGCCCGCATGAGGTGGGCGCGGCATTGGAGCAGCTGCTGCAGGGCACCGGCCTGCAGGCCCGGCCGCAACCGCAGGGCGGTTGGGCGCTGGTGCGTGGCGGCCAGGCGGCCAACGCCAGCGCCGGCGCCGCCGTGGTGTCGGCCTTGCCGGCCGTCACCGCGCGGGCCGCCGCCGAGTCCGCCACCGGCCCGGTGGCCGGCTACGTGGCGCGCCGCAGCGCCACCGCCAGCAAGACCGACACCGCGCTGGCCGACACGCCGCAGTCGGTGTCGGTGGTCACCGCCGAACGCATCGAGGCCATGGGCGCCACCCGGCTGCAGGACGTGCTGGCCTACACGCCCGGCGTGGACGCCAGCATCTACGGCGACGACTCGCGCTACGACTGGATCGCGGTGCGCGGCTTCGAGACCTTGTCGCCCGGCTACTACCTCGATGGCCTGCAGTTGCGCAACAACGCCTGGTGGGCCGTGTGGCAGACCGAGAACTACGGCGTCGAACGCATCGAGATCCAGCGCGGCCCGGCCTCGGTGCTGTGGGGCCAGAACGGGCCCGGCGGCATGGTCAACCTGGTGAGCAAGCAGCCCGGCCCCGGGCTGCTGCAGGAGCTGCGCATGACGCTGGGCGGCGACGCGCGGCGCGAGCTGGCCGCCGACCTGTCGGGCGCCTTCGGCGAAGCAGGGGCCGCGCAGTGGCGTCTGGTGGGCCTGGCGCGCGACGCCGAGCTGCCCGCCGGCGGCATGGCCAACGACCGCCAGTACCTGGCGCCTTCGCTCACGCTGCAGCTGGGGCCCGACACGCGGCTCACGCTGCGGTCGCAGCTGCTGCGCACGCGGGCCGGCGTGTACGTGCGGGTGCTGCCTGAATCGGGCACGCTGGTGCCCACGCCCGCCGGCACGCGCCTGCCCGCCACGCTGCTGGCCGGTGAGCCGGGCTTCAACCGCTTCGACCAGGACCAGGCCATGCTGGGCTATGAGCTGACGCACCGGCTCAGCGACCGCTGGACCTTCTCGCAAAGCCTGCGCTGGGCCCGGCTGGACGCCGACATGCGCCAGGTCTACCAGACCGGCTACCTCGACCCCGCCCCCGCCAACCCGCAAGACCCGGCCGCCTGGCGGCTGCTGGGCCGGTCGGTCACCACCAGCCGCGAGAAGATCCATGCCCTGGTGGTGGACAACCGCCTGCAAGGCGAGCTGGCGTTCGGCGCCTGGCGGCACACGCTGCTGGCCGGCTTCGACCTGCAGCGCAGCCGGGTCGACCAGCTGAGCGTGTTCGGCGGCACCGTCTCCCCGCTCGACGTGCTGGCGCCGGTGTATGGCGGTGCCGTGGTGCCGGGCGATCCGGCCGTCGACTCGCACACCGTGCTGGCACAAACCGGCCTGTACCTGCAAGACCAGATCCGCCAGGGCCCGTGGGTGATGACGCTGGGCGCCCGCCACGACCGCGCGGGCGTGGACACCGACGACCACCTGGCCGACGCCAGCAGCCGCCAGCGCGACCACCACACCGGCGTGCGCGCCGGCATCGTCTACCGCGCGGCCGACGGCTGGTCGCCGTATGCCAGCTACGCCAGCTCCTTCTCGCCTTCCACCACGCTCAACCCGGCCACGGGGCGGCCCTTCGACCCCGAGACCGGGCGCCAGCTGGAAGCCGGCCTGCGCCATGAGCCGGCCGGCCAGCGTGCGGTGTACAGCGCCGCCGTGTTCGAGCTGCAGCGCCGCAACTACGTGACCTACGACGCCTTGTTCGTGCCCTCGGCCCAGGGCGAGGTGACGGTGCGCGGCCTGGAGCTGGAAGCCGTGGCCGAGCCGCGCGCCGGCATGAACCTCACCGCCGCCTACGCCTTCACGCCCAAGGCCGACGTCACCCGCAGCGCCAACCCGGCCCAGGTGGGCAAGCAGGCCACCGCCGTGCCGCGCCACCGCCTGTCGCTGTGGGTGGACCAGCGCTTCGCCTCGGGCTTCAAGCTGGGCGTTGGCGCGCGCGTGGTGGGTTCGCACCACGGCATCGGCGAAACCGCGGTGCGCGACGTGCCCGGCTACACCCTGCTCGACGCCCTGCTGGGCTGGGAAGCAGGTGCATGGAGCGTGGCCCTCAACCTGTCCAACCTGACCGACAAGGACGTGCTCGTCAACTGCAGCAGCGGCAATTGCTACTACGGCAGCCAGCGCCGGGTGTCGCTGAGCGCGGCCTACCGGTTCTGAACGGTCGATTCACTCACTGCAGCCCGTCGACCTCTTCTCGCACCCGCGCCAGGGCCTTGCGCAGTTCGTCGGGCGCCACCGAGCCCAATGCCAGCCGCAAGGCATGCGGCACCGGCGCGGCCGCGGCAAACGGCTCGGCGGTGGACACCGAAATGCCGTCCTTCAGCAGCGCGGCGGCCACGCGGTCGGCGCGGGCGCCTTCGGGCAGCGGCAGCCACACGAAGTAAGACGATGGGTGCGTGCGCAGCCGCAGCCCGCGCAGCGCCTGCGCCGCCAGTTGCTGGCGCATCGCGGCATCGACGCGCTTGTCGGCTTCCAGCCGCGCCACCGTGCCATCGGCCAGCCAGCCCAGCGCGATGGCCGTCATCACGCCCGGCGTGTTCCAGGTGGTGGCGCGTATGGCCCGCTGCAGCCGCGGCACCCATTCCGCGGGCGCCGCCACCAAGCCCACCCGCAGCCCGGTGGCCACGCTCTTGGACAAGCCCGACACGTACACCGTGGCTTCGGGCAGCCAGGTGGCCAGCGGCGGCGGCGCTTCGGGCGCCAGATAGGCATAGGCCGCGTCCTCGATCACCAGCAGGCCATGGCGGCGCGCCAGGGCCGCGAGCTGGCGGCGGCGGGTGGCGCTCATCACCCAGCCCAGCGGGTTGTGCAGCGTGGGCATGGTGTACAGCGCACGCACCTGCCGGCGCCGGCACAGCGCCTCCAGCGCGTCCAGGTCCGGCCCCTGACCGGCCGCCGGTACCGCCAGCAGTTCCAGGTGCTGCTGCTCGGCCAGCACCTTGAAGCCCGGGTAGGTCAGCGCATCGGTCACCACCACGTCGCCCGGCTGCAGCAAGGCCATCACCGTGGCGGCCAGGCCGTGCTGCGCGCCATCCACGATCAACACCTGATCGCCAGGCACCTGCAGCCCGCGGTCTTGCAGGTGGCGGGCGATGGCGGCCCGCTCATGCGGTCGGCCGCCGTGCGGCTGGTAGCGCAGCAGCGCTTCCAGGTCGCCGGCGGCCGCCAGCTGGCGCAAGGCCTGGCGCAGCAGCTCGGCCTGGCCGGGCACGGTGGGGTAGTTGAAGTTCAGGTCCACCACGCCATCGGCCGCGGCCTGCTGGTCGATGCCCAGGCCGCGCGGCAAGCCCGCCTCGCGCACGAAGGTGCCGCGGCCGGTTTCGCCGCTCACCAGGCCCATGGCTTCCAGCTCCGCGTACACGCGGGTGGCCGTCACCAGCGCCAGGCCCTCGGCCGCGGCCAATGCGCGGTGCGTGGGCAGGCGGGTGCCGGGCGGCAGCCGACCCTGGCGGATGTCGGCGGCCAGGCGGTCCACCAGCGGCTTGTAGCGGGGCAGGGGCATGGCAGCAGCGTGTATCCATGACAATCGTTTGATCGTATCGGATGCCGCGCCTAGCATCCGCCGCATGCACACCGCCATCCTCACCTTCGAAGGCTTCAACGAGCTGGATTCGCTCATCGCGCTGGGCCTGCTGCGCCGCATCCAGCGCCCCGGCTGGCGGGTGACGCTGGCCACGCCCACGCCGCAGGTGCGGTCGATGAACGGCGTGGTGCTGCACGGCCAAAGCACGCTGGAAGAAGCCAGCCAGGCCGATGCGGTGATCGTGGGCAGCGGCCTGCTCACCCGGCAGGTGGTGGCCGATGCGGCATTGATGGCGCGCCTGCAGCTGGACCCCACGCGGCAACTGATCGGCGCCCAATGCTCCGGCGCGCTGGTGCTGGCGAAGCTGGGCCTGCTGCAAGGCGTGACGGCCTGCACCGACCTGACCACCAAACCCTGGGTGCAAGAGGCCGGCGTCAGCGTGCTCGACCAGCCTTTTTTCGCCCGCGGCAACGTGGCCACCGCCGGCGGCTGCCTGGCCGCGCAATACCTGGCCACCTGGGTCATCGCCCGCACCGAAGGCGTGGAAGCAGCAGCCCAGGCCATGCACTACGTGGCCCCGGTGGGCGAGAAGGACGAGTACGTGGCGCGCGCCCTGCGCAACGTGTCGCCCTACCTGGTCTAGCGATACGCCTGGTACGTCGCCGTCTCGAAGTTGACGTAGCCCATGAACGAGCCCGGGTCGCCGAAGGGCAGGATCTGGGTGGCCCAGAAGCCGCC
>CAKZXL010000738.1 GCA_937883885.1 uncultured Aquincola sp. | reverse complement strand
GCGGTCAGGCCGGTGTAGCTGAACATGCCGCGCTGGGTCAGGAAGTAGTCGAAGTTGCGGCCCGGCAGCTTGGCCGACAGCACCGCATGCAGGCTCTTGCGCATGGCCTGGATGCGCTCGCGCATCGCGGCCACGTCGGCTTCCCACGAAGCGCGCAGCGCCGGGTCGTTCAGCACCTTGGCCACCACCGCGGCGGGGTGCAGCGGCGGGCTGGAGTAGTTGCGGCGCACGGTGGCGCGCAACTGGCCCAGCACCAGTTCGGCCTCGGCCGCGTCCTGGCACACCACGCTCAGCGCGCCGGCACGCTCACCGTACAGGCTCATGCTCTTGCTGAACGAGTTGGCGATGAAGAACGACAGGCCGGCGCTGGCCAGCGCCCGCACCGCGAACGCGTCTTCGTCGATGCCCTGGCCGTAGCCCTGGTAGGCCAGGTCCAGGTAGGGCAGCAGGCCGCCGGCCTTGAGCACCGGGATCAGCTGCTCCCACTGGGCCGGGGTCAGGTCGACGCCGGTGGGGTTGTGGCAGCAAGCATGCATCAGCACCACGCTGCCGCGCGACAGCTTTTGCAGCGCTTCCAGCATCTCGCCGAACTTCACGCCGCCGGTGGCGGGGTCGTAGTACGGGTAGGTGTTCACCGTCAGGCCGCAGCCTTCGAACATCGCGCGGTGGTTGTCCCAGGTGGGGTCACTCACGTACACCTGCGCGTCGGGCAGCCAGCGCTTGATGAAATCGCCGCCCACCTTCAGGCCGCCGCTGCTGCCCACGGTCTGCAGCGTGGCGATGCGGCCGCTGGTCACCGCCTCATGGTCGGCGCCGAACAGCAGCGCCTGCACGCCCTGGCGGCAGGCGGCCAGGCCTTCCATCGGCAGGTAGGCCTTGGCGCCGCCTTCGTTGACCAGCTGCTGCTCGGCCTGGCGCACGCAGTCCAGCACCGGAATGCCGCCGGCGTCATCGAAGTAGATGCCGATCGACAGGTTGGCCTTGTGGGGGCGCGGGTCCTTCTGGAAGGCGTCGTTCAGGCCCAGGATGGGGTCGCCGCCGTAGGGTTCGATGTGCTGGAACATGGACATGGGTCTCTCCAAGGGATGGCGGATTATCCGAGGGCCGCTTCGATGTCGGCCTTGAGCGATTCGGGTTTGTCGGTGGGCGCGTAGCGGCGGATCACCCGGCCGTCGCGCCCGACCAGGAACTTGGTGAAGTTCCACTTGATGGCCTTGGTACCCAGCAGCCCAGGCGCCTCGGCCGTCAGCCACTTGTACAGCGGGTGGGCCTCGGCCCCGTTGACCTTGACCTTGGCCATCATCGGGAACTGCACCCCGTAGTTCAGGCTGCAGAAGGAGGCGATCTGCTCGTTGCTGCCGGGGTCCTGGCCGCCGAACTCATTGCTCGGAAAACCCAGCACCACCAGGCCGCGCTCGCGGTAGGCCTGCCACAGCGCCTCCAGCCCGGCGAACTGCGGCGTGAAGCCGCACTGGCTGGCGGTGTTGACGATCAGCATCACCTGGCCCTGGTAGTCGGCCAGCCGCACGGGCCGGCCGTCGATGGACTGCGCTTCAAAGTCGAAGATCGGGGAGGGTGTCATCAGCGGCGCGCCGGTTGCCAACGGGGCAGGCATCCTAATCGCCACGGTGAACTGGGGGGGCGTGGCCTGCCGTCATTGACAGCGCCGGCCCGTGCCGCCCTATGCTCTGAACGTTTCTTGCGCCGCGCCTTCGGGCCGGCTTTTTCCCCGGAGGTTTTTCCATGCGCGCCAGCGCGCCACCGCCCGTCGCGCACCACGTGGCGCTGAGAGGTTTCAGCCCCTTCGAGCGCAGAGCCATCGAATCGGGTTTCCGCCTGTCCAGCACACCGGGCGCGCGCTACCTGTGCAGCCCCGCGCTGGAAGACGCCCGCTTCATCATTGCCGACGCCGACCATCCGGGCGTCATCCACGACATCGTGGCGGCCGGCCGCGAAGGCGACACGGTGTTCGTCGGCGCCCAGGCGCCCGACGGCGCGCTGGCCTGGACCATGCGGCCCATCGACCCGCTGCACCTGCTGCGCCAGCTCGATGCGGCGGTGGCCCTGCGCGACACGCTGGGCACCGACGTGCCGCTGCAGCCGCCCCATGCCAGCCATGTGCAGGGGCTGCCGGCGCGACCCGCCGCCGCCCCGGGCGAGCCGGTGCCGGCCCGCCGCGCCAGCGACCAGCCGCTGCCGGACGAGCCGCCCCAGGCCCGGCCCGAGGGCCGCTGAACACTGCGCGCAGCGGCGTTCAGGCGGTGGCGGCGCCGCCGCCGCGCACCGACAGCAGCGCGGCACTGACGATCAATGCGCCGCCCAGCAGCAGCCGCGCATCCACCCTGCCGGCGCCCAGTGCGGCGGCCGAGCCGGCGGCAAACACGATCTCGGTGAGCATCACCACCGCGGTGACCCCTGCGCGCAGCCGCGCCGCGCCGTACTGCAAGGCAAGGTTGGCGCACACGAAGGCCGCTGCCAGGCCCACCAGGCCGGCGATGCCGCCCAGGCCGGGCAGCACGGGCGGCGCCACCCGGCCCGCCAGCATCAGCGCGCTGGCGCCCAGGGCCGAGACCACGGTGCCGCCCAGGAACATGGCGGTGGCGCGCTCGGCATCGGCGCGGTGCGCCTCGCGCCGCAGCCACACGTTGTTGAGCGCGAAGGTGAAGCCGCCCAGCAGCCCCAGCCCTTCGGCCAGGCTGCGCGGCCAGGGCCAGCCGCCGCCGGCCGGCCACAGCACCACCGCGGCGCCGGCCAGCGCCAGCACCATGCGCAGCAGGCCCAGGCGGGTCAGCCGCTCACCCAGCAGCAGGCGCGCCAGCAGCAGGGCCCACAGCGGCATCAGGTAGAACAGCAGCACGACGCGCACCACGTCGCCCACCGTCACGCCCCAGTTGAAGGCGGCGTTGGTGGTGCCCGAAGCCAGCACCAGCACCCACAGCGATGGCGTGCGGGCCAGGCCGCCCCACACGCCGGGGCGCCAGGCCGTCAATGCCACCAGCACCAGCGCATAGATGAGCGCGGTGCTCCACAGCGGGTGCAGGCCCAGTGCCTCGAACTGGCGCAGCGGCCACCACGACACGCCCCAGACGAAGGCGTTGGCCACGAGCGCCAGCACCGGCAGCGCAGCGCCGGCGGCACCCGCCGGCTTAGTGATCACTGCGGGCAATGGCCAGCAGCCGCTGCACCTCTTCGCCGTGGTTCTTCAGGTTGCTGCGGTGCCAGCGGCGGATCAGCTCCATCGTGCCCATGACCACCACGCCGAACACCGCGATGGCGGCAAAGGCCGACAGGCTGAGCTTGGTCATGCCCGTGTAGAAGGCGCCCAGCCCCAGGATGCAGGCCTGCTCGTTGAAGTTCTGCACCGCGATCGACCGGCCCGCGCCCATCAGGTTGTGGCCGCGGTGCTGCAGCAGCGCGTTCATCGGCACCACCAGATAGCCGCCCAGCGCACCCAGCAGAATCAGGAAAGGCACCGCCGCCCACACGTTGGTGAGCAGGTTCAGTCCGATGATCAGCACGCCCATGGCGATGCCCAGCGGGATGACGCTGGTGGCGCGGTCCAGCCGCATGTAGAGCGAGGCCACCACCGCCCCGACCGCGGTGCCGATGGCCACCACGCCGCCCAGGGTGGAGGCCTGCGTGGTGGTGTAGCCCAGCGCCGCCGCCGCCCAGGCGAACACGATGACGCGCAGGTTGCCGCCCACGCCCCAGAACATGGTGGTGGTGGCCAGCGAGATCTGGCCCAGCTTGTCCGACCACAGGCGGGCGTTGCACTGCGAGAAGTCGCGCACCAGGCCGGTGATGCCGTGCGTCATCGGCTGCAGCGGCGCGTCGGTGCGGGGGATGAAGAGGTTGAACACCGCCGCGATGATGTACAGCAGCACCATCGAGGCAATGGCCGCTTCGGGCGGCGTGTCGATGCCGGTGTCCACGCCCGGCAGGTCGAAGCCCAGCAGCATCGGCGCCACCTTGGGGCCCACCAGCTGGCCACCCAGCAGGATGCCCAGGATGACCGAGGCGATGGTCAGCCCTTCGATCCAGCCGTTGGCCTTGACCAGCTGTGAAGGCGGCAGCAGCTCGGTCAGGATGCCGTACTTGGCCGGCGAATAGGCCGCCGCCCCCAGACCGACGATGGCATAGGCCAGCAGCGGGTGGCCGCCGAACAGCATGAACAGGCAGCCGGCCACCTTGATGGCGTTCGAGAAGAACATGACCTTGCCCTTGGGCACGGCATCGGCGAACGCCCCCACGAACGGGGCCAGCACCACGTAGAAGAGCGCGAACATCGGCGTCAGCGCCGGAACCTGCCACGCGGGCGCCCCGGTCGACTTCAACAGCTCGATCGCAGCCACCAGCAAGGCGTTGTCTGCCAGCGAGCTGAAGAACTGCGCTGACATGATGGTGTAGAAGCCTTTTTTCATTCGCGACGGTGAGGCCGCCCGATTCGTACACAGGCTTCCAAAAGAGGTCTCCACGCAAGGCGCCGGGTTTATAGCACGCGGCTTTTGCAACAACACCGGGGCAAAATCCGAAGATGCCCCGTCCGATCCAGGCCCTGATCCATACCGAAGCGCTGGCCCACAACCTCCAGCAGGCGCGCCAGGCCGCCCCGGACGCCCGGATCTGGGCGATTGTGAAGGCCAATGCCTACGGTCACGGCATCGACCGTGCCTACGAAGGCCTGCGCGCTGCCGACGGCTTCGCGCTGCTAGACCTGGCCGAGGCTGAAAAAGTTCGCTCGCTGGGCTGGCGCGGGCCCATCCTGCTGCTCGAAGGCGTGTTCGAGCCACGCGACCTGGAGCTGTGCTCGCGGCTCGACCTGTGGCACGTGGTGCACTGCACCGAGCAGATCGACTGGCTGGCCGCCCACAAGACGCAAAAGCCCCACCGCGTGTTCCTGAAGATGAACAGCGGCATGAACCGCCTGGGCTTGCGGGCCGGCGCCTTCCGCGCCGCCTGGACGCGGCTGAACGCGCTGCCGCAGGTGGACGAGATCTCGCTGATGACCCACTTCGCCACCGCCGATGGCGACGAAGGCGTGGCCCGGCAGCTGGCCGCCTTCACCGCCGCCACCGCCGACCTGACCGGCGAGCGCAGCCTGGCCAACAGCGCGGCGGTGCTGCGCTTCGGCGCCGACCCGGCGGTGCGCGCCGACTGGGTGCGCCCGGGCATCCTGGCCTACGGCAGCAGCCCCGACTTTCCGGCCCACGACATCGCCCACTGGGGCCTGCAGCCGGCGATGACGCTGCGCTCGCGCCTGATCGCGGTGCAGCAGCTGGCCGCCGGCGACAGCGTGGGCTATGGCGCCCGCTTCACCGCCACCGAGCCGCTGCGCGTGGGCGTGGTGGCCTGCGGCTACGCCGACGGCTACCCCCGCGTGGCCGACACCGGCACCCCGGTGCTGGTGGACGGTGTGCGCACCCGCACGCTGGGCCGGGTGTCGATGGACATGCTGGCGGTGGACCTGACGCCGGTGCCCCATGCCGGCCCGGGCACCGAGGTCACGCTGTGGGGCCGCGCTGCCGACGGCACGGTGCTTGCGATCGACGAGGTGGCGCAGGCCGCCGGCACCCTGGGCTACGAGCTGATGTGTGCCTTGGCGCCACGCGTGCCGGTCGAAGTTGTCGCCTGAGGACCTCGGCCGCGGCCGCGTACACAGGCCCGCCAACGGCCGCTGCTAAGGTCGGCCGCCTTCATCACCACTCAGGAAACACCTTCATGGGCATCATCGGAACCTTCATCGTCGGCCTGATCGTCGGGGCGCTGGCGCGCCTGGTCATGCCGGGCGAGCAGAAGATGGGCTGGATCCTCACCGCGCTGCTGGGCATCGCCGGCTCCTTCATCGCCGGCTACGTCGGCCAGGCAGCGGGCTGGTACCAGGCCGGCCAGGGCGCCGGCTGGATCGCTTCCGTGCTGGGCGCGGTGGTGCTGCTGTTCGCGGTGCAGAAAATCCAATCCAAGTAACCCAACCAAGGACACGCCATGGACCTGCCGGCCCACCAGCTCACGATGACGGTGCTGATGACCCCAGACACCGCCAACTTCGCCGGCAACGTGCATGGCGGCAGCATCCTCAAGCTGCTGGACCAGGTGGCCTACGCCTGCGCCAGCCGCTATGCCGCGCGCTATGTGGTCACGCTCAGCGTCGACCAGGTCAACTTCCGCCAGCCCATCCACGTGGGTGAGCTGGTCACCTTCCTGGCCAGCGTCAACTACACCGGCACCTCGTCGATGGAGATCGGCATCAAGGTGATCGCCGAGGACATCCGCTCGCAGGTGGTGCGGCACGTCAACAGCTGCTTCTTCACGATGGTGGCGGTGGACGACGAGCGCAAGCCGGTGGCCGTGCCGCCGCTGCGGCCCTTCTCGCCCGACGAGAAGCGCCGCCATGCCGCCGCCCAGGTGCGCCGGCAGCTGCGCAAGGAAATGGAGCAGCGCCAGGCCACGCTGCTGGCCGACCACGCCAGCGGCGCGACCACGGCAGCGGGATGACCCGGCGGCCGGTCGTCCAGCCGCATGAGGTGACCTGGACGGCCATCCGCGCCCAGGGCGCGGGCGGGCAGAACGTCAACAAGGTGTCCAACGCCGTACACCTGCGCTACGACGTGCGGGCCTCGTCGCTGCCGCCCGACGTGAAGGAGCGGCTGCTGGCGCTGCGCGACAGCCGGCTCACGCTGGAAGGCGTGGTGGTGATCAAGGCCCAGGCCCACCGCAGCCTGGAGATGAACCGTGCCGAGGCGCTGGAGCGCCTGCAGGCGATGGTGGACAGCGTGGCCACGCTGCCTCCCACCCGCCGGCCGACCCGGCCGACGCGCGGCTCTCAGCTGCGGCGGCTGGAAGGCAAGAAGCGCGACAGCGCCATCAAGGCCGGCCGGCGCGGCGGGCTCGACTGATCACACCGCCCGCTTGAAGGTGGCCAGCAGCGCCGCACACGCCATGAACAGGCCGCCGAAGCTGCGGTTCAGCCAGCCCATCTGCCGCGGCGTGCGCAGCAGGCCCAGCACCCGGGCGGCCAGCGTCATGTAGCCGGTCATCACCAGCATCTCGGTGAAGCACAGCGTGGCGGTGATGGCCGCGTATTGCAGCGGCAACGGCCGCGACAGGTCGAGGAACTGCGGCACCACCGCCAGCATGAACACCGTGCCCTTGGGGTTGAGGGCATTGATCATCCAGCCGCGCAGCAGCAGGCCGCGCTGCTCGGCGGTGGCGGCTTGGGTGGTAGCGGCTTCGGTGGTGGTGGCCATCGGCACCGCGGGAGCGCGCCACTGCTGCAGGCCGAGCCAGGCCAGGTAGGCCACGCCCAGCCACTTGACCACCATGAAGGCGGTGGCCGAAGCCACGATCAACGCCCCCAGGCCCAGCGCCACCACCGTCATCTGCGTGGTGATGCCCAGCGCCAACCCCGGCATCAGGCGCCAGCCGCCGCGCAGGCCCAGGCGCGAGCCGGTGCTCATCGCGGCGATGGCCGCGGTGCCGGGAGACAGGCTGATCGCGAAGGCGGCCAGCAGGAAGGTGAGCCAGACGGAAAGAGCCATGGGACGAAGCGCGCGCAGGAGGATCGGGGCGCAGAGTGTGCCGCACGCCACCGACAATCGGCCCCATGGCCAAGGACAAGTCGATCTACACCTGCCGCGAATGCGGCGGCACCAGCCCCAAGTGGCTGGGCAAGTGCCCGCACTGCGGCGCCTGGAACACGCTGGAAGAAACCGCCGCCGAGCCGGCCGCCGGCAGCGGCAAGAACCGCTTCCAGTCGCTGGCGCGCAGCCAGCCGGTGGCCACGCTGGCCGACATCGACGCCGCCGACGTGGCGCGCACGCCCACCGGCCAGGAAGAGCTGGACCGGGTGCTGGGCGGCGGCATCGTGGCCGGCGGCGTGGTGCTGATCGGCGGCGACCCCGGCATCGGCAAGAGCACGCTGCTGCTGCAGGCGGTGGACGCGCTGTCCACGCAGATGAAGGTGCTGTACGTCACCGGTGAAGAAAGCGGCGCGCAGATCGCATTGCGCGCCCGCCGGCTGGGGCTGGAAGGCAAGCAGGTGCGGGTGGTGGCCGAGATCCAGCTCGAACGCATCCTGGCCACCATCGAGGCCGAGCAGCCGGCCTTCTGCGTGATCGACTCGATCCAGACGCTGTATTCCGAGCAGCTCAGCTCCGCGCCCGGCTCGGTGGCCCAGGTGCGCGAGTGCGCGGCCCAGCTCACCCGCACCGCCAAGACCGGCGGCTGCACCATCGTGCTGGTGGGCCACGTCACCAAGGAAGGCGCGCTGGCCGGCCCGCGCGTGCTGGAGCACATCGTCGACACGGTGCTGTACTTCGAGGGCGACACCCACAGCAGCTTCCGCCTGGTGCGGGCCATCAAGAACCGCTTCGGCGCGGTCAATGAGATCGGCGTCTTCGCGATGACCGAGCGCGGCCTGAAGGGCGTGACCAACCCCAGCGCCATCTTCCTGTCCACCCACGGCGACCCGGTGCCCGGCGCCTGCGTGCTGGTGACGCTGGAAGGCACGCGGCCGATGCTGGTGGAGATCCAGGCGCTGGTGGACACCGGCGGCCCCAGCCCGCGCCGCCTGAGCGTGGGCCTGGACCGCGACCGCCTGGCCATGCTGCTGGCGGTGCTGCACCGGCATGCAGGCGTGGCCTGCGCCGACCAGGACGTGTTCGTCAATGCCGTGGGCGGCGTGCGCATCAGCGAGCCGGCGGCCGACCTGGCGGTGCTGCTGGCCATCCAGAGCAGCCTGCGCGGCAAGCCGCTGCCGCGCGGCTTCATCGCCTTTGGCGAAGTGGGCCTGGCCGGCGAGGTGCGGCCCGCGCCGCGCGGCCAGGAGCGCCTGAAGGAAGCCGCCAAGCTGGGCTTTTCCATCGCCGTGGTGCCCAAGGCCAATGCGCCCAAGAAGCCGATCGAGGGCCTGACCGTGCATGCGGTCGAGCGCATCGAAGAAGCGATTGACGTGGTGCGCGGGCTGACCTGAACACCGATGGGCGTTGGCCCAGAATGGCGGGCTGACCGCTCAAGGAATGGACGACATGGACCCGAGACTCGGATGGCCGCTGGCCGCGGTGGCAATCGCGCTGGGCTGGTGGCAGTGGCACTGGCAGGGCCTGATCCTGGGCCTGACGATGGTCTCGTTCTGGCTGGTGATGCAGTTCACCCGCACGATGAAGATCATGCGCACCGCTGGCAAGTCGCCCATCGGCCACATCAAGAGCGCGCTGATGCTGAGCACCCGGCTGCAGGCCGGCATGCGCATGCTGGACGTGGTGGTGCTCACCAAGAGCCTGGGCCAGCAGACCGGCACCCAGCCCGAAGTCTGGCGCTGGGCCGACAGCGGTGGCGATGCGATCGACCTGCAGTTCGGCAGCAACGGCCGGCTGGAGCGCTGGACGCTGCAGCGCGCCCCGTCGGACGCGGCGGCCGAGGCCGAAACCGCCAGCCTCTGACGGCCGGCGCACGCCGCTGGTCAGCCCGGCGCCAGGCCGAGCAGCGCCCGAGCACGCGACTGCTCGGTGCCGGGCTCGAAACGCTCGGCCACCAGGCGCTGGAGGGCGGCTTCGCGTTGCGGCGGGCTCAGCTCGGGGGCGGCGCGCAGCCGCTGCAGCTCGGCCGCTGCTTCGGCCAGGCGCTGCTGCCAGCGGGCTTGGGCAGCTTCTTCCTCGGCCAGGCGCTGCGCCGCCTCGGCCGACAGGCTGCTGCGGTCGATCAAGGGCGCTGGCTCGGCCGGCGCGGCCGGCATCGCCGCCACATGGCGGGCCAGGGCGGCTTCTTCCTCCGCGTAGAACGCATCGGCCCAGGCCGCGCCCAGCCACTGTCGCCGCAACTGCCGGCGCTCGGCCAGCGCTGCCGCCCAGCCCGTGGCGGTGGGGGCCGCCCACGACCCCGTTGCCAGCGCGCCCGCCTGCCCCGGCGCGGCCTGCAACGCCAGGTAGGCCTGCCACACCTGCAGCACGGTGGCCACGTCCTGCGGCGCAAGCTCGGCCTGCGCCCGGCGCGTCAGCCAGTCGGTGATGCGCGCGGTGGGCACCTGCCCGGCCAGCTGCAGCAGGTGGTCGAAGCGCTGGCGCAAGGCGCGCGATGGCCGCACCCGGCCTTGCGCATCCTGGCCCCAGCCGCCGTCCAGCGCGGTGCCGCGCAGCACGCTGTGCTCGGCCACCCAGCGGTCGAGCCGGGCGGCTTCTTCCGCCGCAGGCGCAGGCCCGCTGGCCGGCGCATCGCCCGGTGCGGCGGCAACCGCGGCCGGGCCGCTGGCGGGTGGCGGCGTGGTCACCAGCGCCGTGGCAACGGCCGGCTCATCGGCCGCGGTGCGCCAGGCCACCCCACCCGCCAACCCCAGCGCCGCCAGCACACCCAGTGCCACCGCTGCACGTTGAAGCGGCCGCTGCGCGGCCACCTGCCGGGCCATGTTCACAGCCCCAGCTGCTTCAGGCGGTTGGCCTGGCTGCGGTAGAACGCCACCGGGTCGGGCGTGAACAGGCCGCGCAGCCCCAGCGACTGGTTCACTTCGTCCAGGTGGTTCCAGGGGTAGTCGTCGCGCAGCACCGTGCCCCAGTGGCTGCTGCAGCGGCTGACCAGGCCGTCGTTCGGCTCGCTGCCGAAGTAGGTGGACGTCAGTGCCAGGAAGGCATCGGCCGGGTCCAGCGGCTGCGTGACCACGCTGGTGCCGCTGACGGAAAAGTAGCGCACGCCGTTGACCTGCGCCGGGCCCTGGCCGCAGGGCGTGGTGGGCGCGCCTTGCGGAAAGCGCGCGTTGAACGCCGCCGCGCCGGGCGTGTTGAGCGAGACCAGCGAGCCCAGCGACTGCTGCGGCAGCTGCGGCGCGCCCGACAGCCAGGAAATGGCCACGCCCTGCGCATTCACGATGCTGGCCACCAGCCCCGTGGTGCCGGTGGCGGCCGCCGCGGCCTGGATGCCGTCGGCCACCTTGGAGCCGGCGTGCGGCGCACCGACGGTGGTTACAGAGGCGACGAGTTCGGGCGCCACCGCGGCCACGTAGCGCACCGTGGGGCCGCCATGGCTGTGGCCGATGAGGTTGAAGCGGGTGTGGCCGTAGGCCGCCTTGAGCTGGCGCAGCTGGGCCAGCAGCTGTTCACCGCGCAGCTCGGAGGTGTTGAGCGCCGACACCGACGGCGTGTACACCGTGGCGCCGCCGGAGCGCAGCGCCGCCGGCACGCCGTAGAAATAGTCCACCGGCCCGATGGCGTCGAAGCCCAGCATGCCGTGCACCAGCACCACCGGATAGCGGGTCTGGGTGTAGGTGTCGGCGGCCTGCGAGGCCGGGGCAGCCAGCGCGGCGGCGGCCGCCAGAGCCAGCGTGGCGGCGGCGTGGCGCCAGGACGTGCGTGCGGTGGAAAGGGTTCGTGGCATGGAAAGGGCTCCGTGGCATCTGCAGGAAAGGCCCGGGCCCAGTACCGCCCCGGGACGGCACCGATTTCCGCACGAACGTTCGTTTTTTTGGGGCAGTGAATGCCCGGGGGTGGCACGGCCACCCCCGCATCTGCGCTGCTTACTTGGTGGCCACCGGGGTCGCTGCGGCAGGCGGCTGAGTCGCCAGCGTGGGCGCGCCGTCCTTCTCGTTCGTGCGGTCGAACACCAGGCTCTTGCCGAACTCGAGCTGCACCCAGGTCGGGTAGGTGTAGGCGGTGCCCTTGTTGTGGTCGATGATGGCGCCGATGCCGCCGCCCAGGATGATGTTGCCGAACATGCCGGCATTGGCGCGCGAGATGGCGCGGGCCAGCGCGTCCGGGTTCTTCGGGTCCTTGCAGACGATGTCCAGGTCCTTGCTGGAGCGCCGCACCTGGGCGGTGTCGCCCGACTTCACCGACACGCTGCCGTAGTCGTTCGTCAACTTGCACTCCGCCCCCGTCACCAGGTCGCCGGTGGCGGTCTTGGTTTCCACCTTCATCGGGTGGGTGGAGTCGTTGACGACGGAAGCGCAGCCCGTGGTCAGCGCGCCCACGGCCAGCAGTGCAATCAGGTTCTTCATTGTTTTCCCCAACGGTTGTCGTTTTTGCGGCCCAACGCCGCGGCGGCGATTCTTGCGGCAAAAATGACGTTTCGATACGGGGTTGAAGGCGCTACTAAAATCATTGGTTTTGCGGCGCCGGTCGCCGCTTCTTCGACTAAAAGGTGCCCCATGTCCTCCATGCACGATCGCGACGGCAAGATCTGGATCGACGGTGAACTCGTCGACTGGCGCGACGCCAAGATCCATGTGCTGTCCCACACGCTGCACTACGGCTGCGGTGCCTTCGAAGGGGTGCGCGCCTACAACACCGCCCAGGGCACGGCCATCTTCCGCCTGCGTGAGCACACCGAGCGGCTGTTCAACAGCGCCAAGATCCTGCGCATGAAGATCCCCTTCAGCTTCGAGCAGGTGTGTGAAGCCCAGCTGGAAGTGGTGCGCGTCAACAAGCTGGAGAGCTGCTACCTGCGCCCGCTGACCTGGATCGGTTCCGAGAAGCTGGGCGTCAGCCCCAAGGGCAACACCATCCACCTGATGGTCGCGGCCTGGCCCTGGGGCGCCTACCTGGGTGAAGAAGGCCTGAAGCGCGGCATCCGCGTCAAGACCAGCAGCTACACCCGCCACCACGTCAACATCACGATGACGCAGGCCAAGGCGGTGAGCAACTACAGCAACTCGATCCTGGCCAACATGGAAGCCACGGACGACGGCTACGACGAAGCGCTGCTGCTGGACGCGGCCGGCTTCGTCAGCGAAGGTGCAGGCGAGAACATCTTCGTGATCAAGAACGGCGTGGTGTACACGCCCGACCTGTCGGCCGGCGCGCTCAACGGCATCACCCGCAACACCATCTTCGCGATCTGCCAGGACCTGGGCCTGAAGCTGGTGGAAAAGCGCATCACCCGCGACGAGGTCTACATCGCCGACGAAGCCTTCTTCACCGGCACCGCCGCCGAAGTGACGCCGATCCGCGAGCTCGACCGGATCGAGATCGGCATCGGCAGCCGTGGCCCGATCACCGAGAAGATCCAGTCCGCGTTTTTCGACATCGTCAACGGCCGCAACCCGAAGTACGCCGAGTGGCTGACCAAGGTCTGACCCCTCACTGCCTGATCAGGAGAGAACCGTGAGCCAAAGCG
>CAKZXL010000737.1 GCA_937883885.1 uncultured Aquincola sp. | reverse complement strand
GAACTCGACGTCACGGCCGATGTTGCCGATGAAAATGACCTTGTTCACGGATGCAGCCATGGTGATTCCTTGAAGATGCAGGCAGGTGCCCGACTTGTTCGCAACACCGGGAATCGGTAGGGCAAGTCCCGGAGCCAAAGTGCGGCACATCGTTTGTGCCACTGCAAAAAACATATCACCTGCACGCGTGCTCGACAACCCGGTCTTGAGAAGCGCCTTAGCTTACTCCCACGCTCAGCAGCCAGCTCGCACTTCCCACGAGGAATGGGCAGCGGGGAAAATACCGTGTATACTGCTTGCCAATCCTCGCAAGAGGCACAGCGAGCAAGACCGGCCGCACCGATTGGGCGGATTCAGGAACCCGTAACCTGGCTCGCGAACACCAATGACATTCAGCACGTAGCGCCGCCCAGTCGCGGCCGCTGCGGCTCGTGCAGAGCGTGTTCACCCCCTCAAAGGCCCACGCGTTCAGCGGCGGGCCTTTTTTCTTTCTGGCACCCCGTACAGCTCCAAGGAGACCAACAATGTCGAGTGCACATCACCCGGCCCGAGGCGAGCAGCGTCGCGCAGCGCCTCGGTGATGCCGGTGACGCCGCCTCTTGCTGTTGCCCACGCGAACGGCAGTCTCGCCTTCATCCTGGTTGGGGATGACCGCCTTCGGGCCCATGAAACCATTCGCTCCCTGACGGCCGTGGCCGTCGAGCCCGGAGAGTGCGTCGCTCCGGAGGTTGATGAGCAGGTGCGGGCTTGGGTCAAGCGCGACCCATCACTCTTCGTCGAGCTCATTCCTGTTGCGAACCCATTCGGAGTGCAGGGCGCCGGCACCTGGGAAACCCATCGCACCTGGTGGGGCACCTGGGCAAACAAGCTCGCCACCATCGGTTGCTTCAGTGCGACCGAGGAGCTGTTCAAGGTCGGCGTCCACCCGGACGACGGCGAGGTGTTCATTCACAGGGTCATCTGGCAGCCGAACTGGAACTCAAGTCCGGCGAGCCTGGAGACTGTGCTGAAGCATGGCGCCAATCCCGACGTCATCGAGTCCATCGAGAAGCCGGGTGGTTTCCGTGCTGACCCAAACAATTCTGTGATCCGAGCTTGCCTCAAGCGTGTTGGTAGGGCGGCTGCCTCGGTCTGGGATGAGTCCGAGACGACCAGCTCTGGGTCTGTCGCATCGCGTGAGAACCCGACACGCATTGAAGCCATGCGTGCGGCCATCGAATGCACGCAGCGCCTCCTGCACGCTGGCGCCAGGCGGATGGACCCGGTGAAGCATGACGTCCTGTGGGATGACGGAGAAGTCATGGCATCGCAGCAGGACTGCGAGACGGCCATTGGGATGCTCGTCGATGGACTGCGGAGACTGGCGGGCCGGCCGGAGGACCGCGACCTACTCCAGCAGCTGTGCAGGAGCCTTCATGCTGTCGGCGCCGACGTTGACCGTCCAAGTGGCCGCCCGGCTGGTTCAGAGGCCCTGACTCCCTGTGCCCGTGCCATCCAGAACCGGGATATCGAAACGTTCAAGCTTCTGCTGAGTCTTGGCGCCAAAGCGACGGCAGCGGATATCGCATATGAAGTGCGGGCTGGGGACGATGAAGCAGTCGAGGCTGCGTTCCGAGCTGAGGTGATGGAAGCCATCCTGCATCAGGCGGCCACGGGCGAAAAAGTGCCAGAGGCGACCCCGACAGCGCGACGCGTGGCGAGGGCGGCCGTATGACCGACCCTAAGGCAATGATGCTGCCAGTGACCGATGGGCGCATCGTCCACGCCAACGGCTTCATCGAGGTGAGGCTTTATGGCGACGCGCGCAGCCGGGCACACGCCGACCTCATGTCGTTCGTTGACCCTGTTGGGCGCGCGAACGGCAAGCAGCTCGTCTACAACACGGCCATCCGCAACATCGTTCGTCAGGACCCGTCGCTCTTGCTGGAGCCGATTCCCGCACGGTACCCACTCGTGCGCAGCTCGAGGGAGTCCTGGGCCACCGCCGACTCGGTGTGGAAGAACTATGCCGCGTGGTACGGGAACTGGCTCACTCGAGTGCTCGATCCGGCCGTCGCATGCGATGAGGCCGTAGAGCTGATGCTGGAGGTGGGCGTCCATCCGGACGATGCCACGGTCTGGCCGACGGGCACCTTGCTGTCTAACGAAGGTTGGGCCACAAGCCCGCGCCGGCTTGCCTTGGCACTACGGTACGGAGCCAGTCCCGACCTCAACGTCGGCGAATGGCATGACGGCTACCTGCGCCAGGCCCTCAACATGGTGCGGTGCGCCATGACGGACATGTCCAAGGCGCAGGAGATGCGAGACGGCATGCGCTGTGCGCACATGCTGCTGGACGCTGGCGCCGTCACACTCGATCCGCCGCCGGCGCCCCTCACGAAGCCGGGAGAGATGAACTTGGCTTCCAAGCTGCTGACCGCTATCGGCTATCTGACCGACGGCAACGGCGTGCAGATGCTCAAGCCGGAGATGCGCGACCAGGTCCATGCCCTCGCCGTTCGGTTGCAGCGCGCCGGTGCGGACATCGACCGGCCCAATGGTTCCTCGGAGCTGCCGCCGGTGGTCCAGGCACTGAGGTGCCTGAACATCGACTTCGCCTGCCAGTTGATTCGCATGGGCTGCAACACGGTCGTGCACACGGCCAGTCGCAGCCCGAGTCTGGGTGGCGCGTTGGAGACGCTCGAGCGCGAGGCCCACAAGGCAGGCAGGGAAGCCTTCGTCACCCGAATTCTGGAGGCGCAGATGGAGAGGCAGATTGCGCTGGCGGACTCACGAGAGCCGGCCAACGAGCCCGTCGCCGATGCGCCGCGGCGCCGCACGCGCGCATTGTGAGGATGCCATGGACTTGAACCTCGCCTTCACCGAACACGCCAACGGCCGCCTCGAGCATCGCCTCCAAGGGGTACAGCGCGGCCGCGCCCACATCGCGCTGCTCGAGAAGTTTGCCTCCAAGGACCTCGAGGGTGTCGCAGCGATCGCGCGGCAAGACCCGTCGTTGCTCATCGAGCCCATCCCATGTCGTCACCCCATCGTGCCAGGCACCCACGACGAGATGTGGGAGCGCGAGTCCAGCAAGTACACGCGCTGGCTCAACAAGGCAGTCGGTTGGGAGTCGCCCGCCTTCGTGGGCGCCGTCAAGGCTGTAGTTGAGGCCGGCGTGCATCCGGAAGACAAGAGCGCCTTCGTCGGCGATGTCCTGCTGGGCGCCCACCGCTGGCGCAACGACCCCGCGCTTCTGGCCTTCGCGCTCAAGCACGGCGCCGGCGCGGACCTGCCTCCGCAGTTTCCGGGTGAAGGGCGCCGAAGCGTCATCCGGCCGGTGCTGGTGGAGATCAAGTGCAACCTGGTGCGCGCCAGCTTCGACAGTCACAAGGACTACGTCGCCGGGCTCATCGCGTCGGCACACTTGCTTCTGGACGCCGGCACCAAGCTCATCGACAACGAGGGTGTGCAGTGCATGCCGCCAAAGCATCCATTCGACTCCGGCATCAGCCTGCTGGCAGAGCCCTGGTACGAGGACCCGGCGCCATGGGTTCTAGAGCCGCTTCAAGCGCTCGTGCGGCGCCTGCACGAGCATGGCGCCAAGGTGGACCTGCTCGCCGGCTACGAGCACGCGCCACTGGTGGTGTTCGCCATTCGCAACCGGAATCTGTCGCTGGCGCTGCAGCTGGTGGAAATGGGCGCCAAGGTGGACGACGCCAGCATCTGCCGACCTCCGAGTCCGGTCGGAAATGAAGTGCTCGGTGTGTTGGATGAGACCGAGAAGGTCTTGGGCCTAAGGGCTCGTGCACGGATGGTAGACGCACTGATGCGAAAGCAGTTTGCCGCCGCGAGTGTTGCCGAGGCCGCCAATGACTCAATCCAGCCGGCGCGCCGTCGGGCAAGGGGCGTGTGATGGGTCTGAAACACGTCTTCGTTGGCGCAGAGCGCGCTCAGATGCACGCGGAGCTGAGCGGTTACCTGTGCCGCGTCTACGGCCCAGGAGACGCCAAGCACCGTGCGACCGCTGACGCTTACGCCGCCGACCTGGCGCGCGATGATCCGTCGCTGCTCGTCGACCACCTGGACGCCACGTACGGCGTGCCGGTGTCCGTGCGGTGCCGCGACACCTCGGTGCGCACCAAGAATCTGAACACGCCAGGCACCTGGTGCATGTACGCCGCGGAACGTGGGTTCCAAAAGGTTCTCGACGTGGCGCTGCGGGCTGGGGTCCGACCCGACGACCCGGATGTCTTCCTCCTCGGCGGACTCCTGTCCTACCAGGAAGTCTTCCGCGACCCGAGTCTGTTGACGCTCGCGCTGCAGTACAAGGCGAATCCTGATGTCCCAGTTCAGCCGATGGGCGACAGGTCGACCAGGCTCTGCACGCCTGGCCAACTGCTGCTGACTAACCTGGCGTCCGGGATGCCGCGAACGGATGACACCTTTCGCCGCATCGAGTGCCTGAAACTGCTCGTGCAGGGCGGCGCGAAGGTGCTGGGCCGGCACGGGGAAGGTGAGTCACCCAGTGGGGAGAAGCCGTCGGCTGCCTTCTTGCTCGCCGACCTCAGGTTGCCCAACGAGCATCGCCTGGTTGAGGCGGTCACAGAGCTCGTGCCGCTGATGGCCAGCAAGGGTTTCGACATCGACACGCCCAGCGGCGCCACGCTGTGCCCGCCCGTCATCGCTGCGACGCGAGTGCGCAACCGACCGATGGTCGAGGCGTTCTTGCTGGCCGGCTGCAACGCCGAGGACTCGCACTGCGCTCGCGGCGCGATCGGCAGCTACGACGAGGTGGGGACCCTGCTCGACGAGGCCGACACCGCCTTCGGGCCGGGTGCCCGGAGCTGGGTGATCGAGGCCTGCATGAAGCGGCAGATGGAGCTGTCGCGGGCGAGTGGAGCGCCCAGCTCCGAGCCCCCGGGCGCCGAGCAGCCGCGGCGCCGCCTGAAAGCCGTTTGATGCAGCTGCCGAAGATCCTCACCGGCGCCGCCCGGGAAGGTGCCCACGAGGCCTTGCATCGCCTGCTCGACGGCAACGAGGAGTTCTCCCACGAGGATGCAGACGCTCGGGCGGCCGGACTGGCGCGCAAGGACCCGTCCTTGCTGGCGGATCACCTCGACTCGCGCTTCGGATCGCAGGTCGTTGTGCTCTCGCAAGACCATGACGTGCCGGCCAGGCGCCTGCCCACCTCCGGCACCTGGTGCATGTTCGCCGCAGCGCGAGAGTTTCCCAGGCTGATGGAGGTGGCGCTGCAGGCCGGTGTTGGGCCGGATGACTCAGACGTCTTCCTGCAAGGCGGACTCCTGTCGTACCGGAGATGGAGCCTGCGTCACGACCTGCTTGCGATGGCGCTGAAGTACAAGGCAGCCCCTGACGTTCAGATTCAACCGAAGGAGAACTGGAACGTCTGGCCAGGCACGCCAGGGCAGGTGTCGCTTCGCAATGCCTTGCTCAACGGTGCTGGCGACGACGCCGCAAAGTACCTGCTGAGCGTGAAGATGCTGCTCGAAGGCGGTGCCAAGGTCATCGGCTGGCTCAACAGCAACGAGGACCCGGTCAACTATCCGTCTGCCGCCTGGGAGTTGGCGAACCGCACCTTCGCCTCACCGGCGGCGAGTCGCCTCGCGACGGAGCTCGTTCCGTTGCTGAGGGCCGCCGGTGTCGATATCGACCAGCACGGTGGCGATGCATGGTGTCCGCCGGTGGTGGCGGCCGCGCGCGCCAAGAACCGTCCGATGGTCGAGTCGCTGATTGCGGCCGGCTGCCGCACGGATGACGCCCGCGTCGTGCGCGGTGCCGCACCTAAGTTCGAGGCCGTGCAGCCGCTCTTCACCGAAATCGATGAGGCGTTCGGGTCCGGAGCGCGCAGCTGGGCCATTGAAATCATGATGAACACGCAGCTGGCCGCATCACTAGTCGCCGGCACCTGCAGCACCGAGCCGATGCCCGCGAGCGCGCCGCGTGTCCGCGCTCGCGCGGTGTAACGACCCCGGAGTGGACATGGACCCGCAACAGCACAAGACCCGAATCCAACTGGCCTCGAACGTCTTCGAGGCCTGCGATTACTGGGCCAAAGCCAATGCTCAAGCCCTCGAGCTCCACGTGCTGGCCAGGCGCAACCAAAGCGCGGCGATCGACCTCCTGAAAGGCGGCAAGACCGCCGTCCTCAAGAACGGGCAGGAGGCCGCAAAGGCCGTCGAGCTCGCCGCGAACATCCACCTGCTCTGCGCCGGCGCCGCAGGTGCTCTCCTGCGCCCCGCGTCTGCCAGCTCGCCGTTGCAGCAAGGCTCGCACCGCGAGGCTGGCGCGTACCTGGTTGATGGGGAGCCCAGGCTCGCACAAGGCATCCTGGACACCATCGAACAGCGCCGAGCAGCAGCGATGGGCAAGAAGTCACCTGGCGCTTATGCCGAGTACGTGATGGGCGTCGCAGCCGAGTACCACTCTGTGCTGGGAGCTGTCGCCAAGGCAATGGCGCTCGGGCCCGGAGAGCCCGTACACCAGACTTCGGCGCGCCTGGTGGATGCCGGCAACATGGTCGCCAGCGGCACCGCCACCGCTGCAGGTGTTCTGGCGGTTTCAACAGGGGGGAAGGCAGCTGCCGCGCGCGTCTTCGCTGATGCCGGGCTCCCGGAGTTCATTGCTCTAGAGGCCACCGCACGGATGCTTGAGGCCGAGTTCGCCAGACAGCACGACGATCTCGCGCGCCGGCAGTCTGACCTTCAAGCTCAACAGGAAGCGGAGCGTCTGGCCAAGAACCAAAAGGCACTCGAGGACGCTCAGGCACAAGCGCGTCGGAAGGCCGGCATGGCGCCCGTGGAGTGAGGTGACCATGCCAGAGCCGAAGCCTGTTCCATGGTGCGCGCTGCCAGATGAGCAGCTCAATGTGCTCGGCCGGCGGCCGTCGCTGGTCCACGCAACAGCCGCCATCACCGACATGGCCAGGCGCTGGGGACGGAAGGAAGATGCCTTGGTCATCGTCCACCGCGGCGTCATCGACCAGGAGAGCTCCGACGGCGTCATCCACAGGGATGCGCTTACACCGATGCACGCCGCCGCGGCGCTCGGCGAGCCAGCCGGACCGCCTTCGACAGCGGACCGCCTGGCATGCGCCATCGCTCTGCTCAGCGAGCACGCAGTCGGCGTCGACGATGTAACCAGGACTCGCGCGCAACGCGTGGTGTCGGACATTCTGCTCGAGCACCCCGCGCTCCTGCATCCTCGGCTGGTGATCCCGTTTTGCCGACTTCGAGCGAAAGGCGCCCGACCATGCTTGGGTGCTGGGTCACGACACACGCTCGCCGGGGCGGCAGGAGGTGGCTGCAAGCGGGGAGGTGCTCCATGCGGCATGGATGCTCTTTGGCTCACCCAGCCCAGCGTTCTTGACCTCTGTCCTCGAAATTCGGCGACTGGACGAGTCTGGCAAAGACCTGCTCACGGCCGGCCGCAAGATGAATGGCATCGAGCACGAGATGTTCCGTCGGGCGCTTCCCCTCTCGTTCGGACTTCATCGGCATCGTGGTGTTCAGGGGTTTCAGCAGTCCCCGGCATGCCCGGCATTTTTGGAGGAGCTCAGGCGCAGCGGCATGGTCGAGCAGGAGGCGTTCGTTGGCAACCTGCCCTCCCTCCTGGTCGAGGCGATTCTTGTGAAGTGGACGACGAGCCGGCCGAACTGGGACGCCAGCGCTTCGCCGGAGATGGCACGCGCGAATACTCGGCTGGTCCTCGATGGCCTGGTGGAGTGCGGGCTGGCCAAGACGAGGTTGGCTGCCGCGAGCTGGCTGTACGATGACGTTCTGAGCGAGCAACGCCCGCTGGACCGAGTTCTACCCGAAGCGGGCGTCCAGAGCGCAGTCGGGTTCATGCTGGGACTGGCCGACGCCGGGTTGGGCCTTGGGGACCTGCCGCCGCACGAAAACAGGGCTGGCAACATGCGGTCGCTCGTCGGCAACGCGGCACGCTGGCAAGCCGCTCACGAAGTCAGCAGTCGTCACCAGGCCATGGATCGCGTACTGCAAAACGTAGGGCGCGCCGACCGCCGGAACCCGGCGCCACTGAGACGTCAGCGCTCGATCTGATGCTACGGCGGGTCTGACCGGAAGGCGGTCGGCAAACACCGGCCCATAGAAAAAGGGCCCCGAGGGGCCCTTTGTGTCGACGTGGTCTGGTCGTCAGGAGCAGCCGTTGGTGTTGCCGAACTGCTGGGTGAGGTTGATGGTTGAGCTGGCGGGAAGTGCTTTCACTTGAGCGGAAGTCAGGCCGCCTGCCGAGTTGTTCCAGTTCGCGCATGCGTTACCGCCCGTGTAGGCGCCCTGCCACGCGCCCCAGAAGGACAACGAACCGTCCGCGCCGACCTGCATGACCATACTGCGGCCACCCTGACCACCACCACCGAAGCCGTTCACACCCTGGTTATAGGCGTCACGCGAATTCGTGCTTCCGGCGACAGTGGTCGCGAAACAGGTTCCGCCGGACTGAGGCACGCTGCACGAGCCACCGCCGCTCATTCCGGAGCGGTTCACGACCGCAGTTACCGTAGAGCCATTGCCCGTTACCTTGATGACATTGAGCTGGTAGAAGTTGACCGTCAGCGTCTTGCCGTTCATGGAAGCAGGCGTCGCCGCCACCTGGCAGGCGGTGCCGGACCAGCTGGTGCCTGCCGGGCACGCTGCAGTCAGTGCGGGCGCTGCGTAGCTGACCGATCCCCAGGGGTTGCTCGCGTAGGCGATGCAGTTGGTGGTGCCTGGGACGTTGGCGGCCAATCCCCCGCTGCCGCTGTTGGACGGCGAGAGGGTGTTGTTCGATGGGTTGGCACCGCTGCATGCGAGCGAAGTCGAGACCGGACCCGAGCCGAAGGTGGTCCACGAAACAGTGTGGCCGCTACCCACGGTCGTGGCGGTCGGGCTGATGGCCAGCGACGAGAAGCCGGGTGTTGCGCCGCAGGCACTGCCGTTCCAGGTCTGACCGCTTGGGCAAGCGCAGCTGCTGCCGTTCCAAACTTGGCCGCCATTGCAGATGCTCGCGCAGCTGCTGCCATTCCACTGTGTGCCCGCGGTGCAGATGCTGGCGCACGACGAGCCATTCCAGGCGGTGCCGGCCGCGCAGATGCTTGCACATGATGAGCCGTTCCAGGCGGTCCCCGCTGGGCAAATGCTGGCGCAGCTGGCGCCGTTCCAGGCCGTGCCACCGCCGCAAGGTGCGTGGCAGGTGCCGTATGCGCTGTCCCACGCCGTGCCTGCGGGACACTGGCACGACTCGGCGCCCGTGTTGAAGTATTGGTTGCCGGGGCAGGCAGGGATGGGCCGGCACTCGTAAGGCGCCGAAGGCTGCTTGTAGTAGCCGCCAGGCACCTGGCCTGAGGCGTACCAAGTGCCCGCAAGGTTCTGGCAGTACGACGGCGTCAGCAGACTGGCACCACCGACTTGGGTCGAATCCCGCGTCTGGGCGCCGGCTGGTACCGCGAATGTGAATGCGAGGCTGAAGATTGTCAGCACCGCAGCGAGGAAGTGTCGAAGTCGCATTGCCTAGTCCGATTCAGCCACAATGGCTACACGTAGAAGATACTATATACGCTTGCGCAGCGAGTTACAAGGCGCCCGCTGGCAAGCGCCGTGCGGCCGGTGATGCATCGCCGACGCTGTGCAATATGACCTTGACTGCTGCTGCTCAGATGGTCACGCCCAGCCGCTTGGCCGTCGCGGCAACTTCTTGATGCGTCAGCCGTGCGTTGTGGAACAGCGTTCTCGCGGTACCGGTCTGGGACGAGCTGTCGTCGGTGACGTCGCCGAAACCACGCATGTCCATGTCAGCCTCCGCCAGAGAAAAGCCGTCGTTGCACCGCTCAAGCAGGCGCAGACGCTCGACTGCGTCCTCTTCGATGTCATCGTCGGCCAAGAGGAACATGTGCCCTTGGCCGCCCTTGCGCGCGACGCGACCGCGCAGCTGGTGCAACTGCGCCAGGCCAAAACGCTCGGGGTGGTTGATGACGATGGCTTTCAGGCTCGGCAGCGTCACCCCAACCTCGATGACCAGGCTCGATACCAAGATGTCGTACTTGCCAGCCCCCATCCCCTCGATGACTGCCTTCTTCTGCTCGGGCTCCAGCTTGCCGTGCAGCACGCCGACGCGACCCGGGAACTTGCGCTCCCAGCGTGTGCCGGCCGCAACCACACTCTCCAGACCCTCGGTCACCACGGAGGCGCCATAGGAATCCACAAGGGGGTAGATGACGGCGACCTGGCCCTTCCGCGCGACAAGCTCGGAGATGAAGGTGTCGACCTTTGGTCGCGCCTCCTGAGTGATGATGCGCGTGGTGATGGTCTTCTTGACCGGGCACTCGCGCAACACCGAAACGTCCATGCCGCCGAAGTTCACGAGCGCGAGCGTGCGAGGGATCGCCGTGGCGGTTGCTTCGAGCACGTTGGTCGCGCGGTGAGCTAGGGCGGATTTCTGCTCGACGGAAAACTTGTGCTGCTCATCGGTGATGACGAAGTTGAACTTCTTTTTCGCCTTCTTGGCGGCGCTCAGCAACGCCGTCGTTCCGACGACGACACCTTCTTCGATCTTGCCGCCTGAGACCACTTCGCAGACCGGCAGGCCAGGAAAGAGCGTCCGCAGGTCGTTCGCCAACTGAGTCACGAGCAGCTGGCTGGGTACCAGGATGGCCACCTCCGCGCCAGCCGAGTAGGCCGCAGCAGCCGGCACCATGAAGGTGACGGACTTGCCGGTGCCCACGTCGCCGGAAAGCAGCCGGTTCATCGCGTAAGCGGAGCGCAGGTCGTGGACGATTTCGTCGATGGCCACGCGCTGGTCCTGGGTGATGGGCCAGGGCAACTCGGCGATGAGTTCTTCGACCAGCTGCTTGCTGATGGTGATCGCGGAGCCCGGTGCTGGCGGCCGGGTCTTCGCGATCGCGGCGCGCCGCACGACGGTCTCGGCAGACAGCTTGCGCGCCAGGGCCATCGCGCGCTCGCCCTGGGCGACATCCCGGGGATAGTGCAGCAGGCGCAGGAGTGTCTGTGCGCTCTTCACACCCGTCAATTCGGTGAACTCGGTGTCGCGCAGGCCTGCCTGGGCTAGCAGGAGAACCTCAGCATCGTCCAGCCGATGGATGGCGCGCGAGATGCCCTCCGCGAGGGCCTCGCCGCTCACCTGACCTGGCTTGCCGGCGTATTGCGCAACGACCTTGCCGCGCGCGCGCGGCGACACGGGGTGCGGGTTCTGCAGCTTGAGCTTGCCGGCAAAGCGGGTCAGGAAGCCGTGCAGGTGCAGCACGTCGCCTTCCTGAACATCCTTCCATGGCCACACATTGCCGAAAGAGACCGCAGTGACCAAGGTGCCGCGCGCGTCGCGGCAAGCCACTTCGATTCGGGTGGCGGCCTTCCAGTATTCGGTCTTCTGCCTGCCGCTGTACAGGGTCTTCTCGCCCGCGCGCAACACCAGGTATTGCAGCTCCTCCTCGTACTCAGGAAGCACCCTGGCAATCGGCCGTGTGTAGTCGTGGTAGGCCTTGGGAATCGACATCAGGCATTCGGCCAGCGTCGAGAAGCCCAGTCGCTTCAACCGACCCAGCTCATCCCCGAAGTCGGACTCGGGATCTGCCGGACGCTGCGGCTTAGGCGTGGGCTTGGCGGTAGGCTTGGACGCCACCCGGGCTGGAGTAGGTGCGGGCGCCGGAGCGCGGCCTGCCGGCAGCGTCGATTCACCGGACTCGCCGGCCGGCCGCGGCTTGAAGAAGCTCGCGCGCGCAACCGGGCGGGCTTCAGCAGGCTTCGAGGCGGCGGGCAGTGTCATGATGGCGGTGGTGCGCGCCGCTGCGGCGCCTTGACGGTTGCACAATAATCGTGTAGAGAATATCACCTACGCGAGTATTTGTCTAGTCGCAGTCGTCGGGACCATCGCGCTCGCGGTGGCCTGAAACGATGGAGATGCCATCTACAAAATGCGCACAGCATGAGCAACGTGACCCAAGCCGACATCGCCCAGAGGGACGCGTTGCGGCAAGCCGAAGACCTCGCCTGCCGCAACCCCGAGTCGCACGCCGTCGTCTATCGCCGCATCGAGAAGCCGACAGGGCCCGATGGCCGGCAGGAACCTGGAGGCGTCCGATTCTTCGTGCGCCTGGCTGGTGACGATGCTCCCGAGGGGGCCGAGGTCATGACCACGGTGTCGCGCAAGCCGGTGCACAGGCCCGTGTCCCAATGGAGCCTCAAGGACGCCGTCCGGCACATGGTCGACAACCTGCCGCAGGGCCTCCGCCTGGCTGACCATGCCCTCATCGAGCGCTACCCGAAGAGCGACAGGTACCCGGGGCAGGATGCGCGGGTGTTCGCGTACCAGTTCTTCAGCACGGAAGGACTGAACGTCGGGACCTGGATTCCGGACGTCTCTATCAAGGGCGTGGACTTCCAGCCCGGCTTCGATGGTCGCGGCCGTGTCTTTCAGAAGGCATTCGTGGACGGCCAGGTCACCGGACCGGCCGAGCGCATCAGCTGGATGATCGATGCCGCGCAGGTCAAGGAGATGGACCCCGGTGAGTGCACCGAGCGCTACCTCGAAGGCTGGCGACGCGCCGAATCCAGCCTGCGTAGCGGTGGCCACCCGGACGATGATGGTCCCAGCGACGCGCACGAGGAGACCGTCAACGGCTTCATCGCTCGCATGGCTTGCGAGCGCGAGCGGCGCGCGGCACGTGAGAG
>CAKZXL010000736.1 GCA_937883885.1 uncultured Aquincola sp. | reverse complement strand
GACCCGGACCTGGGCAGCCTGCTGGTCTGCTACACCAGCCATGCGATCAATGCCTCGCTGTTCCCGAAGCTGCCCTTCGATCCGCTGAAGGACTTCACGGCCATCAGCCTGGTGGCGCGATCGCCGCTGCTGCTGGTGACCCGGCCCGACTTTCCCGCCGCCAGCCTGCGCGAGCTGCTGGCCACGGCCAAGGGCCGGCCGCTGAGCCTCGGCGTGGCGGGTGTGGGCAGCGCCAACCACCTGGCCGGCGAGATGCTGAAGACGCAGGCCGGCTTGAGCGCCGTCTCGGTGCCCTACAAAGGCGCCGGACCGGCCTTGACCGATGCGATGAGCGGCCAGGTCGACCTGGTGTTCAGCAACGTTGCTTCGGCGCAGGAACTGGTCAAGGGCGGGAAGCTCAAGGTGCTGGCGGTGAGCACCGCGCAGCGCGTGGCCGCCTACCCCAACGCGGCGCCGGTGGCCGAGCTGTTCCCGGGCTTCGACTATGGCTCATGGTATGGCCTGCTGGGGCCCGCGGGCATCAAGCCGGCCGATGCGCAGCGGGTGGCCACTGCCGCCCGCGCGGCGGTGAACGGCGAAGCGATGCGCAAGCACCTGACCACCGAAGGCCTGGAGCCGGTGGGCAGCACCAGCGCCGAGTTCGCCACCTTCTTGCAGGAAGAGGTGGAACGCTGGCGCAAGGTGGTGCAGCTGACCGGGGCCAAGGTGGAATGAGCGCAGCAACCGTGTTGCAGCAGCGGCTTGCACAGCCGCAGGCGCTGCTGGCTCCGGGCGTCTACGACCCGCTGACCGCGCTGCTGGCCGAGCAGGCCGGCTTCGAGGCGGTGTACCTCTCGGGCGGCGCGGTGGCCTACAGCCTGCTGGGCCGCAGCGACGTGGGCCTGACCACCGCCACCGAAACCGCCGAGGTGCTGTCGCGCATCACCGACCGCATCCAGGTGCCGGTGATCGTGGACGGCGACACCGGCTACGGCAATGCGATCAACACCCAGCGCACGGTGCGCCTGCTGGAGCGGGCCGGTGCCGCGATGATCCAGCTGGAGGACCAGACCTTTCCCAAACGCTGCGGCCACCTGGCCGGCAAGGCGGTGGTGCCGGTGCAGGAGGCCCGCGGCAAGCTGCGCGCGGCGCTGGACGCACGGCGCTCGGCCGGCACGCTGATCCTGGCGCGCACCGATGCGGCCGGCGTGGAAGGCCTGGATGCGGCACTCGACCGCGCCGAGGCTTACGCCGACTGCGGCGTGGATGCGCTCTTCGTGGAAGCGCTGCGCACGCCCGAGGACATGGACCGTGCCTGCCGCCGGCTGGCCCACCGGCTGCCGCTGCTGGCCAACATGGTGGAAGGCGGCCAGACGCCGATCGAAAGCGCCGAGGAACTGGGCCGCCGTGGCTTTCGCATCGTCATCTTCCCGGGCGGCACGGCGCGCTTCGTGGTGCGGCAGCTGCAGCGCTACTTCGGCAGCCTGCGTGAGCACGGCAGCACGGCGCCGATGCGCGGCGAGATGCTGGACTTTGACGGGCTGAACGAGGTGATCGGCACGCCCGAATTGCTGGCGCGGGCGAAGGGCTACGAGGGCTGACGCACGCCGCGAATGGCTAGCGCGATCAATCGTAGGCCCGCGCTTCGGACCGCAGCCACGTATACGCCACCCCGATGCCCACCGTGCCGCCGTTGGTCTGGCGCACCAGGGGGCTGTCGCGGTTGGCGGCGCCGCTCACGTTGTCCAGGCGCGCAAAGCCGAACACGCGCCAGTCGCGGGTGAGGGCGGACGACAGCGTGGCCTGCAGGCGCCAGGTCACCAGGCCGCTGCTGGCCTGGTAGGCGGGGCGGTCGGCGGTGGCGTACTGCGGGGCCACGCCGTAGAGGGTGCGGTTCAGGCGCTTGTCGCCGATCACCGCGCTCACCGAGGTGCCCCAGCTCCAGCCGTTGTCCATGCTGCGGCGGTAGCCGATCTCCGGCTCCAGCGACCAGCCGCGGTGGGCCATGCCGTCGCTCAGGTCGAACACGCCGCGCAGCGGCAGGTCGGCACGGAAGCGGCCGCCCCAGGCTTCACCCAGCTTCCACTTGATGCGCGGGCCGAACTCCACCAGCGTGCCCAGGTCGGGCATGCCGCGGCGGGCGTCGATGTCCTTGGAGCTGGAGCCGAAGGCGCCGGCAAAGCCGATGTCCACTTCCACGTTGTCGGTCTTGACGGCGCGCACGCCCGCGGTTTGGCGGTCGGCCCGCAGGTACTTGCCGCGGTAGATGAAGAAGGGCAGCACCAGGCCGCGGCTCACATGCTCGTCGGCACCGGGGTAGGCCTGCTGGCGCACGCCGAAGCCCAGGCCGCCCACCTCCCACAGCGCCAGTCCTGCTTCGCTGTCGTCTTCCTGGGCATGGGCAAGGGGGCACAGCAGGGCGGCGCATGCCAGCGCCAGGGCGCGGGCGCGGGTCGGGTTCGATCGGGGCACGGGGCTTCCTCGGGGCAGTGGGTGAGCCCCGAGTATCCCGCCGCTCTGCGGCCACGGCCCAACTGTCAGCGTCGCTTGCGACTGGGCCGATGGACCAGCATCCCCGCCAGACCCAGCGCGAACAGGAGGTCGGTGCGGGGCTCCGGCACAGCCAGGATGGGTGTTTGCGTGCCGGTGAACACGCCGTCAGCGGTGAAGCTCACTGCGGTGACGAAAGCCGTCGTGTTGGCGGGGTCCAGACCCGCCGAGGTCTCGATGCCTGTCACCCGAAAGGCGGTGACGCCTCCCGGTGCAAAGCTGTAGGGGGTGCCGCCGGCCAGGTTCTTGCGCAGCAGCACCGGCTGACCGCCTTGCCAGCCATACAGGTCATACAACCCATCGCCGATGCCGGTGGGCAACGTGACGGATGCGAAGCTCGGATTGCCGCTGCCGATCGCGAAGTCGTAGCCGGTGGCGATGGCGGGGTCGATGTAGTACGTCTGTGCGGCTTTGACGGACAGGTTGAACTGGTAGACCCCGTCGGGCCGCAGCACCGGCAGGTTGACCAGCGGGCCGCCGGATTCGCGTGCAGTGAAGTCGGCATAAACGCGCGAGACAGCCTTCAGGTTTTCGTTGCGCGTGCGGCTGCTGCCGTCGCGCGTTTGCAAGACGCTGATCTCGATGACATACGCCTTGTTCAAGCTGAAGCTGTAGCCGGGCACCGTGAAGTCTGTGCCGTCCACGGTGTAGGAAGTGGTGTCCGGGCTCAGGTCTCGGCTGGTGACCTGGCCCCCGTTGCCCGGGCGTACAAGCGAGCGGTCAAAGATGTTGATTCGGTAGCCATCGATGTGTACGCCGGGGGGCGGCGACCAGGTGAACGTCGGGTGCGCGCTGCTGCCCGACAAGGTGATGCCGTTGACGAAGGGCAGCTGTGCCGTGCCCGCAGGCAGGTTCACGACGCGCTGTGTGGCATCAAGGCCGTTGCGGAAGGTCAAGGTCCACGGCCCCGTCAGCTGCGCGTCGTACGGCATCACCCGCGAGAAGAAATTGGGGATGGCGGGTGAGGGCGAAAAGGCGATGGTTCGGGTCACGGTAGCGCCCGTCACCGTGTTCGTGGTGCTGCCGAATGCCGTCGTACCGGCATCGCCATTGGGGCTGACCGTGGCCGCGCCAATGCGCATCAATTCGCCGGAAGTGAAACCGAGCGAATTCACCGCCCTGTGTTCCAGGTTCATGAAGGCGTTGTCCACCGTCACCGTTACGGCACGTGAGCCGGAACTCAACAGCATCGCGAGACAGCCCAGCGCAAGGCTGCGAACAAGCGGCGATGGCGGACGGTGCAGCATGGCGATTCCTCAAGGGTGGGGCACGGCCAGTGAATGCCGTTCGTCCCATCCTCGGTGACGTTCCTCGCCTCTTCAAGCCGGACGTCCCTACTTTGTCGGATCGTAGGAGGCGCCGGCTGGCCGGGCTCAGCCGCCGGCCGGCGGATTCCCGCTGCCCTTGGCCTGGTCGGCCTGCGGGTCCAGGCTCTCGGTGGAGCTGGGGCCGGTGCCGTCGGGCTCGATGTGCACCTGCTTGTCGTCCAGCGCGTCCTGCT
>CAKZXL010000735.1 GCA_937883885.1 uncultured Aquincola sp. | reverse complement strand
GCCAAACCCGCGTACACGTTCAGCCGGGTCAAACCCAATGAGTGATCGTGGAACCACAAATGGCAAGCCTCTTGCCGGTGCGTGTACTGATAAGCCTTGGTTTGCCCTGGAAAAAACACATCTTCAGGATGGCCGTCGGACGATGCAGCCACCACGGCACCATGCATGTGCACCGTGGTGCGCGGCGCCGTGGCATCCGTGGCCCGGGCGCCGTGCACGGCCGTGCTGATGTTGTCGGCCAACGGGTGAGGCCCGAGCGAATTGGCAAAGCGGATGGTTTGTGGCGTGCCGGCCATGGCCTCGACCACCGGGCCTCCATAGGGCACGCCGCCGTAGCCCCAGGTGCGTGTCAAGGGCAGCCAGGGATGAAACCGGTGCCAGCCCTCGGCGGCGGGCAAAGTGAGGTTGCCCGTGACAATGCCCGGCCTGGGCAATTCCTGCAAATAACGCGGCAACAGCGAAACGCTGGAACGCACCGGTTGGGTGGTCGCCAAACCACCTGCCAATGCCACTGCAGCCCCCCCGCGCAAAACGGCCCTGCGCCCGATACCTTTTTTCATGCCTTCCTCCGTTGGTGGTGACAGATAAGACGAGGCGTGCCGCAGGGCTACTCACTTTCAATCGAGGCGAAAGGCGCGACAAGGCACGTTCAATTCGTGCAACATTTATTACTTCTAATATTAAGTGATAAATTGACGACTCGTCAGCTGACGCCGGCACCGGAGCCCATGGCGTGACCGAGTCCACACCCTCATCGGCGCTTGAACAACACGCCGACGGGCGTGAGCAAGGTTGACGCGGGTTCGCCACGCAGCGCGCGCGAGCGTCAGGGGCCGTTTCTTGACGGCGCCCGTAGCCCAGGGGGCGAACGGGCGTCGAGGTGGCCAGGCCGTCAGCGCACCACAGCGCCCACCGCGGCCAACCCCGCCACCACCCCCAACCCCACCGCCACGCCCCAGGCCCTGATGGCCTGCCGCCGCACCGCGCCGGCCGGCAGTGGCCGGCGGTGCAGCTGCAGGCAGATGCCCGAGGCCGTACCGCAGGCCACCAGCAGCAGCGCCATCACCAGCCCGGCGACCCCGCCGATGCCTTGGCGCAGCATCAGGCCGGCGACGCTGCCCAGCAGCGCGCCCAGCGCAAAGGAGCCGGCGGCGGGGTGTTGGCTGAGGCGCAGGGCAAGGCGGTTCATGGCGGGCGGGGTCATCCAGCGGGGTGGCGTGGGAGGGAGTCCAAATTGTCCCGACGCGTTCCGCGCCCCCATGCCCGCATCAGCGCCGTGAACACCGGCTAACCTTGCGGCCCGCCGGCGTGTGGCCCGGTGCGTTGGAGCCGATGTCCATGATTCGCCTGCACTACTACCCCGGCAATGCCAGCATGGCGCCCCATATCCTGCTGCAGGAACTGGGCGTGCCCTTCGAGCTGGTGCGGGTGGACCGCGAGGCCGCCGCGCACAAGTCGGCCGCGTACCTGAAGCTCAACCCGAACGGGCTGATTCCGGTGCTGGAAGACGGCGACCAGGTGCTGTACGAGACGGCGGCCATCCTGCTGCACCTGGCCGACACGCACCCCGAGGCGGTGCTGGCGCCCGGCGTGGGCACGCCGGAGCGGGCCCAGTACTACAAGTGGATGCTGTGGCTCAGCAACACGCTGCAGGCCATGCTCATTCACTACTTCTACCCCGACCGCATGGCCGACGACGCGACCGGCGCCGCCGCGGTCAAGGCCCATGCCGAAGCCGCCATCGGCCGCATGCTCGACCAGCTGGACGCCCAACTGGCCACGCACCAGGGGCCGTGGCTGCTGGGCACCGACTACAGCGCCGCCGATGCGCTGGCCTTCGTGCTGTGCCGCTGGACCCGCGGCTTCGCCCGCCCCGCCCGCAGCCTGCCGCAGCTGGGCGCCTACCTGCAGCGCATGCTGGCGCGGCCGGCGGTGCAGAAGGTGTTTGCGGTGGAGCAGCCGGCGATGCCGGCGGTGTGATCATGAATCACGCGGGCGGGCCAAGGCTGGGGCACAGTTTTTTGTACATACAATCTATGCTGTGCGGATCACCTACGACCCTGCGAAGAACGATCGCAACGTCCGTCTTCGCGGACTGAGCTTTGACACAGTTGCCCACTTCAACTTCGACTCCGCTGTGTTCGCCGTCGATGACCGGAAGGACCACCCGGAGACAAGGTTTGTTGCTCTGGGCCTTCTCGGAGATCGAGTCCATGTTCTCTGCTTCACGGAAACCAGCGACGGCATTCGAGTGATCAGCTTCCGCAAGGCCAACCCCAGAGAGGTAAAGCGTTATGACCAAGCGCGTTCCACTGACTCGCCCTGACGGCGAGGTGCGTGAGCTGAAATCGCAGGACATCCCGAACTTCGCGCCGGTCTCTTCCTTGCCCGCCGCGCTGCAACGAAAGCTCGGTGTTCGCGGACGGCAGAAGGCGCCTACCAAGGAGCGGATCACCATTCGCCTGTCTCGCGACGTGTTGGAACGCTTTCGCGCAACCGGTGACGGGTGGCAGTCGCGCATGGACGATGCGCTGCAAGACTGGCTCAAGCAGCACAAGCGCCGCTCCGCCCAGTGAGGCTGAATCGCGCGTGCAACCTGGTGGTTAGGCAGGCAGGCTGACCTTCAGGTGCGCCGACCCGCAACCAACCTGAGCATGCAAAGCCCGGCGAGCCAGAGCGCCATCACCTGGGGTTCCGGCACCGCCGCCACATCGCCGTCGCGTACGGCGAGCGCATAGAACTGCACCACCTCTGCATTGCCGGCAGGCGGCACGTCCGTGATGACTTGCACTTGCAAGCCGTCATAGAACCGGAAGGCGAACGCACCCGCCTCGCCAAACACGCTGGTAGAAGTGCCTGACCAGTAGACCAATGGCCGGCCACCGCTGAGGTTGACGAAAGGCGTGGTGTTCAGGGGCAAGCTCTGCGACTCGTTGGCGACGTTGAAAAGCCCGTTGTAGAACAGATGGGCCAGTTCACTGGCCGTGCTGCCGGGGTGCTTGGACCCCGGCGCCGAGATGTTGTAGCCCAGGTCGCTGCTGCCATCGTAGACCGGGCTGGCCAGGTTGAACGTGCTGCCGTTGACGGGCGCCACCGTTGGCAAACGCCAATCGCTGTAGGTGACGCCGCGCACGCTGTCGAAGTAGCTCAGTTCAGCCGCCCAGGTCACGGCCTGCTGCCAGGTCATCAGGCCGTCCGCATCGGCCCCGCTGGTCCTGGCGAACTTGGCGTCCTGCAGCCAGGTGACGTTGAGGACCTCGTCATAGACAAGGCCGCCGCCTCGATCGTGCAGCGTCGGAATCACGGAGGCTTGGGCAACACCCCCCAGCGCGGCACACGCCATCGCGGTTGAGGTCAGACGCCAGAGTCGAATCATGTGAGTGAGTCCCGGTGAAGACAGCAGGGACCGCCCGCCATTCAACGAATGGCACTGCCACTGGCGCCCCGGCGAGAGCTTGCCCAAGCCGTCGAGGATCCGCATCGTTGTTTTGAAGGAGGCCGCCATCGCGCCGGGTGAGCGACGGTGCCTCCGTGGCCAGAAGGCGCCCCTACAAACTCCGCGTCCGCGCCAGCCGCTCGATGCGCACCTGGATCAGTAGTTGCCGCTCGGCGATGCGGCGGCGCAGAGCCTCGGCCTCCGGGCCGCCGGGCGGCAGGCGTGTCAGCTCGTCACGCCAGGCCTGAAGCTCTTGCATCAGGCCCACTTCGGTGGGCACGTTGCCCGAGTTCTTGAGCAGCTTGAAGGCCATGCGCAGCTCCTGCGGCACCTGGGCGTCGCCGGTGTCGGGCAGCGGCTTGCCCCAGGCGGGGCTGGCGCGCAGCTCGGCGCTGTCGGCACGCAGGGCTTCGCCGATGCGCTCGTCGAGGCTGCGCAGTTCGGCCTCGCGCTCGGCCTGGGTGGGCTTGGGGGGCTGCGGCTTCATGGATTGGCCCCTTGTCAGGCCAGGCGGCGCAGCGCGCGTTCCGACAGGCCCAGCCGGCCGGCCCAGTGGCGCGTCATCGGCGTGGGGGCCTTGGCCAGCAGGCGTTCATGCAGCACCGCGCGGCCGATGGCGCGGGCCTCGCTCTGCTCGCCGCCCGGTGCATCGGCGGCGGCGGCCAGCAGGCTCAGGTCGATCAGGTCGCGCTGCGCATGGCTGCCGCCGAAGCGGGCCGCGCCTTCGCGCAGCGCATACAGCGCCAGCGCGGCGCCGGCCGCGTCGCCGCGGGTGTGGGCGAGCAGCGCGCGCATCAGCGGCAGGCCGATTTCGCGCGCCATCGTGTGGTTGCTGCGGCGCGCGTCTTCGGCCGACAGCGCCCGCTCGGCGCAGCGGGCCAGCCAGGCTTCGGCGCGGCCCACTTCACCCGCGCCCAGAAGGGCCATCACCGCATGCACGTCGTTGAAGGCGTAGTGACCGGCGGCGCCGTCAGCGGTGGGCCAGCCTTCGGCCAGCGCCTGCCAGCGGGGGCCCAGCTCGGCGCCCAGCAGCTGCAGGCGCCACAGCAGTGAAGCGGCGTCCAGCCGCTGCAGCGTGATCTGCAGCGCATCGCCGGCCAGGTGTGCGTCCACCAGGCGCAGCGCGCCGGCCAGGTCCAGCGCTTCCAGCCTGAAGAGGGCCGCATGCCACCACAGGTGACCGGCGAAGCCGTTGCCTTCTGCCCATTGCGGCTGCTGCTGGCGCAGCCAGGCGGCGCCATCGTCGAAGCGGCCCTGCATCTCCATCACATGGGCCACCGCGTGCACGGCCCAGGGCGTGCGCGGGTCGAGTGCCAGCGCGCGGCGGCCGGCTTCTTCGGCCTGCGGGTACAGGTGGCACTCTTCCAGGCCGAAGGCATGCAGCGCCAGCACCTGCGGGTACAGCGGGTCATGCTCGTCCCATTCGGGCAGGGCACGGGCCACGCGCTGGCGCAGGTTGAGCGCATCGCCGCGGTAGAAGTCCCACAGGTGCGCCCACTGCAGCGCCAGCGCATCGCGCGGGTGGGCCAGCAGCAGCTCGTCCCAGGCCTTGCAGGCGGCCTGCCAGCGGCCTTCCAGCAGCATGCGCACGGCGGCGGCATGGGCACGTTCGCGCGGCGGGGCGTCCGCTTCCAGCGCAGCGGCGTCATCCAGCAGCTGGGCCGCTTCGGCCGCCATGCCGGGTTCGGTCAGGCTCAGCAGGTAGCCGGCCTTCATCAACCGCGGCAACAGCCAGGCGGAGTCGTGGGCGATGGCCTCGTCCAGGTCGGCCAGCGGCGCGTCGTAGAAGCTCATCATGCGCCACAGCGCCTGCTGCGCCGCCGCCAGTGCCGGCTGCGACGACGTACCGGTCAACAAGCCTCGATCGTCGTGCAACGGCATGGAATCAAGCCCCCGGTGGATGCGGCCAGGGCCGTTGTGCGCCGCGCTGCTGCTCGTACCAGCGCGCGGCCTGCAACACGCCCAGGTCGTCGTGGCGGCGGCCGGCGATCTGCAGCCCGATGGGCAGCCCGCCAGCGGTGTAGCCGCAGTTGATGGACAGCGCCGGCTGCTCGCTCATGTTGTAGGGCAGCGTGAAGGCGATGTGCTCGAAAGGCCGCGCCGGGTCGTTCAGCGGGCTGGCCTGCTCGGCCGGAAAAGCCGGCATCGGGCTCACCGGCGACAGCACGAAGTCATACGGCTGGCAGGCGGCCACGGCCGCATCGCGCAGCGCGCCCATCTGGCTGTAGCCATGGAACACCTGCGGCCCGGTGAGGCCGGCGCCGCCTTCCACCCAGGCGCGGATGTAGGGCAGCACCAGGCGCTGGCGCTCGGGCGGCAGGGCCTGGTAGTCGAGCCATGAGCGCATGCGCCAGAAGCCGTCCAGCCCATCGACCATCGCGCGGGTGCTGATGGGCGCCAGCGGCTCCACCACCGCGCGCGCCTGCTCGAACACACGCGCCGCGGCCTGCACCGCGGCGGCCACTTCGGGCTGCACCGCATCGCCCCAGCCGGCATCCATCATCAGGCCGATGCGCTTGCCTTGTATAGACAAGTCGAGCTGCTGCCAGGCGATGGACTGCGCGGGCAGGCTCATCGCATCGCGCCAGTCGGGCCGGGCCAGCGCGGCCATCATCAGCGCGGCGTCTTCCACGCTGCGGGTCATCGGGCCGGCCACGCGGCCGGCATAAGGCGGGTTGATCGGCACACGCCCCAGGCTGGGCTTGAAGCCCACCACGCCGCACCAGCCCGCCGGCAGGCGGATGGAGCCGCCGATGTCGGTGCCGATGTGCAGCGGCCCGTAGCCCGCAGCAGCCGCCGCGCCGGCACCGGCTGAAGAGCCGCCCGGGTTCAGCCGCAGGTCCCAGGGGTTGCGGGTGAGCGGATGAAAGCTCGACAGGCCCGACGACAACATGCCCCAGTCGGGCATTGTGGTCTTGCCCAGGAACACGCAGCCGGCCTCGCGCAGGCGGGCGGCCGGCGGGGCGTCGGCAGCGGCGGGCTTCAGCTCGGTGGCGGCGCTGCCCATCGGCTGCGGCACGCCGCGGGTGGCGATGTTTTCCTTGATGGTGCAGGGCACGCCGTCCAGCGCCGACAGCGGCTGGCCGCTGCGCCAGCGCTGCTCGCTCTCGCGCGCCATCTGCAGCGCCACTTCGGGGTCGTGCGCGTACAAGGCCTTGAGCTGCGGCTCCCAGCGCTGGATGTGGTCCAGCACCGCCCGCGTGGCTTCCACGGGTGAGGCCTGCCCGCTGCGGTACAGCGCGGCCAGCGCCGCCGCGCCCAGTTCATGCAGCGCCGTCATTGCCACCGCCAGCTGGCCAGGTCGTTGGCGAAGATGGGGGAGTTGGGCCACACGCCCTTGAGCGCCTTCTTCGACACCGCCACGTTCTGCGGATTGAACAGGTACACGTTGACCGCATCGGTGGCCAGCTGGCGCTGCAGGTCGGCGAAGAGCTTTTGCTTGTCTTTCGCGTTGGTGGTGGAGGCGTGCTTGTTGGCCAGCTCGCGGAAGGCGGCGCTGTCGTAGCCCCAGTAGTACTGCGGGTTGGTGTACTGCAGGTAGTCCAGCGGCTCGGCGTGGTTGACGAT
>CAKZXL010000734.1 GCA_937883885.1 uncultured Aquincola sp. | reverse complement strand
ATGTTCGCCTTCAGCTTCTTCAAGCCGCAGACCGGCCGCGACTGGCGCACCTTCGGGGCCTTCGCAGCTTTCGTGGTCGCGTTGTTCGTCGAGATGTACGGCTTCCCGCTCACGATCTACCTGATGTCGGGCTGGCTGCAGACGAAGTACCCCACCCTCGACCTCATGTCGCACAACAGCGGACACCTCTGGTCGACGCTGCTCGGCGAAAAGGGCGACCCGCACTTCGGGGTGCTGCACATCGCCAGCTACGTCTTCCTCGGCCTCGGCTTCTACCTGCTGTCCGCGGCCTGGAACGTGCTGTACCACGCCCAGCGCGCCAACCGGCTGGCGACGACCGGGCCCTATGGGCGAATCCGCCACCCGCAGTACGTCGCCTTCGTGATGATCCTGCTGGGCTTCCTGCTCCAGTGGCCCACGCTTCTGACGCTGGTGATGTTCCCGATCCTGGTGGCGATGTACGGGCGCCTTGCCGTGACGGAAGAACGCGAGATGCGCGAGCGTTTCGGCGCCGAGTTCGACGCCTACGCCGCGCGCACGCCTCGCTTCGTGCCCGCGCTGGGCGGCCGCGCCTCGGCTGCCTGAGGCCAGCGTTCGCGTGCGAACAACAACCGAACCTGCGCCGTGGTCCACAACGTAGTACAGCCTTGCTGGAAACTATCGTGACGAACTCCGTCCACCCTGCCGGTTCGCCAGACGATGCGGACCGCCGGCTCTGGCTCGGCGCGGCAACGGCCGCCGGCGGCGCGGGATTGGTCGCCACCGCGGTGCCCTTCGTGGCCTCATTCGCGCCCAGCGAGAAGGCGCGCGCACTGGGCGCGCCGGTCGACGTCGACCTGGGCAGCTTGCGCCCCGGCGAACTGCGCACCGTGGAGTGGCGCGGCAAGCCGGTGTTCGTGCTGCGCCGCACGCCCGAGATGATCGACGCGCTGGTTCGGCACGACGCCCTGCTTGCCGACCCACAGTCGCGGCGGTCGGAGCAGCCCGAAGCCGCACACAACGCGCTGCGCTCGAGCCGGCCCGACCTGGCGGTGATCGAGGCGGTGTGCACCCACCTGGGTTGCGTCCCCACCTTCCGACCCACGCCAGGGAGCCCGGACATCGGCGCGCAGTGGCCCGGCGGCTTCTACTGCCCCTGCCACGGGTCGAAGTTCGACCTCGCCGGTCGCGTGTTCAAAAACGTGCCGGCCCCGACAAACCTGACCGTGCCACCGCATCGCTTCCTCTCCGAGGCCGCGCTGCTGATCGGCGCGGATCCAAGCACCTGAAGATCCCGCCATGTCCAAGAAGCACAAGAAGCAAGACAAGCACGACAAGATCGGCTCCGGCGCGGACAGCGCAGGCGGAGCGGCCGCACCGAGGCCGGACGACGCAACGCCCTGGGACCGATCCCTGTCGAGGGAGGAATACGAGGCGCAACTGCACGTGCTGCAGGTCGAGCTGGTCAAGCTGCAACGCCACTTCATCCGCTGCCAGGACCGGATCCTCGTGGTGCTCGAAGGCCGTGACGCCGCCGGCAAGGACGGCAGCATCAAGCGCATCGTCGAGTACCTCAGCCCGCGCGAAACCCGCGTCGTGGCGCTGGGCAAGCCTTCAGATCGCGAGCGCAGCGGCTGGTACTTCCAGCGCTATGTGCCGCACCTGCCCGTGGCCGAGGAACTCGTGCTGTTCAACCGCAGTTGGTACAACCGTGCTGGCGTCGAGCACGTCATGGGCTTCTGCACCAAGGAGCAGCACGAAGAGTTCATGCACTCGGTGCCGAAGTTCGAGGAGATGCTGGTCGGATCGGGCATCAAGCTGTTGAAGTACTACCTCGACGTCAGCAAGGACGAACAGGTCAGGCGCCTCGAGGAACGCCGCCGCGATCCGCTCAAGCAATGGAAGTCGAGCCCGATCGACGCGGTGGCGGTCAAGCACTGGAAGGCGTACTCCGCCGCCCGCGACGCCATGCTGATGCGCACGCACACGGCGACGGCGCCGTGGCGAATCGTGCGCGCCGACAACAAGCGCCTGGCCCGGCTCAACCTGATGCGCGACATCCTTTCGCGGCTCCACTACGCGGGCCGGAAGGACAAGCTCGTGCGACCCGACCCCGACATCGTGTTCGAGTTCTCCCCCGATTGCCTCGAGGCCGGCCGGCTGGCCCGCTGACATCCCATCCAAAGGACTTTTTCCATGAAGACAAGCACCGTTGAAGTCGGCGAACTGGTCTCGAGCCTGAGCGCCGCCGGCGTGCAGCACCAGATCGCGGCGCTGCCGGGCGTTCACCACGTCGACGTGAACTACGTCGCCGGGAGCGCCACCGTTCACTACGACGAGACGAAGACCTCGCTGGACGACATCCGACGGCGCGTCATCGAGTGCGGCTACCACTGCCGCGGCGAGATGCTGCCGGCGCACGTTTGCCCACCCGAGGGGCATGCCGGGGTCCATGCCGAACACGCGGCGCACGACCATGCCGCGCACGGCGCCCATGGTCACGCTGCGCATACCGCCGCTGCAAGCTCCGCCTCGACCCCCGTCGCGACGAAGGCTCCTCCCCCTGCAGCGCATGCGGGACACGAGGCACACGCCGGCCACGGCGGCGAAGCCGCCCACCAGATGAGCGACATGATGCACGACATGGGCCACGCGCCCGGCATGTCGATGCAGGACATGGCCAACGACATGCGCAACCGTTTTCTGGTCGCGCTGCTGTTTGCGATTCCGGTGTTCCTCTACTCGCCGATGGGCAAGATGTTCGGCGACTTCGCGACGCCGTTCGGGATGGATCGCAATCTCTTCCTATTCATCGTCGCGACCGGCGCCATCGCCTATCCCGGCTGGCCGTTCTTCATCGCCGGCTGGCGCGCCGCACGCAACAAGGTTGCGAACATGGCCACGCTGGTGGTGCTGTCCGTCGGCACCGGCTACGTGTTCAGCCTCGGCGCCACCTTCTTCTACGAGGGCGAGGTGTTCTACGAAGCAGCGTCCGTGCTGCTGGTGTTCATCCT
>CAKZXL010000733.1 GCA_937883885.1 uncultured Aquincola sp. | reverse complement strand
TCATCCGGGTTGGGTTTGAGAGACTGGAAGTCGCCAAACACCCAATCCTCAAGGAAGCCAACCGGATGAACATCCATAAGCATGCCCGATTGACGTACGCGCGTCGCCTGGAGATGGTCCAGCAGATGATCGAACTGGGCTGGTCAGCCGCTGATGCGGCGGCCGAGCACGGCGTGACGCCCGTGACCGCACGCAAGTGGCTGGGCCGGTATCTGGCCGGGGGCCAGGCGGCCCTGGCCGATGCGTCGTCGCGGCCCGCCCACTCGCCGCGTGCCATCGATCCATCGAAGGCGTTGCTGATCGTGGAGCTGCGCCGCCGGCGCATGACCCAGGCGCGCATCGCCCTAAGCGTGGGCGTCTCCGCCAGCACCGTCAGCCGCGTGCTCGCCCGTGCGGGGCTGTCCAAGCTCAGCGATCTGGAGCCGGCCGAGCCGGTGGTGCGCTACGAGCATGACCGGCCGGGGGATCTGCTGCACATCGACACCAAGAAGCTCGGACGCATCGAGCGGCCCAGCCACCGCGTCACGGGTAATCGGCGTGACTCGGTCGATGGCGCCGGCTGGGAAACGCTGTTCGTGGCTGTCGATGACCACGCGCGCATCGCCTTCACGGCCATGCACCCGGACGAGAAGACGCCGCAGGCCGTGCAGTTCCTGCATGAGACGGTGGCTTACTACGCCAGCCTGGGCGTCACGGTGCGCCGCCTGCTGACCGACAACGGCTCGGCGTTCCGCTCCAAGGACTTTGCCGCCGCCTGCAATGCTCTGGGCATCACGCACAAGTTCACCCGCGCGTACCGGCCCCAGACCAACGGCAAAGCCGAGCGCTTCATCCAGTCGGCGCTGCGCGAGTGGGCCTATGGATGGACCTACCAGCACTCCGACCAGCGCACGCAGGCGTTGGCCAGCTGGCAGCACCACTACAACTGGCACCGCCCTCATGCAGGTATCAGCGGCGCTTTCCCGATGTCCAGACTCATCAAGTCCAGAAAGAACCTCTTGACGGTTCACACCTAGGCGAGATTCGAACTCGCACGGCCTTGCGGCCGCCGGCTTCTGAAACCGGTGTGTCTGCCAAAGTTCCACCACAAGGGCGTGATGAGGAGCGCTGACCTTGCGTTAGCGCGTATGTGGTCCCGCGCCAGGGGCTCGAACCCTGACAGCCTTTCGGCATGGATTAAGAGTCCGCTACTCTGCCACTCGAGTCCGCGCGGGTTTGTTGTTGAATCAGGCTGCGGCGTGGGCCGCGGTGCGGGCCTGGTTGAGCATGTCGACGTGCTTGCGGATGTAGCGCATGAACAGCAGCGCCTTGTCCTTCGCCAGCATCGTCGCGGTGCCGACGTCCGCCACGGGAACCGGGAACTCGAAGCCGTCATCGGTGCGGTACCACAGCTCACCTTCCTTGAAGTGCACGAAGGTGACCTGTTTGTTGTCCTTGACCATGTCCTTGACCGACAGCATGTTGACCTCCGTGGCGTGTGCTGGGTTGGTGACGAAGCTCCTCAGGATGAGAAGGCGTTGAAGGGAAGGGCGCTTTCGCCAGATGCATGTCCTGCAGCTTGCGAAGCACCCGAGGCCACCGCTTGCACAGCGCACGGTGTGAACGCTCGTCGATGTCGACTCTGAATACTGGTGCCCTGGGCGAGATTCGAACTCGCACGCCGTTCGGCGCCACCCCCTCAAGATGGTGTGTCTACCAGTTCCACCACCAGGGCATGTTGACTATGGAATCGCGAGTCGGATTCGAACCGACGTCGGGCTTTCGCCCACCTGGTTTGCAATCAGGCGCCTTGGACCAGCTCGGCCATCGCGATATCGAAAGGGTTGGTGGTGAAGACAGGCCTCGAACCTGTGACCTACCCCGTATGAAGGGGCCGCTCTTCCAACTGAGCTACATCACCGATGAAATCTGGTGCCCACGGTCTCGATTCGAACGGACGACCATCTCCTTACAGGGGAGCTGCTCTGCCAGGCTGAGCTACGAGGGCGCTTAGAAGTCGACTGCTCAGGGGTGGCCAGCGGGGCTCGAACCCGCAACCACCGGGGTCACATCCCGGGGCTATGGCCAGCTTGAGCTATGGCCACACCTAAATAGTCGAATGCAATGTGGTGCGTGAGAGTGGTTTCGAACCACTGACCTGCGCCTTATCAAGACGCTGCTCTACCCCTGAGCTACACACGCATGTGAAATGGCATCCCGGGAGGGATTCGAACCCCCGACCTTCGGTTTTGGAGACCGTCGCTCTGCCAGCTGAGCTACCGAGATATGGATGACTAAAGGATGGGGCGGGCATCGAGGTTCGAACTCGAGGCCTCGACGTTGGCAACGTCGCGCTCTACCAGCTGAGCTATACCCGCGCGGGAATGTTGTTGAATGGAGTCCGATACGGGATTCGAACCCGCGTTCTCACCTTGAAAGGGGGGTGTCCTAGGCCGGCTAGACGAATCGGACGGCGATGTTGGTGATGGAGCTGCGTAGGGGATTCGAACCCCTGTTCCCTGGGCGAAAACCAGGTGTCCTAGGCCTCTAGACGAATGCAGCACGAAGTGTTGTGGCTCCCCGAGCAGGTCTCGAACCTACGACGGCCGCATTAACAGTGCGGTGCTCTACCAACTGAGCTATCGGGGAATAGAAAGGGTGTGGCATCTCTGGAGGGATTCGAACCCCCGGCCTCGACGTTCGTAGCGTCGCGCTCTAGTCCAACTGAGCTACAGAGATATCGCTTTCGGCAGCAGGCAGCAGCCTGCTCTCGAAAGGGATTCGGCGTGGTGGGCGTACTCGGATTCGAACCGAGGACCTACGGGTTAAAAGCCCGCTGCGCTAACCAGCTGCGCTACACGCCCATGAGAAGAGGATTCGTCATCCTCCGTTTTCGCAACTTTGACATGCACTCTCCTTTGTTTGCCGGTGGTAGCCCGGGCGGGTGTCGAGCCCGCGACCTTCGGGTTATGAGCCCGCCGCTCTACCGTTGAGCCACCGGACCGTTGATGTGGTGCCAAGGGACGGAATCGAACCGCCGACGCGCTGGTTTTCGGCCAACCGCTCTACCAACTGAGCTACCGAGGCATTGGTGTGGTTGCGGGCCCTGGTGTCGAGCCAGGCTTTCCTTGGGGATATGAACCCCAATCCGACGACCGGCCGGCCGCCCGCTATTGATATGGCGCCCCCGAGGGGATTCGAACCCCTGGCTTCTCCCTAGACAGGGGAGCACTCTGGCCACTGAGTTACGAGGGCATGAATCGGGGCCGCGCTGTTCACGGCAGTCATCGGGTTGCGTCCGACCGCTCAGCCTCTTAGCGGGCTTCGCGTCGCGTGCTTCGGCGGGTGTCTCGGGTAGCGCCAGCTATCGTGCTGACTGCATCCAAGTCCTCGGCCAGGCTTCTCCGTATTTCGGGTCACCACCACGGAGTCAGGTGACGTAGGGCACATCGAGCGAAGAGAGAGGGAATCGAACCCCCGCTGGCCGCCCTGGTGTCCGGGTACTGCGCGCTACCAACGCGCCTCTCCGGGCCTGGGGCAGCTGCGCACGCCTCACGCTGCCTCAACCCCCTTCGCCGGCCTGGTAGCCCGACGTTGGGGTCTCGATGTACTGCTCTGGTGGGTGCGACTGGATTCGAACCAATGCGGGCCCTAGGGCCACGGGGGTTACAGCCCCGCGCAATCAACCGCTCTGCCACACACCCATGAACGTTGCGGCTCGCGCCGCGGAAGGCTGGTCAAGCAAGCTGGCAGGGGCGGTCTGGATTCGAACCGACGTGCGCATTGCTGCGGCCTGGCTCAGAACCAGGTGGCTTCGACCACTCGCCCACACCCCATAGGTCTTGCTCAACAACGAAACTGGCGGAGAGACAGGGATTCGAACCCTGGTGCCGTTACCGACTCTGCCTTTCCAAGACAGCGCATTTGGCCGCTCTGCCACCTCTCCTCGAACTTCAGAAGGCCTGCCTCGCGCAACTGCTGCACGAGGTCCTTCTCCTGGGCGCCGCGACGCGCAGCTCCTGCAGCTGCTTCTTCATCGCGAAACTCTTTGTTGGTGGACCCTGGGGGAGTTCAACCCCCTCTCACCGGGTGCAAGCCGGTGCGACCACGCACCAATCTTTAGGGCCCGAGACATTCAATAAAACTGAACTGCAAACCGCAAACTCGATGCAAAGCCTGGCTAGGCCATTTCATACAGAGTATGCTGTGTGCTGTAGATACCCATTCATCAGGACACCCGAAAACGGGGTCGCAAAGCATGCTCAAGCACCTGGTCAAATCTTCCAGATGCCCTGGTGAATGGAGCGGGCTGCGGGAATCGAACCCGCGTGCACAGCTTGGGAGGCTGGAGCCTGAGCCACTCGGCCAAGCCCGCATATGGATGCCGCGGGTAGCGGCTGAGCCCAGGGAGAGGGTGCCAAACGCATTCCTCACCTGGAGCCGCTACAGCCGCGGCATCTTGAACTACAAGGCGAATTGTTAAGGAGCGGTGTCGACGACGCAGCTGAGCCGCGGTGTCCAAGCCCTGGTTCGCCGTTGCCGGCGTGCGCCAGGGCGGCGCAGAAAGCAAAAAACCCGGGGTCCTTGCGGTGCCCCGGGTTCGATGTAGACGCTTGGTGGTGTCTCTGGATGTTCTCCGATTACACCTGGACCAAAGTCCCGAATCCCTGGGGCTGACCAATCTGATTGGGGCGCGGATAGACCATTCCGTGCTCGGTGGTCTCTTGGCCGCGGCAATCCGACTTGGACGCAGCAAGGCATGACCACAACGTGGCCAGGCCAAAGCTGCCAGCAAACGACAGGCGCACGGCGAGGCCGCCGCGCCGGGGCGCTGCTGTCCTGCTGATGTGTGCGTTGCGTTTCATGATGGTCAGATTCTAGGTTGCGTGGATCAGTTTTGGCGGCTGGTTTAGCCAGCGAATACCGCAAGTGTATGGACTATCGGGTGCACTGTCAACAACATCTGCGAATTTATTGAATCGTGGCGGTCGCGCAACACACCCTAATCTCCAGAGTCCAGCTATAAGCCGGGCGATTAGGGGCGCAACTTCCGGCGGGGAAGGGCGAGCAGGTCGGATTCAGCCTGGTGGACGACGTCAGTCGCCATGGCGAGCAGTCGTGGGTGAGCGCCCTCCAAGGAAGCTAGCAACGCGCGCTTCTCGGGCACATAGGTCCGCGCAAACCGCAGGTCGCGCGCCACGATGTTGGACATCGCCACGGTGACGTCCCCGCACTTGATGCTCTTAGCGTCCGAGCTGATGCCGGCGATTCGCCGGACCTCCGAGGCCACACGAGCCGCCCGGTTGCCCATATCCGGCGTCGCCTTTGAGGTCACCTCGTCGACCAACTCAGCAACTGCGGGGCCGAAACGAGCGGCGAGCTCCGACTTCGGCACTTTCGGGTCTTCAATGGTGTCGTGCAGGTGCGCGGCAGCCACTACCTCGGGGCTGTCTATGAAAGTGGCGACGACTCGCGCGACGGCGCGCGTGTGCTCGCTGTAGGGCTTGCCGGTGTAGGGCTCAAGTTGGCCGATCGAAGCGTGTGCGGCCGCTGCGAAGTCGGCCGCGGCGACCACAAGAGGGTGGTCAGACACGTGCGTGGCCATCAGTAAGTGCAGAAGGTTCGCACGATCGCCGTGAAGTTGCCCGCGGGGATGTCTGCGCTGTTGACGCCGATCCGCAGGCCATGGGAGTCACGCGCAACCGTTGTCCAAACACCACCCGCGGGACCGGTCATTCGAATCTCGGTGCCCCACATCCCTCCACCAGCAGTGCCGGTCGCGACGTGCGGCAGGATGAACACTTGCGGCGTTCCGCCGGTAGAGCACCCAGGCACGGGAACCTGCTGCCCGTCGGCCGTGATTGTGTAGTTGTAGAGCTCGACTAACTTCGGAGCGAGCGCCTTCAGAGAGGTCGAACCCGGCGCAGAGGGCCTGCTGCTGAGCGATGCGATGGTTACATCGTTCGTAGCCTGAACGCTGTTCCCTGCGATCACGTTTCCACTCACGGAGGCGTCACCGTAGACCGTCAGGTTCCCGGCCGCACCCCCACCGCCGACGAATGTTCCTGCTCCGGAGCCATTGGTAAACGGCTGCAAGTACAGGCGCTCACCAGCCTGGATGTGCATCCGCCCGGCGCTTTGAAGGTTGTAGCCGGCACCGATGTTGATATTCCCGTTGGACGTTACCGTGCCACCGGTCACCGTTCCGGCGGTGGTCAAGTTGCCACCGGTGATGGTGCCAGTTGCGTTGATAGCGGACCCCGACGTGATGGTGCCGGCCGCGGTGACAGAGCCTGCGTTGACCAGGCCAGACGCCGTGATGCTGGTCGCGTTATTGATGGCCTGGCCACCCATGTTGAGCGCGCCGTTCATCTGGTTCGTGCCATCCGTGCGCAGGTACAGCAGGTCCATGGCGGTCGAGGACTGAGACACGTAGTAGCAGAGCTTCGCGGTCGCGTTCGCGGCTGGGTAGGCAGCGATGGGGAGCGGCGTACCGGAGCCGTTGGGGTACGCGCCGTTGGTTGCGTCATAGGTCATGGCGCCGGCGCCGCCGATTTTTTGCACAGCAGCCCCGACCAGGTCGCCGCGCGTGACGCCGTTGATGACCCAGCCGTTGTTGCTGCAGGCGAGTGCTTCGAACTGGTATGGCGCCGAGGCTCCAAGGCGACGCACCAGCATCGTGTAGCCCCCGGCCCACCCTGGCGAGCCAAAGCTTGTAGTCATGCACGGCGCAGTGCCGCACGCCGCGGCGCCCTGAAGTGTCGCAACCGCGACCGGCGTAGTCGCTGCGCCGGAAAGCGCGGCCGTGTTGTTCGAGATGTAGCTCGCCAGACCAAGACCCAGCGTCTTGATGTTGTCGGCCGCGGCTGTGGTCTGTAGGTTCTCCGCGTCGACCTTCGCCTTGTTCGCCTGGTAGACGGCGATGAGGGCCACGATGGCCAGAACCACCATGAGCTCGATGAGTGTGAAGCCGCGCTGGCGCCCGGCGCCGGCGACCCGGTTGTTCGTTTGCGCGGCCATCACGCGGCTCCTTGGTTCTGTGCAAATGGGCAGTAGCCCGCAGAGGGGTCGACGAGGAACTCGCGCCCCCGCTTCTGAGGCGCAGGCTGATTCAGCTTGCGCTTCACCCAGCGCCGCACCGTGTTCGTGTGCGTATCGTCGTTTGGGTCATAGTTCCTCGCCACGCAGCTGGTCCGCGAGATCAATGGGCAGCGAGGAGTCCCCGGCGATGCTTCGCCAGCTGCAGCGGTGTTCTCAACGTGGTCTTGGTTCATTCGAGTGCCGGGCATGTCAACGATTGATGCGGACACGCATGTCTGCGGACGCGTGTTGGTCGAAGGCCGCACGTAGCGACCCGGATGTCTGGGCGACGCGGATATCCAGGGTCATGTAAACCTCGCGACTGATACTGAAGGCACCACCCTCGGACGGCATCTTGTCGATCGCTCGAACGTCGAGGTAGTGGTAGTGAATCAGGCCCGCCATGTAGCCCGGGGGCTGAACGTCGAAATTCAGCGAGAAGGCAGGCAATGGCGTCGCTGCGGCGCGGGAACGATGGCAGCGAAGCGAAAGCCAGGATGACTCGGCACTGACTTCGGCGTACTGCCAAGGAAGGTCGAAGAACCAAGCCGCGCACTCCTTGGGAATGCCGATGAAGTAGCGGAGGTCGTGCAGCCCGATGCAGAAGCTCTTGCTCAGGGAAGGCTGAACGTCCAGTACGCCCTCAGCAGGCATCGCGATGCCACCGTCTTGCCGTTGGCGCTGGAACCAAGCGGTGAAGGACCGGACCGCGGCCGCTGCCTGCCGCTGGACCAGTTCGCCCTCTTCAAGCGGGGAGCTGCGCGAACGCAGTCGCGCGAGCTCGTCTCGCCGCGTCTTCAGCGCACCAAGAGAGT
>CAKZXL010000732.1 GCA_937883885.1 uncultured Aquincola sp. | reverse complement strand
GCCAGGCGGTCCACCAGCGCCGCATCGGTGGCGGCGGGCGCAAAGAGGCCGTACCAGCTGTCCACCGCCACGTTCTTCAGCTCGGGCGTTTCGGCCAGCGCGGGCACCTCGGGCAGCGTGGCCCAGCGTTGGCGCGAGGTCACGCCATAGGCCTTGACCTTGCCGTCCTTGATGAAGGGCTGCGCCAGCGTCACCGGCATCACCGCCAGGTCGATCAGGCCGGAGGCCAGTTCGGTGAGCACCTGCGGGCCCGAGCGGTAGGGCACGTGCATCAGCTCCACGCCGGCCTGCTGCTCGATCAGCGACACCGTGACGTGCATGCTGGTGCCCACGCCGTCGGTGCCGTAGCTCAGCTTGCCGGCCTGCTGGCGGGCCAGGGCCAGCAGCGGGCCGGTGCCGGTGGCGGCCAGCCGCGGGCTGCCCACCAGCACGAAGGGCGAGGTGGCCACTTGCGCCACCGGCGCCAGGTCGCGCAGCGCGTCGTACTTCACCAGCGAAGGCGAGACCAGCGGCGCCACGGTGATGGGGCTGGCCACCGCAAAGAGCAGGGTGTAGCCATCGGCCGGCGCCCGCACCGCGCGCAACGTGCCGATGGTGCCGGCCGCGCCGGCCACGTTCTCGATCACGAAGGTCTGCTTCATGCGCTCGCCCAGGCGCTGCAGCACCAGGCGGGCGGCCGCGTCCACGCTGCCGCCGGCCGCAAACGGCACGATGACCGTGACGGGCCGGCTAGGATAGGCCGGGCCCTGCGCAAAGGCGGCGGGGCAGGCGGCCAGGGCCAGCAGGCCCGACAGCAGACGACGGCGGATCGGTGAAAGGGACATGGCGGACTCCAGCGGACAAGGACGACAAGGGCAACCAGGCACCGGGACAGTGCCGGTATTGAACTTGATATAACAAGTCATGACAAGTCGAGCAAAGCCTGTGCCAGGCAAATCCGCTGTTCTGCGCACCATGGTGGCCCATGAAGCGGCCCCCGCCCCGCTGCCCGCCGGTGCCGAGCCGCTGCACCTGCGGCTGCGCAACCACCTGCGCGACGACATCCTGCAAGGCCGGTTGGCGCCGCTGGCGCAGCTGCCTTCGGAGGCGGAGCTGATCGGCCGCTTCGGCGTCAGCCGCATCACGGTGCGCCATGCGCTGGCCGCGCTGCATGCCGAAGGGCTGATCACCAAGGTGCAGGGCAAGGGCTCGTTCGTGGCGCCGCCGCGGCTCAGCCAGTCGCTGGACCGGCTGCGTGGCCTGTCCGAATCATTGACCGGCGAAGGCCATGAAGTGCAGGCCCGCGTGGTGGCCAGCAGCGATGCGCCGGCCACCGCGGCCGTGGCCCGCCGGCTGGGCCTGGACAGCGGCACGCCGGTGACCGAGCTGCTGAGCCTGCGCTACGTGGACCGCCAACCGCTGTCGCTGAACCGGCTGCTGATGGCCGCGCCGCTGGGCGCACGCGTGCGCAAGGCCGACATCGGACGCCGCGACGTGGTGGACCTGTACGAAGCCGACTTCGGCCTGACCGTGGGCCATGCCGAGGTGGAGATCAGTGCCACTCCCGCCGGCCGGCTGCAGCGCAAGCACCTGGGCCTGGCCGAGCATGCACCGGTGCTGCAGGTCGAGCGGCTGGTGCACGACGGCGACGGCCGGCCCCTGCACCTGGAGACCAGCTGGTACCGGCACGACGGCTTCAGCTACCGGGTGCGGCTGGCACGCTGAAGGCGGGTGCAGGCCGGCACGCTGGCTCGCCCGACCAGTCGTGCAGCGGCATGCCGGCCGGTGGCCGCGGCTGCCCGAGGGTGAAGCGGAACACCGTGCCGCGGCCGGGCTGCGATTCGGCCCAGATATCGCCGCCATGCCGCTGCACGATGCGCTGGCAGATCGACAGGCCCACGCCGCTGCCTTCGAAGTGGCGGCCATGCAGGCGCACGAAGGGCTCGAACAGGCGCTGCGCATGGGCCATCGAAAAGCCCACGCCGTTGTCGCTGACGTGCATCACCCAGGTGCCGTCTTCGGCCTGCTGGCAGCCGACCACCACCCGCGGCGGTGCCGACCCGCGGCTGAACTTCAATGCATTGGCCAGCAGGTTGACGAACAGCTGGCGCAGCACCTCGCCATCGCCCACCACCTGCGGCAGCGGCTTCAGCAGCACCGCCTGCGGGTCTTCGCGCTGACCGGGCGTGTGCAGCACCTCGGCCAGCGCGGCGCGGGCCAGCGGCTGCAGCGCCACCGGCTGCCGCTGCAGCCGGGTTTCGCTGGCGCGCGCCAGGCGCAGCAGCGCCTGCACCGAGCGCACCACCTGGTCGGCGGTGTCGGCCAGGCGCGCCAGGCCGCTGCGCACCAGGTCCAGCTCGCGCCGGTCCAGCGCTTCCTGCAGCACCCGCGCATAACCGGCGATGGAGCCCAGCGGGCCGCGCAAATCGTGCGCCACGCTGCGGTTGAAGCTGTCCTGGTGCTGCAGCAGCAGCTCCAGCTCCTGCGTGCGCTCACGCACCCGCAGGTCGAGCTGGGCATGGCTGTCCTGCAGCGCCTGCTGGGCAGCGGTGCGGTCGTCCAGCGCCTGCCTCAGGTGG
>CAKZXL010000731.1 GCA_937883885.1 uncultured Aquincola sp. | reverse complement strand
GCATTCATCTGGTTGTGCAGGCCCGACAGCGCCCATTCGACGCGGCCGACCTGCTCGCCCTCGTGCAGCACGTCGAAGGCGTCGTGCGTGCCGCGCGCCTCCCACTGCGCGCCCGGGCCTTCGCCGCCGAAGCGCGCGAGCTCGCTCCAGCAGCCCTGGGCCAGCACGCGCTCGAGGCTGGGCTCGGTGGCATTCACCACCAGCCGGCCGGTGGACGGCACGGTGCGCACCAGGTGATGGAACTGCCGTTCGATGGCCGCGAGGTCGTCGAAGATGTCGGCGTGGTCGAACTCGAGGTTGTTGAGGATCGCCGTGCGCGGGCGGTAGTGCACGAACTTGCTGCGCTTGTCGAAGAAGGCGGTGTCGTACTCGTCGGCCTCGATGACGAAGGGCTGACCTTCCCCCAGGCGGGCCGAAACGCCGAAGTTCTGCGGCACGCCGCCCACCAGGAAGCCCGGCTTCAGGCCCGCGGCTTCCAGCACCCAGGCCAGCATCGAGGTGGTGGTGGTCTTGCCGTGGGTGCCGGCCACGGCCAGCACATGGCGGCCCTGCAGCACATGCTCGGCCAGCCATTGCGGCCCGCTGGTGTAGGGCAGGCCGGCATCCAGAATGGCTTCCATCAGCGCATTGCCGCGGCTGACGACGTTGCCGATGACGAAGAGGTCGGGCTTGAGCTTGAGCTGCCCGGCGTCGAAGCCTTCAATCAGCTCGATGCCCAGCTGGCGCAGCTGGTCGCTCATCGGCGGGTAGACATTGGCGTCGCAGCCGGTGACGCGGTGGCCCGCTTCGCGCGCCAGGGCGGCCAGGCCGCCCATGAAGGTGCCGCAGATGCCGAGGATGTGAATGTGCATGGCCAAGATTTTAGGAGGCGGTGGTGCAGGGCTTGAGCTGGATCGGTGAGCATGCGTGGCTGTACCCGGCGCTGGAAGTGGTGCACATCCTGGGCATCGCGATGCTGCTGGGCCCGCTGATGCTGCTGGACCTGCGCGTGTGGGGCGCCGGCGCCGCGCTGCCGGTGCAGCCGTTGGCACGGCTGAGCCTGCGGCTGACGGGGGGCGGCTTCATGCTGGTGTTGCTCAGCGGGTTGCTGATGTTCGGCAGCCAGCCGGCGGAACTCCTGGCGAATCGGCTGTTCATCATCAAGCTGGGGCTGGTGATGCTGGCGGGCTTGAACGCGCTGTGGTTCCACTCGCGCGAAGGCCTGCAACGCCTGGATACGCTGGCCCGCCTGCAGACCGCAACATCGGTGGTGTTATGGCTGGCGGTCATCATCTGTGGTCGGTGGCTGGCTTACTGAACGGCTACGCGCTGCCCCCAAAGGAGTTTTCATGCAACGCAGACAGGTTCTCGCAATCGCCGTGCCGGGCATGCTGATGCTGGCCGGCCGGGCCCATGCCCACCATGGCTGGAGCGGCTTCGACCAGCAGCGGCCCTTGTATCTGCAGGGCAAGGCGGTGCAGGTGCAATGGCGCAACCCGCATGCCGAGCTGGTGCTGGAACGCCCGGCCGACCTGGCGTTGCCGGCCGATCTGGCGCAGCGCCCACTGCCGGCGCAAACCGCGCCGGTGGACGGCCCGGCCCTGCTGTCGGCCGCCCGGTTGCCGACGCGCAATGACAAGCGCTGGACGATCGAGCTGGCGCCATTGACGCGGCTGGAGGCCTGGAAGATGCCGCGGATCGAGGCGGGGTCCGAGGTCGCCGTCCTGGGATTTGCGGCGGCGGGGGAGCAGGGGGATGCGGTGCTGCGCGCCGAGTACGTGTGGGTGGCTGGGAAGGCTTACGGGTTGAGGTCTTCGCCGGCTTGACGGGTTGTTGGTTCTGTTCTTGTTCGGCCGGCGTGCGGTGGTGCGTGTGCCGTAGGTGCTGTTCTTGTTCGACCGCCGTGCGGTGGGCGGGGGGCGGCGGGGCTCATGCTGGGGCGGTCGGCTTCGCCGACTGCGCTGCGGTGCTCGCGGCGAGATCGCGCGGCGGAACTCGCTACG
>CAKZXL010000730.1 GCA_937883885.1 uncultured Aquincola sp. | reverse complement strand
TCGCAGCACAGTTGCTGCCAGCCCAGCCGGCGCCATTGCCGCAGATCGCCGCTTTCGAAATCGTCGGCAAAAGGCAGCAGCTCGTCCTTGGGCAGGCTGTAAATCCAGAAACCCACGCCCAGGACCAGGTAAACCCCGATGGCAATGGCCGCAAGGCCTACCAAGTACTTTTTCATCGTGGCTGGAAAGGACCGATGGCGGAATTCTGAAGGCTTGCGCCGTCGGGCGAACAGAACGCGGGCTTGTGACATAGGGATGGCAGGCGCACCCGCCGTCACTATCATGGATTGCAAGTATCAAGCGCCCCGCAAGGAGACAAGGTGCAAAGCCCAGGTGAATGCCGGTTGCTGGCCGTTGCCTCCACGGGGGGCCATTGGATTCAGCTCAAAAGGCTGCGGCCGGCATTTGCACAGGCGCGCGTGAGTTATCTCACCACCAACCCGGCCCATGCGCTGGAGGTGAGCGAGCCCACTTATTCGGTGCACGACGCCAACAACCAGACGCGCGTGCGCCTGGTGCTGATGTTCCTGCACATCCTGTGGCTGCTGCTGCGGCTGCGCCCGCATGTGGTGATCTCGACCGGCGCCGCGCCGGGCGCGGCCTGCCTGATGCTGGGCAAGCTGCTGGGTGCACGCACGATCTGGATCGACAGCATCGCCAATCCGGAAGAAATGTCGATGTCGGGCCGCTGGGTGCGTTATTGGGCCGACCTTTGGCTGACGCAGTGGCCTGACCTGGCCAAAGCCGACGGACCTTTTTATGCGGGGCGTGTACTGTGATCTTCCTGACCGTCGGAACCCAACTGCCATTTGATCGCCTGGTGCGCTGCGTGGATGAATGGGCGGGCGCCCATCCCAGTGTTCCGATATTCGGGCAGATCGGGCCCGCCAGTTATCAGCCGCGGCATTTTGCGGCGGTGGATTTTTTGCCACCGTCGGAGGTGGACGATTACTTTCAAACCTCCGACCTCATCGTCGCCCATGCCGGCATGGGCACGATCCTGTCGTCGCTGGTATTGCGCAAGCCGCTGGTGATCCTGCCGCGCCGCCAGGCTTTGGGCGAGCACCGCAGCGACCATCAAATGACCACCGCGTTGTGGCTGCGGCGCGAATTGCAGCTCAATACCGCTTTTGAATGCGATGAACTGGCCGCCATGCTCGACCACCGCGCCGAGTTGAAAGCCGGGCAGTACGTGGGCGAAACCGCCCAGGCCTGCCTGGTCGATGCGGTGCGCGACTTCGTCGGTCGCGCACAGGTCAAGCCCTCGGTGGTGGCCAGCGTGCGCGGCTGGTCCTCGGCACTGCGCAAGTCGCTGCACGACTTCCACGCCAGCCGCGGTGCTGGCGCCTGACCCCAGCAAAGAAAAAGGCGCTGCAGCACCTGCTGCAACGCCTTGGCTTCGGGCCGCCAACCGGCCCTTGGCTCAGCGGCTCTTGCGGCGTGCCGCGATGAAGCCGAACGCACTCAGGCCGGCCAGCATCAGCAGCTGGGTATGCGGCTCGGGCACCGGCGTGACGGTGGAGCTGAGCGTGTAGTAGCCGCCCACCGAGCCACCGGCGCTGCCCACCACGGCGTAGTAGTACTTGCCCGGGCCCAGCGTCAGCGCATGGGTGGTGCTGCCGGTGGTGCCATCGAAGGTGTGCAGCGAGCCGGGCGCCACCTGATCGTCGCCACCGCCGTTGTCGAACACGCCGTTGGCCCCGAAGGACAGCAGCGCGTACTGGCCGCCGGTGATGGACAGCACCGTGCCGTTGTTGAGGGCCACCACCGAACTGGACACGACCTGCGGTCCGCCGCTGAGCTCGAAGGTGAAGAAGTCGGAGAAGGAGCCCGGTGCGGCGCCGCCGGCGCCACCGCCCAGCAGGGCGGACAACTCGACGGCCGCATGCGGCCCGAAGTCGTAGGTGGCCGCCTGGGTGGCGCCCGCGGCCACCATCGAAGCCGCCAGCAGCAGCGTGGATCTGAACTTCATGTTCGCTCCCCTCAACGTCGCCAATTGGCAAGGCTTGCAGTCTGTGCCTGCGGGGCAGCAGGCGACATCCTATGAACTTGGGGGCC
>CAKZXL010000729.1 GCA_937883885.1 uncultured Aquincola sp. | reverse complement strand
TGTCAAGGCAGTGGCTGCATGAGCATTGATTGCCCCGGCAGTATTTGTCATGACACAACAGGAGCGCGGTTCCCGGTCCCTACACTGCGCGCCATGAGTTCCGCGCCCTCTTCCGCCCCACTCTCTTCCCCCTTGCCCGTGCCACCGGCCGCCGCGGCCGGCGCCGGCGTCGCCAACCAGGCACCCAAGCGGCCCGTGGGTGCGCTGAGGGCGCTGCTGCCCTTCATGCGGCCCTACCGTGGCCGCATCGCGCTGGCCGGGCTGTTCCTGCTGCTGGCGGCCGGCAGCACGCTGGTGTTTCCGCTGGCGCTGCGCTCGTTGATCGACCAGGGGTTGGTGCCTTCGCAGCCGGGCGAGCAGGTGCTGGGGCTGCGCGACCACTTTCTGGCGCTGTTCGGCGTGGGCGCTGCACTGGGCATTTTTTCGGGCGCGCGCTTTTACCTGGTGAGCTGGCTGGGCGAGCGCATCACCGCCGACCTGCGCGACGCGGTGTACGGCCACGTGGTGCGGCAAAGCCCCGAGTTCTTCGAGAGCACCCGGACCGGCGAGGTGCTGAGCCGCCTGACCACCGACACCACGCTGGTGCAGACGGTGGTGGGCTCCAGCCTGTCGCTGGGCCTGCGCAACACGTTGATGGGCACCGGCGCGCTGCTGGCCCTGATCGTCACCAACCCCTGGGTGATGACGCAGGTGCTGGGCATCCTGGTGCTGGTGGTGGCCCCGGCGCTGTACTTCGGCCGCCGGGTGCGCCGGCTCAGCCGCGCCAGCCAGGACCGCATCGCCGACAGCAGCGCCATCGCGGCCGAGGTGCTGAACGCCATTCCCATCGTGCAGAGCTACACGCAGGAGCAGCGCGAGGCCGCCCGTTTTGCCGAAGCCACCGAAGCCGCCTTCGACACCGCGCGCCGCCGCTCCAAGGTGCGGGCGCTGCTGGTGGCCTTCATCATCAGCGCCACCTTCGGCGCGCTGCTGTGGGGCCTGTACCAGGGCACGCAGGCGGTGCTGGCCGGGCGCATCACCGCCGGCCACCTGGGCCAGACGGTGGTGTTCATCATCCTCTTCATCGGCAGCGTGGCCGCGCTGAGCGAGGTGTACGGCGACCTGCAGCGTGCCGCCGGCGCCACCGAGCGGCTGATGGAGCTGCTGCGCGCCCAATCGCCGGTGCGCGACCCCGCCACGCCGCGGCCGCTGCCGGCGGTGGCCGCCGGCTCGGCGCTGAGCCTGGAGCAGGTGCAGTTCTTCTACCCCTCGCGCCCGCTGCAGCCGGCCCTCAGCGACTTCACGCTCGACGTGAGGCCTGGCGAAACCGTGGCCCTGGTGGGCCCCAGCGGCGCCGGCAAGAGCACGGTGTTCCAGCTGTTGCTGCGCTTTTACGACGCGCAGCAGGGCCGCATCACGCTCGACGGCGTGCTGGTGGCCGAGACCGCCATGGCCACGCTGCGCCATCGCGTGGGCATCGTGCCGCAGGACAGCGTGATCTTTTCGACCAGCGCGCTGGAGAACATCCGCTACGGCCGGCCCGACGCCACCGACGCCGAGGTGCAGGCCGCCGCCCGCGCCGCCTATGCGCACGACTTCATCAGCGCCCTGCCCGAAGGCTATGCCACCTACCTGGGCGAGCGCGGCGTGCGCCTGTCGGGCGGGCAGCGGCAGCGCATCAGCATCGCGCGCGCCATCCTGAAGAACCCGCCGCTGCTGCTGCTGGACGAAGCCACCAGCGCGCTGGACGCCGAGAGCGAGCGCGTGGTGCAGGCGGCGCTGGAACGGGCGATGGCCGACCGCACGACGCTCGTGATCGCCCACCGGCTGGCCACGGTGCAGCGGGCCGACCGCATCGTGGTGATGGAAGCCGGCCGCATCGTCGACACCGGCACCCATGCCGAGCTGGTGCAGCGGGGTGGCCTGTATGCACGGCTGGCGCAGATGCAGTTCAGCAACGCGGCTGAGGGATAAAGCCGAGGTCGGACATGTCCGACGGGGTCCGCGGGTGCCCGCCGATGGCTGGCACCGCGGGCCGCCGTAACACTTTGCCCAAGCCGCGCCAGCCAGGCCGCGGCGGCACAGATCCAAGGAGCTCCCTGATGAACAAGACCTTCACCTTCCGCCCCGCCATCGCCGCGCTGGCCGCCGCCGCGCTGCTGGCCACCGGTTGCGCCGACATGAGCCAGACCAACCGCGACACCGCCAAGGGCGCCGGCATCGGCGCAGGTGCGGGCGCCATCCTGGGCGGGCTGACCGGGGGCCGCAGCGGTGCCGGCACCGGCGCGGTGGTGGGCGGCGCGGTGGGCGCCATCGCGGGCAACATCTGGTCCAAGCGCATGCAGGAAAAGCAGGCTGCGATGGAGCGCGCCACCCAGGGCACCGGCATCGACGTGGCCCGCACGCCCAACAACGAGCTGAAGGTCAACATCCCCAGCGACTTCTCGTTCGACGTCGGCAGCGCCGCCATCAAGCCGGCGATGCGCCCGGTGCTCGACCAGTTCGCCCAGGGCCTGGACCCGGCGATGCGCGTGCGCGTGATCGGCCACACCGACTCCACCGGCAGCGACGCGGTCAACGACCCGCTGTCGCGTGAGCGCGCCTACAGCGTGCAGCAGTACCTGACCACCCGCGGCGTGCAGGGCAGCCGCATCAGCACCGAAGGCGTGGGTTCGCGTCAGCCGCTGGCCGACAACGCCACCGCGGACGGCCGCGCCCGCAACCGCCGGGTCGAGATCTACCTGACCGACACCCAGTCGTAAGCCGAGCGGCGAGAATGCGGGGCCGCGCCTTCGGGCGCGGCCTTTTTGCTTTCAGCCCCAGGAGCCTTGCCGTGACCGCCGCCCCCGCCCGCCCCGTGCGCTCTCAGTACGAAGACTTCATGCGCCATGTGTTCGAGCACGGCGTGAGCAAGACCGACCGCACCGGCACCGGCACCCGCAGCGTGTTCGGCCACCAGATGCGCTTCGACCTCAACGAAGGCTTTCCGCTGGTGACCACCAAGAAGGTGCACCTGAAGTCCATCATCCTGGAGCTGCTGTGGTTTCTGCGCGG
>CAKZXL010000728.1 GCA_937883885.1 uncultured Aquincola sp. | reverse complement strand
ATGACGTCGAGCAGCTTCTGCATGCGCTGGGCGTCTTCGCCGGCCATCTCGATGGTGTTTTCGGCGCGCATCGTCACTTCGGCGATCTCGGCCTTCAGGCCGGCCGCTTCCAGCGCGTTCTTGACCGCTTCGAACTCGGTGGGCGGCGTCAGCACCTCGATCGAGCCGTCGTCGCCGGCGACCACGTCGTCGGCGCCGGACTCCAGCGCCACTTCCATCACCTTGTCTTCGTCGGTGCCGGGCGCGAACACCAACTGGCCGCAGTGCTTGAACTGAAAGGCCACCGAACCTTCGGTGCCCAGGTTGCCGCCGTACTTGCTGAAGGCGTGGCGCACTTCGGCCACCGTGCGCACCCGGTTGTCGGTCATGCAGTCGACGATGATGGCTGCGCCGCCGATGCCGTAGCCCTCATAGCGGATTTCCTCGTAGTGAACGCCTTCGAGGTTGCCGGTGGCCTTGTCGATGTTGCGCTTGACGGTGTCGGCCGGCATGTTGGCCGCCTTGGCCTTGTCCCCCGCCAGCCGCAGCCGCGGGTTGGCATTGGGGTCGCCGCCGCCCTGGCGCGCCGCCACCATGATCTCGCGGATCACCCGGGTCCAGACCTTGCCGCGCTTTTCGTCCTGGCGGCCCTTGCGGTGCTGGATGTTGGCCCATTTGGAATGTCCGGCCATGAATCTCTTTCTCGTCGCGGCGCCCAGGCCGAAAAACCTCGGAAGGCGCAGGTGGTTTGGATATGCTCGCGCCGGATTTTAGCGGTGCCCCCTGCCCCACCTGCAGCAGTACCGTGGGGTGAGGGCGCCGGCCCGGTACGGGCGCCAGCATGCGCGGCCCTGCCGCGAACCGCAGAAGATGAACGACCGTCTGAATGCCACCCTGGCCTACATCCGCAGCAGCGAGCCCCTGTGCGCCTACGAAAGCCGGCACCAGAGCTCCTCTTTCGAGCGGGGTCAGCAGAGTGCCATCAACAAGCACTACGCCCGCATGATCGAGGACAAGATCCTCACCCTGGGCCTGTCGCGCAAGGATCTGGACGGCGCGCTGTCGCTGAGCGAATCCTTCAAGAACAGCGACGAGCGACAGGAGCAGCGGCAGGTGATGCGGGCGACGATGTTGGCCGAGTTCACCGTGCGCGGCCGTCCGCTGAGCGACGCGCCGGAGCTGCGCAAGCGCTACCTGGCGATGAAGGACACCGAGGCGTTGCGGCGTGCGTTCCGCTCGATGTTCCCCAGCATCCTGTCGGTGCAGGGCCGCACCGCCTGGATGCCCACCAACTTCACCAACCCGAACACGCTGCCGCCCTTCCACGCGTTCGACAAGCTCAAGCCCCCGGTGCTGATCACCCGCGACGGCCGCAAGGCGCAGTACCGCTTCAGCATCACCTCGCTGCCCAACGACGAGCGGGCGGTGCCCACGCTGGAAGACTTCGACAAGACGATCTACAAGTGGAGCGCGGTGTCCACCTCGGTCATCGCCCACGACAACGCGGTGATCTATGGCAACGCCGGGCTCATCCTGCAGTGCCACCCGATGGGCATCCTGACGGCCAGCGGCGGCGACCAGAACTTCGAGAACCACACCGGCACCACCACCAACACACGCGCCGCGCCGCACACCGGCAACAAGCCGCTGGACGACGGCCGGCTGGCCGAGGAGGTGCACCGCAAGTTCTTCGAGACCAACCACCTGTTCGACAGCCAGCCGATGCGCCTGATGTCGCCCGAGCAGGTGCTGGCACACACCAACCTGGAAGAAGCCAAGAAAAAGAAGATCACCGGCTGGAACGAGGTGGTGCAGGCCGGGCCGCTGCTCAAGGTCAAGGGCCTGTTCCTGCGCATCAAGCCGGATGGCTCGCCGCTGACCAAGATGAACGGCGACCTGGCCCTGCCTGAAGGCGTGTACAAGGCCATGCGCGCCTGCTCCAGGCGCCTGGGCCTGCCCATCGTGGGCCTGGTGGACAGCCGCGACGCGGGCTGAAAACGGCGCCCACCGCGGCTTAGACTGCGGCCGGTTTCCCCCGGAGAGCGCCCCATGCCCGAACCCCTTCTCATCGCCCGCCACGGCCCCGTGGAATGCCAGCTGCTGCCGGGCCTGGCCAACCGGCACGGCCTGATCACCGGCGCCACCGGCACCGGCAAGACCATCACCTTGCAGGCCATGGCCGAGGGCTTCAGCCGCATCGGCGTGCCGGTGTTCATGGCCGACGTCAAGGGCGACCTGACCGGCATCAGCCAGGCCGGCAGCGTCAGCCCCAAGCTGGCCGCGGTGCTGGCCGAGCGCGGGCTGGAGGCACCCGCGCCCGTCGCCTGCCCCACCACGCTGTGGGACGTGTTCGGCCAGCAGGGCCACCCGGTGCGCGCCACCGTCAGCGACATGGGGCCGCTGCTGCTGGCCCGCATGCTGGCGCTGAACGAAACGCAGGCCGGCGTGCTCAACCTGGTGTTCAAGATCGCCGACGACCAGGGCCTGCTGCTGCTGGACCTGAAAGATCTGCGCGCCATGCTGCAGCACGTGGGCGAAAACGCCAGCCAGTTCACCACCACCTACGGCAACGTCAGCGCGGCCAGCATCGGCGCCATCCAGCGCGGCCTGCTGCAGATCGAGCAGCAGGGCGGCGACCAGTTTTTCGGCGAGCCCATGCTGGACATCGCCGACTTCATGCAAACGGTGATGTCTGCCACCACAGGGGCCGCAGGCAACCAAGGGGTGATCAACATCCTGGCCGCCGACAAGCTGATGAACGCGCCGCGGCTGTACGCCACCTTCCTGCTGTGGATGTTGAGCGAGCTGTTCGAGCAGCTGCCCGAGATCGGCGACCCTGAAAAACCCAAGCTGGTGTTCTTCTTCGACGAGGCGCACCTGCTGTTCAAGGACGCGCCCGCCGCGCTGGTCGAGCGCATCGAGCTGGTGGTGCGCCTGGTGCGTTCCAAGGGCGTGGGCGTGTACTTCGTGACGCAGAACCCGCTGGACGTGCCCGACACCGTGCTGGCCCAGCTGGGCAACCGGGTGCAGCATGCGCTGCGCGCCTTCACGCCGCGCGACCAGAAGGCCGTCAAGAGCGCGGCCAGCACGATGCGCGCCAACCCGAAGCTGGACATCGAGGCCGCCATCACCGAGCTGGCGGTGGGTGAGGCGCTGATCAGCTTCCTCGATGACAAGGGCCGGCCCAGCATCACCGAGCGCGTGTTCGTGCTGCCGCCGGGCAGCCAGATCGGGCCGATCACGCCCGAGCAGCGGCAGGCGCTGATCGCCGGCTCCTTGGTGGCCGGCGTGTACGAGAAGGTGGTGGACCGCGAATCGGCCTACGAAAAGCTCAAGGGCCGCGGCGTGGCCAGCGCCGAAGCCGGCGACCGGCTGACCGAAGCCGTGCAGCAAGGCGGCGGCGCCGCGGCCGAAGCCGCGGGCGGCGGGCTGATGGATGGGCTGAAGGATCTGGTGTTCGGCAGCACCGGCCCGCGCGGCGGCCGCAAGCCCGGCCTGATCGACGCCGCTGCCAGCTCGGCGGTGCGGCAGATCGGCTCGGCCGTCGGCCGCGAGCTGGTGCGCGGCGTGCTGGGCTCGCTGCTGGGCGGCGGGGCGACGAAGCGGCGGCGCTGAGCCGCGGCGCACCGCAGCGGGCAGCGAGGGCACCCAGGCGGCACTTGGGCGTCACCGGAGCGGCACCTGCGCGGCACACAAGCAGCGCGGCCAGCAGCGCGGGACCGCCCCGCTGGCGCCTGCTGATCGGCATCTCGCGCCCGGCGCCTGCAGCCCGTCGCGCCGCGCTGGCCGGCACGGCCGGCGGTCGCCACAGTGGCCCCATCGCCACTGCCGCTCCACCGCCATGTCCCACCTCTTGCGCACCCCGCTGCTGGCCGTCAGCGCCGCCCTCGCGCTGGCCGCCCCCATGACGCCGGCCGCCGCCCAGGTCGGCCGCACCGTGCTCACCCTGGCCGGCGGCCCGGTGGCCCTGAGCTACCCCACCGACGCGCCGATGCAAACCCTGCGCTACGGCCCGTTCGAGATCCAGGCCGCGCCCGATGCGCCGCTGCGCCCCGCCGCCGCCCCGCGCCGGCTGGTGGTTTTGTCGCACGGCACCGCCGGCAGCGCCCTGCCCGACCAGGCCCTGGCCAGCGCGCTGGCCGAAGCCGGCTTTGTCGTGGCCCAGCCGCTGCATGCCGGCGACAACTACCAGGATGCGTCGCAGGCCGGCCCGGTGGCCTTCCGCCAGCGGCCGCTAGAGGTGCTGCGGCTGATCGACGCGCTAGCGGCCGACCCCGCCTGGGGCCCGCGCCTGGCGCTGGACCGCGTGGGCGTGCACGGCATGTCGGCCGGCGGCGTCACCGGCCTGTCGCTGGCCGGCGCCCAGTGGCGCACGCTGTCGCTGGTGCAGCACTGCCAGCAGCATCTGCAAGCGGACCGGGGCTTCTGCTTCAACGGCGCGCTGACGGCCGAGCAGCAGGCGGCCCGCCAAGCCAGCTTCGACCGCGCCCGCGACGTGCCCGAGGCCTACCTGCCGCCCGAACTGACGCGCTGGGAAGGCGGCCGCACCCCACAGGCCGGTCAGCCGGATGCCGACCCGCGGCCCGACCCCCGCATCGCCGTGGTCACGCTGGCGGTGCCGGTGGCGGCGATCTTCTCGGCCGAGAGCCTGGCGCGCATCCGCATTCCGGTGGGCGTGCTGGGCGCGGAGCGCGACGAGGTGCTGGCGCCCGACTTCCACAGCCACCATGTGCTGCGGCACTGCGGCAGCTGCACCTCGTTGGGTGAGCTGAAGGGCGGCGGCCACTTCGACGCGCTGTGGCCCTGGCCGCCCGAAGTGGCCGCCCCGGTGGCGGCGCAACAGGTGCGCGGCGGTCTGCCGGTGCCGGGGTTCGATGCCGCCCAGCGCGTGGAAGCGCAGGCCCGCATCGTCGACTTCCATCGCCGCGCACTGCAGCCGCAGCCGTGACGCCACCCCGCGGCGCCTGCAGTTCGCGCCGCGCCACCCGCAGTTCGCGCCCAGCGCCGCCCCACCGTCGCAAGCCGCTGGCCCGCCGCCGCCGGCCGGCCGACGATGCCACCCATCGACAGCTCCCCCGCCCCCGGAGATTCCCATGACCACCGCCGCCAGCCTCAGTGCCCTGCCCGTATCCATCCAGCTGCACATCGCCGCCGCCGTCGGCGCCCTGCTGCTGGGCCCGGTGGCCCTGTGGTCGCGCAAGGGCTCCCCCGTGCACCGCAGCGCCGGCTATGTATGGGTGGGCCTGATGCTCACCGCCGCCGTCACCAGCCTCTTCATCCGCGACTTCCGGCTGCCCAACCTGGCCGGCTACACGCCCATCCACCTGGTGACGGTGTTCACCTTCGCCGGCCTGGCCGCCGGCGTCACGGCGGCGGTGCAGCGGCGCATCGGCGTGCACCAGCGGGCCATGCGCCGCACCTACCTTGGCGGCTGCCTGATCGCCGGCGCCTTCGCGCTGATGCCCAGCCGCTTCCTGGGCCACTGGCTGTGGACGCAGACCCTGGGCTGGGCATGACCACAATGCAACCCATGCCCGCCCTGCCCGCCGCACGCTTCTACACGCCGAACCGGCTGCTGACGATCCTGGTCTTCAACCAGCTGTTCTGCACCGTCATCGGCGTGGCCTTGTGGCTGGCCGGCTCACCCGGGCTGTTGCTCAACATCGGGGTGTCGATGCTGATCGGCAACTCGGTGTGGCTGCTGGTGGATGGCGGCCGCTGGCTGCTGGGCAGCACGCTGATGCGCTGGACCGGCCAGGGCCTGCCCTGGCCCGGCTACCGCTGGATGCTGCCCGTCATCGGCTTGGGCGTGATCGGTGGCTATGAGCTGGGCCGCCAGCTGTCCCGGTTGCTGCTGGAGGTGCACCTGGCGCCGATGTTCAGCCGCGGCAGCACGCTGGTGATCACCGCGGTGGCCGGTCTCACCGCCACCGTGTTCTGGCACGCCACCGCGATGCTGCAGAAGCACCGCGCCGAAGCCGAATCCGCCCGCCGCCTGGCCGCCGAAACCCAGCTGCAGCT
>CAKZXL010000727.1 GCA_937883885.1 uncultured Aquincola sp. | reverse complement strand
TTTACAAAGTCACACCACTGAAGACCCACCCGTCCGCCGGGCCGCCCCAAGGATGGGTGCTCCCCCTCGGGGGGGGCGCGAGCGCAGCGAGCTTGGGGGCCGACCCACCCGTCCGCCGGGCCGTCCCAAGGACGGATGCTCCCCCTCGGGGGGGCGCGAGCGCAGCGAGCTTGGGGGCCTACATCAAGCTGGCTGGAAGCCGCTCGCGCGGATGATCTTCGTCCACACCGCGGTATAGGCCCGCTCGCGGGCGCCCAGCTGGGCTGCGTTCATGTAGCCCACGCTCAGGCCCATGTTGGTCAGCCGCTCCTTCACCTCGGCCTGCGCCAGCACGCGGGCCAGCGCCTCGGAGAAGCGGTCCAGCCCCTCCTTGGGCGCGCCGGCGGGCGCGAACACGCCGTAGTAGGGCAGCTCCTCGAAGCCGCTCACGCCCACTTCGGCCAGCGTGGGCACGTCGGGCAGCAGGGCCTGGCGCTTGTCGCCCATCACCGCCACCACGCGCACCTTGCCGCTGCGGTGGTTCTCGATCAGGTCGGGGATGGAGCCCACGCCGCCGGCGATCTGGTTGCCCAGCATGTCGGCCATCATCGGCGCGCTGCCGCGGTACGGCGCCGAGATGAGGTCGACGCCGAACTTCTGCGCCAGCACCTTGACCATGAACTCGGGCACCGAAGCCGGCGCCGGAATGCCCAGCGCGCTCTTGCCGCCCTGGCTGGTCTTGACCCACTGCACGTACTCGGCCACCGACTTGGCCGGCGTGCCGCCCGACAGCGCCAGCGCATTGGCAAAGGTGGCAAAACCCGCCACCGGCACGAAGTCGTGCGCGGGGTCGAAGCCCGGCGTCTTGACCACCAGCGGCAGGATGGAGATGGTGTGGTCGTGGGTGAGGAACAGCGTGTGGCCGTCGGCCGGCGCGGCCTTCAGCGCCTGCGCGGCCAGCTGGCCGCCGGCACCGGCCTTGTTCTCGACCAGGAAGTTGGCACCGCCCAGCTCGGGCTTGAGCTTCTCGGCCAGCAGGCGGGCCACCGCATCGGTGCCGCCGCCCGGCGGAAAGCCCACCAGCAGGCGGTAGGTCTTGTCCGATTGCGCCCACAGCATGGGCGCGGCCAGCACGCCGGCCGAAGCGGCCAGCCCCTGCAGGGCGCGGCGGCGGGTGATGGACGGGCGGTCCGTCTGGGTGGGGGCGGTCATCACGATCTCCTGGTTCAACGACTGGGGGCGAATGTAGCAACGAGACCCAGGGAGGCGGCAGCAGGCGCTGCCGGCGCGGGCCTGGGCGATACTGGGCAGCCATGCAAATCCTGCGCCGCTCCACCTTGCTTGCCCGCCTCGTGCTGGCGTGCTTTCTGGTGGCCGTGGGGGTGGCCACGGCGGCGCCGCTGGTGCACCCGAAGGCGATGGAGCTGGTGTGCACCGCCGGTGGTGCCATCCAGTGGGTGATGGCGGACACCGACGCCGATGGCGATGCGCCCGCGATCGGCGCGCACACGCTGGACTGCGCGCTGTGCCTGCCGGTGGCGCTGCCGGCCACGCCGGTGCTGCCGCCGGTGGTGGCGCCGGCGCCGCCACTGCGCGCGGTGCATCCGTTCACGTCGGCCGAGATCGCGGCGCTGCTGGGTGCGCCGCTGCCGCCGCGCGGTCCGCCCGCGGCCGCCTGAAGCTGGCTGGGGCTGCCTGAGGCAGCCCACCCCCACCCCGATCGGCGATACCGCTGAAGGCCGCGCGCGCAGGGCGCCGAGGCCGCGGTCGCCCCGTTCCATCGCCGCCGCCGGGCGCGTGACCGCCTGCCGGGACCGTTTCCTGGCCGGTCGCTTGCCCCGCGGCGGCGACGAGATTGCACCCGAAGACACCCATGCTCCGTTTCCCGTCCGGCGCCGCCCGCGCGCCCCTGGCCGCCGCGGCCGCCCTTGTCCTGTCCACCACCGCCCATGCGCAGACCTCAGCCGCCGATGCGGCCGGCGACTCCACGCTGGTGCTGGGCACTGCCACCGTCAACGTCACCGCCAAGGCCCTGGGGCCGCTGCCGGCGCGCAGCGTGTTCAGCTCGGTCGACATCCTGGGCGCCAGCCTGCTGCAGGACCAGCATGTGGACTACAGCTGGGAGCTGCTGACGCGCGCCCCCGGCGTGCAGGTCACGCAGTTCAAGCAGGGCACCGATGCCGGCCGCTTCTCGTTCCGCGGCTTCAACGGCGAGGGCCGCATCAACGCCGTCAAGCTGCTGATCGACGGCATTCCCAGCAACGACAACGCGGGCGGCATGCCCTTTCTGGACGCGGTGTTCCCGCTGGACATCGAGGCCATCGAGATCGTGCGCGGCACCAACGACCCGCGCTACGGCCTGCACAACATCGCCGGCAATGCCAACGTGCGCACCCGCATCGGCGGCAACGAGGGCCGCGCCAGCGTCACCGTGGGCAGCTTCGGCACGCGCGAACTGCAGCTGGCCAAGGGCCTGGAAAGCGGCGCCTGGAGCCAGAATTACTTCATCGGCTGGCGCGACTCGGACGGCTACCGCGACCACGCCGAAGCGAAGAAGCTGGCACTGGCCGGCAAGTGGTTCTACACCGGCGCCAATGGCGCCTGGCGGGCCGGCGTGATCGCCCGCCACTACCGCAACCGCGCGCTGGAGTCGGGTTACCTGACCCGCGAACAGGCCGAAGCCGCGCCCCGCAGCTCACCCGCCTACGCGCAGGACGACCGCGGCGAACGCGACACCACCCAGCTCAGCGCGCATGTGGACGGCAGCCTCACGCCGGCGGTGTCGTGGTCGACCAAGCTGTACGTCAACCACTACGAGAACCGGCGCTGGGTGCGCTTCTCGGCCGCCGGGGTGCAGCAGGAGCGCTACAACGACGAGCGCCAGCGCGGCGCCATCGGCACGCTGACCTGGCGGCCCACCGTGAGCTGGGCGCATGAGTTCACGCTGGAAGGCGGGCTGGACGCGCAATGGCAGGACAACATCGGCCAGCGCTGGCGCACGGTCCAGCGCGTGCGCAGCTCGCAGTTCCGCGACTGGGACTTCGACCTCGACACCCGCGGCGGCTATGTGCAGGCGGTGATCCGCCCGGTGGCTGCGCTGAAGATCGTGCCGGCGCTGCGGCTGGACAAGATCAGCGGCCATTTCAACAACCGCCTGACCGGCGAGGCCTACGACGTGTACGACTACGGCCTCGTCAAGCAGCCCAAGATCAGCGTGGCCTACACCGTCTCGCCGCAGGCCAGCGTGTATGCCAACTGGGGACGCAGCTTCCAGATCGGCACTGGCATCGACGCCTACCGCACGCAGACACGCAACCTCTCGCCCTCGATCAACGACGGCTGGGAAGCCGGCCTCAAGTTCAGCCCGCTGGCCGGGCTGGAAGGCCGCGTGGCCTACTGGGAACAGCGCGCCTCGGGCGAGGTGGCGCGTGTGCTGGGCGTGGACGGCCTGCCCGACCCCGGCGGCCAGGGCAACGTCGGCCGCACGCTGCGCAAAGGCATCGACCTGCAGTTGCAGGGCCGGCCGACGGCCGGCACCACGGCCTGGGTGGCCTGGTCGCACCAGCTGGCGCGCATCACCGAACCCGACCCCAGCGCACCCACCACACGCGGCCAACAGATCGAAAACGTGCCGCGTTACCTGGCCACGGCGGGGGTGGACTGGCAGGTGCTGCCGCAGCTCAAGCTCTCGGCCTGGGCCAACGCTCAGGGCGACTACTACCTGGAGCGCAGCAACACGCTGGGCCAGGCCGGCGGCTATGCGCTGCTGAACCTGGGCGCCACCTGGCAACTGACGCCGGCCACCAGCCTGAACCTGCAGCTGAAGAACGTCACCGACCGACAGTACGTCTATGCCTGGTATGACAGCGGCTCTTCCGGCTACTCGCCCGGCGACGGCCGCAGCGCCTACTTGAGCCTGGACCTGAGGTTCTGATGGACAGCCGCGACAAGGACCTGTACCGCGCGGTGTGGCGCTGGCACTTCTATGCCGGGCTGCTGGTGCTGCCCTTCCTGGTGTGGCTGGCCATCACCGGCGGGCTGTACCTGTTCAAGGCCGAGATCGATGGCTGGTGGCACCGCGACCTGAAAGTGGTGGTGCCGGCCACCAGCGCGCCACGCCCCGCCAGCGAGTGGGTGGCCGCCGCGCTGGCCGCGCAGCCCGGCACGCTGCGCAAGCTCACGCCCGCCGCATCGGCCACCGGCTCGGCCGAGCTGGGCATCCGGCGGGCCGATGGCGAGCGGGTGACCATCTACGTCGATCCCTACCGCGCGCAGGTGCTGGGCACGCTGCCCGAGGGCGGCACGCTGGCCTGGACCATCCGCAAGCTGCACAGCCTGAAGTATTTCGGGCCGGTGGCCCGCGGCTTCATCGAGATGGCGGCCGGCTGGTCGCTGCTGCTGGTGGCCACCGGCCTCTACCTGTGGTGGCCGCGCGGCGCCCGCCAGGGCAGCGGTGGCGTGCTGACGGTGCGCGGCCGGCCGCGCCAGCGCGTGTTCTGGCGCGACCTGCATGCGGTGACCGGGCTGGGCGTGGGCGCGGTGCTGGCCTTCCTGGCCATCACCGGCATGCCCTGGTCGGTGCTGTGGGGCCAGCAGGTCAACCAATGGGCCAACGGCCACAACTTCGGCTACCCGGCCGGTGTGCGGGTGCAAGTGCCGATGTCGCAGCAACGCCTGCCCGAGACGGGCAGCACCGCCTGGTCGCTGACGCAGGCGCGGGTGCCGCAGTCGCAGGTGCCATCGTCGAGCGTGGCCGATGACCATGCCGGGCACGCCGGGCATGCAGGGCATCAGGGCCATGAGGCACCCGCCGCGCCACGGGCCGCCACCCTGCCCGGCATGCTGAGCGTGGACGCGGTCATGGCCCGGGTGCAGCGCCTGGGCCTGGCACCCGGCTACAGCGTGAGCCTGCCTGCGGGGCCCACCGGCGTGTTCACCGCTGCGGTGTACCCGCGCGATGTGGCGCAGCAGCGCGTGGTGCACCTCGACGCCTACAGCGGCGCGGTGCTGCTGGACATGGGCTATGCCGACTACGGCCCGCTGGGCCGCTGGCTGGAATGGGGCATCAACGTGCACCTGGG
>CAKZXL010000726.1 GCA_937883885.1 uncultured Aquincola sp. | reverse complement strand
GGCGGTGGGCGAGCGGCGGCTGGCGGAAGGACCCGGATGCTATCGCAAATGATTCTCATCTGCGAAGTAGCGTGATCCGCGGCGACCGCGCGGGCGCTGGCGCTGGCGCCCTGGGGGCGGGCGCAGGGGCCGGCTCAGCCCTGCAGCAACTGGCGCAGGTTGGCCATCACCCGGGCCGCGAAACGGGGCGGCTGTGCGCGTTGGGGCGGCACGGGGCGCCCAGTGGCGGGGCGCGGGGCGGCGCCGGGGGGCAGGAGCGCCGCAGGCGCGGTCAGCGGCGGGGCAAGCGCGTCCATGGGCGCGGCTGCGGCCGGCTGAACGGCATCCACCGGGCCCGCACCCGCCGGCGCTGCCAGCCCGTGGGGCGCTGCGACTTCGGCGCAATCGCGGGTGACGTAGCCCACGGCCGTCCACTCGCGCAGCATCAGGCACCAGGGGCGCTGCACATCGGCTTCGGTGGCCGCCACCGGCATGGCCAGCGGGCCGGTTTCGGCCTGGCCCGGCAGCGCGCCCAAGGCCAGCGAGGCGATGCAGCGCCCGCTGAAGGGGCCGCCCCGGCAGGGCTGGTCCAGCGCCCACAGCTCCAGCTGCAAGGAGCCACTGAGGTTGTCTTCCGGCCGCGGGTTGCGCACGCGGTCGACCACCAGGGCCAGGCCTTGCGCCGCCACCGGCGACCAGGCCACGCCCTGCAGCCGCGGCTGCACGAAGTGCTCGGGCTGGGCGAAGCGGGCTTCGTCGTGCAGCCAGAGGCTGCCGCCCGCGTCTTGCGCCACCAGCCGCAGCGACATGGCTTGCGGCCCGCCGCCGGCCGGAGGCAGCGCCATCACATAGCCTTCGACGTAGGTCGGCTCGCCATGGGTGTGCAGCGGCACGCTCACCGGCAGTTCGGCCACCAGCGCGGGGGCGGAAGGTGCATCCAGCGCGCTGGCCCACAGCTGCAGCCGCCAGTGGCTGTGCTCGGCGGCCTCGGGTCGCCAATCCACCTCGGCATTGAGGCGGGCGGTGTCGCCTTCGACCCGGTAGCCGAAGGTGCCCACCAGGCAGGCGGCCGGGCGGGGCGCAGGATGCATGTCGGTGAGCAGCGTCGTCATGCCGGGGCTCCAGGCTGTGGGGGCCGGTGGCGCCACGACCGCAGGCAGCGGGTGGCGGGTCAAACGGCGGAGCGGCGGCGCCAGCGTGCGGCGGTGGCGCCGGCCAGCGCCAGGCCCACCAGCGCCAGCGCGCCGGGCTCGGGCACGGTGTTGCCACCGCCGCTGCCGGCGAAGTCGAAGCGCAGGTTGTCGATGGAAAAGCGCGGGTCGTTCTCCTTCGTCAGCCGCAGGGTCACCTGGGTGAAGCCGTCCAGGTCTTCCACGCCCACGAAGCGGGGCGTGTTGCCGCTGTCGAACAGCATCTCTTCCTGCGACACGTCGAGGATGAACTCGCTGCCGTTGGACAGCTGATCCATGCCGACGCGGATGATCGGATCGGCGAAGGTGAAGGTGATGCTCAGCCACGATGGCGTGGCAGGCGCGCCGTAGTCGAAGTTGCTGGCGCCCTGGCTGCCGAAGGCGGCCTGCAGCACGCTGCTGTTGTTGGTGATCAGGCTGCCGCCGGTGACGGTGACGCCCTGGGCCGCGAACTGGCTGCCCACGGCGCTGCGGTCGGGCAGGCTGTTGAAGTCGATCAGCGTGCCGCTGAAGGCCGAGGCGGTCACCGAGACCGGGGCGGCGTGGGCGGGGCTGCCCGACAAGGCCAGCAGCAGGGCGGCCATGCACAGCGAGGGCGCGGTTGTGTGTGTCACCTGATACACCTTTGGTGCGTTGTTCACAGGTGGGCGATGCTACGCAAGATCAGGGCCGCCACGATGACGGGTTTCAGTGCAGCGGCAGCAGCGCCTTCACGCACAGCCCGGGCTCGGCGCGCTCGATGTGCAACTGACCGCCATGGGCCTGCGCCACCAGGCGGCACAGGTACAGGCCCAGGCCCACGCCGCCGGTGCGGCGCTGGCGCGCGCTGTCGGTGCGGTAGAAGGGCTCGGCCAGCCGCGCCAGCTGTTCGTCGTTGACGCCCGGGCCGTGGTCGCGCACCGTCAGCGCCAGCGCCTCGCCCTCGCGCTGCAGGCCCAGCACCACGGCCGTGCCGGCCGCATGCCGGCGCGCATTGCCGATCAGGTTGCGCAGCAGCAGCCGCAGCCGGCTGCGGTCCACCGGCAGCAGCGGCAGCTCGGCGGCCAGGTCCAGTTGCAGCGGCGGCTGGCCCGCATCGTCGGCCGCCACCTCGCGCAGCAGCGCGGCCAGGTCGGTGGGCTCGGTCTGCAGCGCGGCATGGCCGGCGGTGAGCCGCTCACTGTCCAGCAGGTCGCTGATCAGGTCGCGCATCTCGCCCAGGTCGCGCAGCAGTGCGTCGCGGGCTTCGCCGTCTTCCACCAGCTCGGCGTTCACCCGCGCGCGGGTCAGCGGGCTGCGCAGCTCATGGCTGATGGCCAGCAGCAGGCCGCGCTGCGCCTCCAGCATGCGCTGCAGGTCGGCGGCCATGGTGTTGACCTGCCCGGCCAGCTGGCCCAGTTCGTCCTGCCGCTGCACGGCAATCGGCTGGCTGAAGTCGCCCTGGCCATAACGCTGCACGCCGGCGCGTATGCCCTCGATCGGCCGCAAGAGGCTGCTCACGCCGCGCCAGGCCAGCGCCACCAGCAGCAGCAGCAAGGCCAGCGTGGCCCAGCCGATGCCGCGGGCGCGGCGCTCATGCGGCAGCGGCACCAGCCGGAAGGTGACGCGGTGGCCATCGGCCGTCATGCGGCTTTGCCATTCGGCGCCGTCGTCGTCGCGGCCGTGGCGGCGGGCCCGTGCGGCGCGCTCGGGGTGCGAGTCCCAGTGCACCTGCGGCCCGTCGATCTGGATGCGCAGCGGCAGCCGCTGCACCATCTGGCGCGCCTTGTCGATGGACGGCGGCGTGCCCAGGTCGGCGGCGGCCAGGTCCAGGTAATGCGCCACCAGCGGTCGCGCCAGCTCACGCCAGCCACCGCCGCGCATCGACTGCTGCATGCCCGAGAGAAAGACCACGACCGTGGCCACCGCCAGCAGCACGAACAGGGCCATCAGCCGCCAGCGCAAGGACTGGCCCAGGCGCTGTCGGGTGCCCTGCCAGCGGCCACGCCAGCCGGCGGCGGCTTCAGGCACCGCCGTCACGCAGCCGGCCCCGCGGCAAAGGCATAGCCCACGCCGCGCAGCGTGCGGATGCAGTCCAGCGGCTCCAGCTTCTTGCGCAGCCGGCTCACCAGGATGTCCACCGCGCGGGTCAGCAGGTCTTCGGCCGCATGGCCGCGCAGGCGCTCCAGGATCTCGTCCCGACTGAACACCTTGTGCGGCTCGCGCGCCAGCATCACCAGCAGCTCGAACTCGGTGCCGGTGAGGTCCAGCAGCTCACCCTGGCGCAGCGCCTGGCGGCGGTCCAGGTCCAGGCTCAGCCCGTCGAAGGCCATCACCCTCGGGCCTGTGGTCGGGGCGGCCGGCGCGGCACCGCGGCCGCCGCTGCGCCGCCACACGGTTTGCAGCCGGGCCAGCAGCTCACGCGGCTCGAAGGGCTTGGGCACGTAGTCGTCGGCACCCAGTTCCAGGCCCACCACGCGGTCCATCACGTCGCCGCGGGCGGTGAGCATGACGATGGGCAGGTCGCTGTGCTTGCGGATGGTGCGGCACAGCTCGAAGCCGTCCATCTCCGGCAGCATCACGTCGAGGATGGCGGCATCGAAGCCGCCCTCTTTGAGCAGCGCCAGGCCGGCGCTGGGCGTGGTGGCCGACACCAGCTCGCAGTCGAAGCGGCGGAAAAAGGCCGCCAGTGGCGCGGCCAGTTGTTCGTCATCGTCGATCAGCAGCAGGCGTCGCATCCGGCCATTGTCGCGATCAGCCGCGCGGGCCGCGCTCGCCATGGTGGCCGCGGTGGCCACCGCGCCGGTTCAGGAAGTCGCGCACCTTCTGCTGCTGCTCCGGCCGCAGGCTGTCGTAGAAGTCGCCCATCGCGTTGATGAGCTGCGGGCCGCTGGTCTGCAGCGCCTGCGTCTTCTTCTGCAGCAGCACCTGGGCGCCGTTGCGGTCGAAGCTGTTGCCGGTGATCAGCGATTGCAGCTCGGCGCGCGGGCCGCCGGGGGCGCCGCCCATGGCTTCGCGCTGGGCCTTCATCGCGGCGGCCAGGGTGTCGAGCTTGGCCTTCTGGCCGGCATCCAGCTCCAGGCGGCTGGCAATGCGCTCCAGCATCTTGGCCTGGTGCGCGGCGCGTTCTTCAGGGCTGTGCTGGCCCCAGCCGGGGCGGCCCGGCTCGCCGTTGGCAGCCGCGAAGGCCGACAGGCCGCCGAAGAGGACCGAAGCGCCGAGCACGCCGGCCAGGGACCGTTGGATCCAGACTTTCATCGTGGGCTTTCATCAGGGGTTGCGATGGAAGCCATGGTGCCGGCGGCCGTGGCCGCGGTCCTCTCGCCCGGGTATCGGCGCGTTTCGTTTCTTTTCACCGATGAAGTTGCGTGCCTGCAGGCCCGGCGCGGGTGAAGCCGGGCCGCGTTTTCACTTCGGCCGCCTCATCTTGAAAAGCGCTTCAGGCGTGATCTCGAAGTAGTCGGCCGGGCCGCCGCCGCGCAGGATGGGGCGGGCCGCGGCGGTGTCGTACACGCCTTCCACCAGCAAGGATTTGTCGATGTGCACCGCCACCACCTCGCCCAGCACCAGCCAGGTGGGCACCGGCGTGGCGTCCACCGTCTGCAGCTGCACGATCTGCGTGACCTTGCACTCGAAGTTCACCGGGCTCTCGGCCACGTGCGGCACGCTGATCACGGTGGAGGCGCGCGGCGTCAGCCCGGCCAGCTCGAACTCGCTCACCTCGGGCGGCACGGCGGCGCAGGTGGCGTTCATGGCCTCGGCCAGCGGGCGCGTGGCCAGGTTCCAGGTGAACAGGCGCGTGCGCTCGGCATTGCGCACCGAATCCTTGTAGCCGATGCTGCTGAAGCCGACGATGGGCGGCGTGTAGTTGAAGGCGTTGAAGAAGCTGTAGGGCGCCAGGTTCAGCTGGCCCGCTTCGTCGTGCGTGGCCACCCAGCCGATGGGGCGCGGACCGACGATGGCATTGAACGGATCGTGCGGCAGGCCATGGCCCAGCCGCGGTTCGTAGCTGTGGATGTGCTCGGGCAGCGTGGCCATGCTCAACCCACCTTCTTCAGGCCGCGGGCAAAGCGCTCGCCATTGCCCACGTAGTGCCGCGCGCTGCGCTCCAGCCCGGCGATCTGCTCGGGCGTGAGCTCACGCACCACCTTGGCGGGGCTGCCCAGGATCATCGAGCCATCGGGGAATTCCTTGCCTTCGGTCACCAGCGAGCCGGCGCCCACCAGGCAGTGCTTGCCGATGCGCGCGCCGTTGAGCACCACCGCGCCGATGCCGACCAAGGAACCATCGCCGATGGTGCAGCCGTGCAGCATCACCATGTGGCCCACGGTCACGTTCTCGCCGATGGTCAGCGGCTTGCCGGGGTCGGCATGCAGCACGCTGCCTTCCTGGATGTTGCTGTGGGCGCCGATGCGCACCGGCTCGGGCTGGTCGCCGCGCACCACGGCGCCGAACCACACGCTGGCGCCTTC
>CAKZXL010000725.1 GCA_937883885.1 uncultured Aquincola sp. | reverse complement strand
GGGTCCAGCGCTTCGCGCGGGATGACGAAGGCCTGGTGGCCGGCCAGCAGGTGCTGCGGGTCGTCGCTGGCGTGGTACAGCAGCACCGGCACCGCGCGGCCGTTGCCGCTGGTGAGCGTGGCGGCGGTCAGGCGGATGCGCTGGCCGGCCGGCGCGCGCAGGTAGATCGGGTGGCCGGTGCCCGGCCCGGCGGTGAAACCCAGGCCGGTGAAAGGCTCGGGGCTTTCGCCGTACATGTAAGGCTGCAGGCCGGCGCTGCCCGAGCACGGGTAGGTGAGCAGCGCGGCCGGCTCCAGCGGCTGGCGCCCCGGCGGCGTGCCGGTTTCCCAGGCCAGGATGGACTGGCGGTAGGGCGACGGCGCCGCATCGGCCAGCGCCACGGCCACGCCCACGTCGGTGTTGCCGTCCAGCATGCCGGCCAGGTGGTACACGGTGGCCAGCATCGCCCGCACCAGCGCGTCGCCCGGCGGTACGCTGCTGCTCAGCGGCGCAAAGCTCAGGTACTCGCCCATCTGCGCATAGCGGTACCCGGCGGCCTGCACACGGTCGGCCGCGGTCACGCCCTTGAAGCCGCTGCGCGAGGGATCTTCGGTGTGGGTGGCGGCCACGCCTTCGGTGAAACGCAGTTTCAGGTAGTCGGCATGCCAGCCGGCGGCGGTGTCGAGCTGGGCCTGGCGCTGCACGCGCCCGAAGCCGCAACGCTCACGCTCCTGGTTGACGGTGGCCAGGGCCAGCGCGGCCGCCTCGGTCGCATCCGCCACGGGCACCGTGCCGCCCGCCGTGCCACCGGCGGTGCCGGTGCCGGTGGCCGCCTCCGACTCAGCCCCGCCGCCGCCGCACGCGGCCAGCACCACGGCCAGGGCCACACCCGTCACTGACAACCTGCTTCTCATGCCCGCAGATATCGGCCGCCGCGGCCGCCGCTGAAACCGCGCCGCACCCAGGCCCACCGCAGTTCCCACAACGGCGGCGGTGCGCAGCCGGGCTAAAGTCGGCGGCCTGCCGATGTCCATCGAACCCCTGTCGCCCTCCTCCCCGCCCGAGCCCCCCTCGGCCCCGCCCCGCACCGGCACGCTGGCGCCGCTGGCCCGGCCGGTCTTTCGCATGTTGTGGCTGGCCACGGTCACCGCCAACGTGTGCATGTGGATGAACGACGTGGCGGCCGCCTGGCTGATGACGCAGCTGGCGCCCAACCCGGTGTGGGTGGCGCTGGTGCAGACGGCGGCCACGCTGCCGGTGTTCCTGCTGGGCGTGCCCAGCGGCGCGATGGCCGACATCGTCGACCGGCGGCACTGGTTCATGTTCACGCAGCTGTGGGTGGCGGTCACCGCGGTGCTGCTCAGCGTGCTGGCGTTTTCGGGCGCACTCAATGCGCCGCTGCTGCTGGTGCTGGTGTTTGCCAACGGCATCGGGCTGGCGATGCGCTGGCCGGTGTTCGCGGCCATCGTGCCCGAGCTGGTACCGCGCAGCGAGCTCACGGCCGCGCTGGCGCTCAACGCCATCGCGATGAATGCATCGCGCATCGCCGGGCCCATTCTGGCCGGCGCCATCCTCACCGGGCTGGGCAGCGCCTGGGTGTTCGGCCTCAATGCCGCGCTGTCGCTGGGCGCGGCGCTGATCATCTGGCAGTGGAAGAACACGCCGCGCGCCAGTGCGCTGCCGGGCGAGCGCTTCGTGGGCGCGATGCGCGTGGGCATCCAGTACGTGCGCCAGTCGCCGGGCATGCGGGTGGTGCTGTTGCGCATCTTCGTGTTCTTTCTGCACAGCACCGCGCTGCTGGCGCTGATGCCGCTGGTGGCGCAGCGCCTGTCGCATGGCGGCGCCGGCATCTTCACGCTGCTGCTGGCCTGCATGGGCGCGGGGGCGGTGGCCACGGCGCTGATGCTGCCGCGCATCCGCGAGCGCTTCACGCGCGACGACCTGGTGCAGTACGGCACCTTGCTCAATGCGCTGGGCACGCTGGTGGTGGCGCTGTCGCCCAGCCTGTGGGTCAGCGCGCCGGCGATGGTGCTGGCCGGCGCGGGCTGGATCTCGGTGGCCAATTCGCTCACCCTCTCGGCCCAGCTGGCGCTGCCCGATTGGGTGCGGGCCCGCGGCATGTCCATCTACCAGACCGCGTTGATGGCCGGCAGCGCCGGCGGCGCCGCGCTGTGGGGCCAGGTGGCCGGCATCACCAACCTGCAGATCAGCCTGCTGGCGGCTGCCGCCACCGGCCTGCTGATGCTGGTGCTGCTGCGCAACCAGCGGGTGCAGCAGCTGGGCGACGCCGACCTGACGCCGCAGCGCGACGTGCTCAAGAGCCCCACCGCCGCGCCCGACGTGGACGCGCAGGCCGGCCCGGTGATGGTGACGATCGAGTACGACGTCGACCCGCAGGACGAGCCCGCCTTCTCGGAGCTGATGCGCGAAAGCCGCCGCAGCCGGTTGGGGCAAGGCGCCATTTCCTGGGGCGTGTTCCGCGACCATGCCAACCCTCGGCACTGGATGGAGTACTACGTCGACGAGAACTGGACCGAGCACCTGCGCCGCTTCGACCGCATCACCGCGGTGGAACTGGCGCTGCGCGACCGGCGCCTCGGCTTCCACCGCGGCAAGGCGCCGCCCAAGGTCTCGCGCTACGTGGGGCAGGCGGTGGAGCGTTAGCGGGCAAGGCCGGCGGCTGGCGGCTCAGCGCTGCGCGCCGCCGTCGGCACGGAACCGTGCCCGCTCTTCATCGCTCATCTGCACCCAGGCCGGGCCGAATCGACGAGCCATGCGGCGCTCCCAGCGGTCTGTGCCCCACACGCGCCAGCGGGGCTTGCGCACCAGCAGGGCCACGCCGATGCCGATGAGCAGCAACGGCCACAGCAGCTGCATCATCTCGCGGTCGATGTAGCCGTAGTGCCTGAGCAGCCCGAACCCGCCGATGAGGATGAGGACGATCGGGAAGATGCGCATGGTCGGCTCCTGGCAGCACGGATGGTGACCACCGATGTTGCAGCCAGCCGGCTGCAACGCCCATCCCCAGCATGCGATCCGCCTACAGCCGGACGCTGCGCCCCACGAACAGGATGGGCCCGGTCGGCCGGCCGATGGTGGAGCCGCCTTCGGGCTCCAGCGTGATCTCGAACAGCTGCCGGGCGCCCACGCCGGGCAGGCGGGTGGCGGGGATCTCGACCGTCTGGCCGGCGGCCACCAGGCCCAGCGAGGTGGGGCCGGCCGCGCCTTCGGGCTTG
>CAKZXL010000724.1 GCA_937883885.1 uncultured Aquincola sp. | reverse complement strand
CACTTCACCGGCAATGCCCGCCGGGCGGTGTCGGCCGCGCAGCCCAACCCCGACGTGGAAGTGAGCTACGACAAGACCACCGGCGACCTGGTGGTGCGCCTGGTCAACAGCGGCAGCGGACCCTGCACCTTCAGCATCGCCGCCAACGCCTACTTCGCGGCCACGCCCGGCGTGTACACCGTGGTGGCCCGCAGCGAACAGCTGGTGCGCTGCCCGCTGGGCGCCAGCAGCCACTGGTACGACTTCACAGTGAAGGTGACCGGCCAAGCCGACTTCAGCCGCCGCTTCGCGGGGCGGATGGAGACCGGCATGGACGGCGTCAGCGACCCCGCGATGGGCGGGGTGGCGTTGGCGGATCAGGTGAAGATCGGCTGATTCGTCAGAGAGGTTGCCGGCCGGAGGGCCGGTGAGCCGTGAGGTGGCCGCAGCAGGGGCGCGTGGTTGGCGTGTTGGCTGCGGCTGTTTTCTTTGCTGAGGTGGGTTTGTGCCGTTGACGATTGCTGACGACAGCACGGGCGGCACGGTTGACTTTGCAAGGAGCCAAGAGGCGCTTGCGTCGTCCATGAAGCGGGGGCGACCTTGGCAAATGTCGGAGGTTGCGCGCAGCGTAAACGGTGAGAAGCTACTCTGGAATTAATTCACACTGACGGTCACCGAGCAGCCGTTCGATCGCGCCGCCATGGGGAATGCAGCCGATCGCCCTTTGTCAAAGCAAATTGTTGACGGTGCCCTCGGCTATGCCGCGGCTGCCGGTTGCACGCCTATTCGCGACGCAACTCGTTCGCGCACCTGCTCATAGATCGGCAGATTCACTCCCTCTGCTACTTCAAGCGAAACGCACAGTGCGAATTGCACCGATTCCTTGAGGGGGCCCGCATCGGCCACGCAGTTGACTCGCACTGCCAAGGTGGTGCCTTCCTGTATCACGGCAGCGCGCGACTCCTCGAACACTTCATGATGGATCGTTCCTTGTCGGAGCTGCCGCCATTCGCCTTCCGCACGATCGCCGCGAAGTGTTCCTTCGGGTAGGTCAACCCAGAGCCGTGCTACACGATACTTTGAGTGTCGAGGATTGATCGGAGTCATCCAGGCCAGCGTCACCGTGAGCTTGCGCTTAACTACCGTCGCATGGAGTGCCTGCGGATAAGGTACGCGGAACTCCATGGCCTTGTCATTCTTCAGTGTGCCAACACCCAGCAGGGTCGCGCGTTGAGCCGTACAGGTCAAAGCCCGCTCGACGTCGGCAACACCCAGTCCGCAATAGCGACTTGCTAGCCGACGTTGCGCCTGCCATTCGTCTATATCGGGCCTGGCCGCAAGCACCTGGGACCTCACGTCGCCAATTAGGGCTCCATGAGCGAGCAATGCCTTGATCAAAACAGCGTCATACCGATCATCTAGGGTCTGGTAACTGGCTCGAAGCGTTTCAAGCACTGCGTGCGCGCGCGCAGCCCAACGCGTTCCCAGGGCGGCGGCATTACTGGTACCCCGTGTGTGCAGTGCAGCGCCTTGCGCTGTTGGCGGCGCGGCCACCAACTGTCCTGGCGGCTGCAGTGCTTGGATTGCCTGGACTCGCGTTTGACCAGCCGGTGACTGGAAGGCCTCTCGATACAAGACGCGACCACCGGGTAGCAGGATGTCAGGCTTCACGGCTCGCCGGAATCCGGGACCGATACCCGAGTAAGGCGCCAACCCGCTTTCCGCGAACAGCAAGAAGCGGCCGGGGACTGGAGGTACCGTTGACGCATCCGAATGACAGGCCCCTACGGTCAGGGCATTAACCGATTCAGCCGGGGCTAGGATGCGGCGATGCATGTCATCGCGACACAATGCGTGCGTCGCCAACCTTGACCTTTGCTCCAGCGGCATGTCGGACACACTGCCTGGAGTGGCATCCAGCAACAGCTCACCATGCTCCCGATTGCCAGCACTGACGATAAAGAGCACGTTGTACTTGTGCTGCAGCCAGTCGAGCAAACGAGCCCACGGCGAAAGCTCGCCACCAAACGCTCGATGGGGGTCGCCAACGGAAAGGTTGATGACTCGCACAGTGGGCGCCGATGCGGGCCGCCCATCAATGGCCTCGAACATTCGCCGCACGGCCACATGGACTAGGTCAATCAGCAGGCGCTCATCTGGTGTCCGTTCGACGCGCTGGCCGTTCGGACCGGCGGGACGCATGATCGGCCGCGAATAGATCGGCCGTGCTAGTGGCGTTTCCGCGATGCCTAGGTCACCTAACGCGATCAGTGACGCCATCGCCGTCCCATGGGTTCGCTCTGCGACCGGATAGTTACCGCCCCAGCCGTCTGGGTCGTCGATCTCAACGCGGCCTTGCAGCATTGGATGGTTTGCCAGTGGCAGACCATCGAGCAAGGCGACCACCGGAGTTCCGGACGTGCGTTCTGCAGGCGGTAGCCTTGTCGGCGATCGCGTCGCAGCTTCCTCGACGGAGACGACAGCCTGACCCTGGGCACGGAAGTACATCACGCGGTCTGAGTGCAGCAACGGTGGTGCATCTCCGTCGAGAAGCTGCCGCACACCCAAGGCGGGCACATCAACAAGGAAGCCGTGATAAGCGATGTCGCCGATCAGGCTCTCGTGAAGTACAGCGCCGCCCAGTTGCTCCACAAGCTCGCGGATTTCTGCCGATGCTGCCGCGTTCCTAGTGTCCTGTCCCGTTAGTTTCTGGCATTAATCATGCAGGCCAGCGAGGTATCTTAGGAACGGAGATACCGCGATGAGAACGGGCAGGCCGAAGGTTGAGTTGGT
>CAKZXL010000723.1 GCA_937883885.1 uncultured Aquincola sp. | reverse complement strand
GAAGCCGGCGCCGCGGTGCTCAAGGCCATCGAAGACGTGCTGCAGGACGGCCCCCGCACGCCCGACCTGGGCGGCAAGGCCACCACGGCCGACGTGGGCAAGGCGATTGCGGAGGCGGTGAGGAACGGTTGATCCGCCCAGCGGCGCTGGCGCCTCAGGGGCCCTTGCGGCCCGTCACCGGCCCGGGGCTGAGGCGGTCCGCCATGCGGGTTTGCCAACCAGGACCGGTGGCGCGCCAGCGGTCGATCACGTCCGCCGGCAGACGCAGCGTGATCAGCTTGCGAGGGTTGTCTGAGCGTGGGCGACCACCCCTGTTGACCACGGCTCGCGCCAGCATCTCATCGGTCAGCTCTGGCAGCTCTTCGTACTCGGAAGCTTGCACGGCATGCTCGTCAAGCTTCGCCAGGTTCGACTTGAAAGTGGGCGGCAAGGCGCGCTTGTTCGCGGTCATTGGCTTTCCTCATGCTGAACACGTGGCGGGTGAAACCGCGCGGGGTGTAGCCGATCACCACCAGCCGGCCAGCCAAGTGGCCGTAGCAGATGAAGCGGCGCTCTCCGTACGCTTTGCGCGTGTCCTCCACTTCGACGGTGATGCCCTCAAAAACTGCCTTGGCGTCTTCGAAGTCCAGCCCGCGGTCTGCCAGAGTGCGTAGCCGCTTCGACGGGTCGAAGGTCACGCGCATCCGGTTAGTGTAACTACGCTAACCGGATGCCCGCAAGCGGCAAGCGGCAAGCGGCAAGCGGCTGGCGGCTGGCGGCTACAAGCGCCCCACGCACCCCGGCGCACCGCAGCGGCATTCCAGCTTGCCTTCGTGGTGCGTCTCGCCGTAGTTCACCGTCACCTCGTCGCCCACGGCGATGGGCTTGACGGCGTAGAACTCGATGCGGCCGTCGCGGATGACCAGCCGCGCGTTGGGCTGGCACGAGTGGTTGGTGAAGCGCATCGGGTCGGTGCTCCTGGAGGCGTCGATCGCCGTCTTGTGCGACACCTCCACGATCATGATGCGCTGCTGGCCCTCGGCACGGCGGCGGGCCTCGGCCACGCTGATGGCCTCGCCGCGGATCTCGCCGATCTTCAGCCGCGGCGGAATGGGCTCGGCCGCGAAGCAGCCGAAGCCGTCGATGCGGCTGCGCGCCACGCGCACGTCGAACTTCTGGTAGGGCGGGCGTTCGGCCAGCGGCATCGTGCGGCCCTTACAGCAGGCCGGTCTCGGCGGCGTGCTGCGGCAGCTGCACCACCGGCAACGGCTGCCAGCCCTTTTGCCGGTGCTCGGCCACCACGTTGGTGTAGATGCCGCCGCGCACGTACCACTTGGCGGTGATGCGCACGAAGCGCGGATCGCTGGCCTTCACGATGTCGTCCAGGATGGTGTTGGTCACCTTCTCGTGGAACGCGCCTTCGTTGCGGTAGCTCCAGAAATACATCTTCAGGCTCTTGAGCTCGATGCACAGCTGGTCCGCGATCATGTCGATCGTGAAGTGCGCGAAGTCGGGCTGGCCGGTCAGCGGGCAGTGGCAGGTGAACTCGGGCACCTGGAACTGGATGACGTAGTCGCGCTCGGGCGCCGGGTTGGGGAACACATGCAGTTCCTTGCTCGGGGCGCTGGGCGGGTTGGGCGGCATCTGGCGCTCGGGCGCGCCGGTGTGGGCGGTGACCTCGGCGACGGCGGCGGACTTGGATTTCTTGGCGTTCTTGGCCATGGCAGCGGGTGGCGGCGCTGCGCGCGCCGCGGGTGCAACAAGGGGTAGCGCGCCCGGGAAAGCCCCGGAAGCAAAGGGGCGCGATGGTATCATCCAGCCGCTTTCTTGCCCCCGAGCAAGGGCAAAAAAACCTTCTGAATCAACACCTTGGCGCGCTCCAGGGGCACGCGCTCATGCGGCTCAACCAGATCAAGCTCTCGGGCTTCAAGTCCTTCGCCGAACCCACCACCTTCCAGTTGCCCGGCCAGTTGGTCGGCGTCGTCGGGCCCAATGGCTGCGGCAAGTCCAACATCATGGATGCGGTGCGCTGGGTGCTCGGCGAAAGCAAGGCCAGCGAGCTGCGCGGCGAGTCGATGCAGGACGTCATCTTCAATGGCTCGGGCAACCGCAAGCCGGCCAGCCGCGCCAGCGTGGAGCTGGTGTTCAGCAACGAAGACGCCCGCGCCGGTGGCCAGTGGAACCAGTTCGCCGAGATCGCCGTCAAGCGGGTGCTGACGCGCGACGGCACCAGCAGCTACTACATCAACAACCAGCCGGTGCGCCGCCGCGACGTGCAGGACGTGTTCCTGGGCACCGGCCTGGGCCCGCGGGCCTACGCCATCATCGGCCAGGGCACCATCAGCCGCATCATCGAGAGCAAGCCCGAAGAGCTGCGCATGTTCCTCGAAGAGGCGGCCGGCGTCAGCAAGTACAAGGAACGCCGGCGCGAGACCGAGAACCGGCTGAAGGACACGCGCGAGAACCTCACGCGGGTGGAAGACATTCTGCGCGAGCTGAACGCCAACCTCGAGAAGCTGGAAAAGCAGGCCGAGGTGGCCACCCAGTACCACGGCCTGCAGGAGCGCGGCACGCTGCGCCTGCACCAGCTGTGGTTCCTGAAGCACCGCGACGCCGCCACCGAGGAGCAGCGCATCAAGACTGCGGTGGCCGAGGCCACCAACGCGCTGGAAGCGCGCCTGGCCGAGCTGCGCCACCTGGAAGCCGGGCTGGAAACCATCCGCCAGGCCCACTACGCCGCCAGCGACAACCTGCACACCGCGCAGGGCGCGCTGGCCGAGGCTTCGCTGGAAGTCAGCCGCCTGGAAGAGCGCATCCGCTACGTGGTCGAGGGCCGCAACCGCGCCCAGCAGCGCCTGGCCGGGCTGCAGACCCAGATCGCGCAATGGGCCGAGCGCGGCGCCCAGGCCGAGGCCGAGCTGGAGACCATCGCCGAGCAGATCGCCGCCGCCGACGAACAGGCTGAGGTGCTGGCCGCCCAGGCCGAAGAACAGGCCGGCAGCCTGCCCACGCTGGAAGACGCGGTGCGCGCCGCCCAGGCCCGCGCCAACGAGCAGCGCGGCCAGGTGACGCAGGTGCAGCAGCAGATCCAGCTGCTGGCCGCCGACAGCCGCAACATCGAGGAGCAGACGCGCGCGCTGCGCGGCCGGCGCGAGCGCCTGGCCGCCGAGCGCCAGGGCCTGGCCGCGCCCGATGCCGGCCGGCT
>CAKZXL010000722.1 GCA_937883885.1 uncultured Aquincola sp. | reverse complement strand
GGAACGGGAAATGTCCGGGGTGGGTGAAGCCGGGGAGCCGCAAGACGAACACGCCGAATCGCGTGGTCCGTGGCTCATTATGCGTACGTTCATCATCAAACGTCAATCGTTTGATGACGACAGACATCAATAAGGGCACGTCAGATGATGCGCGGGGTTGGATCTCTCCCGCGCCTCGGCGGCCACCTTGCCAGCCCGGCGGGGGCCGGCGTCTCAGCCCGGCGTCAAGGGCGCTTCGGCGCCGCGCGGCGGCCCGCCGCCCGAGCCTTGGGGGCGGCTTTTGGTGCGGGCAAGGCCTGGCTCCGGCACGCCGCCAGGATCTCGTCCGCCAGCGGTGAATCGTCAGGGCAGGCGCGCGACAGCACGATGGCGCCCACGGCGCGCGCCAGCAGATCCAGCGCACGCACACGCACCTGCGCCGGGTCGTCCTGGCCGGCGAAGTCGGCATCGCGGCTCAGCGCCGCCAGGATGCCTTCGATGCCGGCAGCGAACGGCGCACGCACCTCGGCCCCCTGGCGGGCAGCGTCGCCGCCCAGCGCCGCCATCGTGCAGCCGCCGGCGAGGGCGTCGCGGTGCTGGCGGGAGATGTAGGCCTTCACGAAATCAGCTGCGCTCACACCCTCGGACAACGCGGTGGTCTGGGCGATGCCACAGGCGGCTGCCTCGGCCATCAAATCGGCCTTGGAGCCGAAGTGCCGGTAGAAGCCGCCGTGCGTGAAGCCGGCGGCGCCCATCAAGTCGGCCACGCCCACGCCGTCATAGCCGCGCTCGCGGAACAGCGTGGTGGCCGTCTCCACGATATGCGCCCGGTTCGCCTCTGCCTGTGCCTTGGTGACCTTCATGTCGAGCCCGCTGCTGCCGTCGTGATTGATTCAGCCTGCACTGTACATTGATTCAATACATCATCAAACCGTTGACAGCAAACATGACGACCATCATCATTGAGGCCGTCAGATCACCAAAAAGCGGACAGCATGAACACGCAAGCCCTCTTCGAGCCGTATGCCCTCGGGCCCCTCACGCTCGCCAACCGCATCGTGATGGCGCCTTTGACGCGCAACCGCGCTGGTGCCGGGCTGGTGCCCAGCGAGCTGGCAGCGACCTACTACGCACAGCGGGCCTCGGCCGGCCTCCTCATCACCGAGGCCACGCAGGTCTCGGCCCAGGCGCAGGGCTACCAGGACACGCCCGGGCTGTACACGCCGCAGCAGATTGCAGGCTGGCGCCGTGTGACCGACGCCGTGCATGCGCGCGGCGGGCGCATCTTCGTGCAGCTGTGGCACGTGGGTCGTGTCTCGCATGTCGACCTGCAGCCGGGCGGCGCAGCGCCGGTGGCGCCTTCGGCCCTGCGTGCCGCCACCAAGACCTTTGTCAACAATGGCTTCGCCGACGTGTCCGAGCCGCGCGCGCTGGACATCACCGAAATACCTGGCCTGGTGAACGACTTCCGGCAGGCGGCGGCGAATGCCATCGAGGCAGGATTCGACGGCGTCGAGATCCATGGCGCCAATGGCTACCTGCTGGAGCAGTTCATCAAGGACGGCGCCAACCACCGCACCGATGCCTACGGCGGCTCGATCGAGAACCGCGCGCGCTTGCTGCTGGAGGTGGCGACCGCCGTGAGCCAGGAGATCGGCGCCCACCGCACGGGGGTGCGCATCTCGCCGGTGTCACCGGCCAACGGCATCTCCTGCAGCGATCCGCAGCCGCAGTACGAGCACATCGTCCAGCGCCTGAGCGCGCTGGGCATCGTCTATCTGCATGTGGTGGAAGGCGCCACCGGCGGCCCGCGCGACGTGGCGCCGTTCGACTACGGCGCGCTTCGGCGGCTGTTCAAGCAGACCTACCTGGTCAACAACGGCTACGACGCCGACCTGGCTGCGGCGCGGCTGCAGGCGGCCGAAGCCGACCTGTTTGCGTTTGGCCGGCCCTTCATCTCGAACCCCGATCTGGTGGAGCGTCTGAAGACGGGCGCGCCGCTGGCACCGCTGGACCCGAGCACGCTGTATGGCGGCGGTGCGGCCGGCTACACCGACTACCCCACGCTGGCCGAAACCCGCTGATCGCGCCTGCCCACTCTCACGGAGAACCTGACATGACTTCTGCTGCCACCGTCCTCATCACCGGCGCTTCCACCGGCATCGGTGCCACCTATGCACAGCGCTTCGCGCAGCGCGGCCATGACCTCGTCCTGGTCGCACGTGACCAGGGCCGCCTGGACGCCTTGGCCCAGCGCCTGCGCCAGGCACACCAGGTGTCGGTTGATGTGCTGCCCGCCGACCTGACGCAGGCGGCCGACCTCGCCGCGGTCGAGGCCCGCCTGCGGGACGATGCACGCATCGGCATCCTGATCAACAACGCCGGCATCGCCCAGTCCGGCGGCATCGGCCAGCAGACGGCCGACAGCATCGAGCGCCTGATCGCGCTCAACACCACCGCGCCCACGCGGCTGGCGGCCGCGGTCGCCCCGCGCCTTGCGCAGGCCGGCGCCGGTGCCATCGTCAACCTGGGCTCGGTGGTGGGTCTTGCGCCGGAGTTCGGCATGTCGGTCTATGGCGCCACCAAGGCTTACATGCTGTTCCTGTCGCAGGGCATGAACGTCGAGCTGGGCGCCAAGGGCGTGTACGTGCAGGCGGTGTTGCCGGCAGGCACACGCACCGAGATATGGGAGCGCGCGGGCATCGACATCAACAGCCTGCCCGAGTTGATGGACGTCGAAGAGCTGGTCGATGCGGCCCTGGTGGGCTTTGATCGCCGCGAGCTGGTCACCATTCCGCCGCTGCGCGCGGCCGAGCGCTGGACCGCGCTCGATGGGGCGCGCCAGGCGCTGCTGGGAGACCTCCACCAGGCCTACGCGGCCGAGCGCTACCGGCAACCGGGCTGATCGGCGGGCTTGAACACCACGAACACCTTGCGCAGCGTCTCGGTCACGTCCCACACGCCGGTGGTGTGCGCGGGAAAGAACAGCGTGTCGCCCGCGCGGATGTCGATGGGCTGGCCATCCGTCGGCGTGAAGCGGCAGGCGCCGGCCAGGATGTGCATGACCTCGGCCTGGGCCAGCTGGCGTTCGAAGCGGCCGGGCTCGCATTGCCAGACGCCGGTGCCATGGCCTTCGGCGCCGGGCAGCGGCACGTCGATGCCGCTCAGTTTGCAAGGCGGCTGGCTCAGCGGCCGGGCGGGTGTGCCCTGGTCTTCGAAGCCGCCCAGCTGGGCGGACTGGTGCAGCACGGTGATGCCGCGTGGGGTGGTGGTGATCATGGGGTGGGTCCTGCCTGAATCGAGGCCACGCTGCCGGCCAGCGCCCGCTCGGCCACCGCGGTGAACCAGCGCACGCCCAGCGGCAGGGCCTCGTCGTTGAAGTCGTAATGGGGGTGGTGCAGCGGATGGCTGGGGCGGCTGTCGCCGGCCACGCGGCCCTGGCCCAGCCATAAATAGGCCCCGGGCCGGCGCTGCAGCATGAAGGCGAAGTCTTCCGACGTGAAGGCAGGCCGCGGTGCCACGCTGGCCTGCAGGCCGATGGCCTGCGCCGCCTGCAGCGCCAGCGCTGCTTCCGGCGCGGTGTTCACCGTGGCCGGGTAGTAGCGCAGATAGTTCACCTCGGCCTGCACGCCATGGCCCAGCGCCACGCCGGCCGCCATGTCGCGCAGCGCGGCCTCGATGCGGTCTTGTGATGCGGCATCGAAGCTGCGCACCGTGCCGGTGATGCGCACCTCGGCCGGCAGCACGTTGTGGCTGTGGCCGCCTTCCACGCGCGTGACCGACAGCACCGCGGATTCGGCCGGGTCGATGCGCCGCGCGACGATGGTGTTGAGCTGCATCACCAGCGCGCTGGCGGCCAGCAGCGCATCCGGCGTGCGGTGCGGTTGGGCCGCATGACCGCCCTGGCCGCGCAGCACGATGTCGAAGCGATCGGCCGCCGCCATGAGGGGGCCAGGACGTGTCTGCGCCTGGCCCAGTGGCAGCTCGGGCCAGTTATGCAGCGCATAGACCGCGTCGCAGGCAAAGCGCTCGAACAGGCCCTGCTCGACCATCACACGGGCGCCGCCCTGCCCTTCTTCGGCGGGCTGGAAGATGAAGTGCACCGTGCCGTCGAAGCGGCGGGTGCGCGCCAGGTGGCGGGCCGCACCCAGCAGCATGCTGGTGTGGCCGTCATGGCCGCAGCCATGGTGGGCGCCTGCGGTGCAGCTTTTCCAGGGCTGGCTGCCCAGTGCCAGCATCGGCAGCGCGTCCATGTCGGCGCGCAGGCCCACGCTGCGCGGGCTGCTGCCGCAACGCAGCGTGGCCACCACGCCGGTGCCGGCCAGGCCCTCATGCACCTGCAGGCCCAGCAGCCGCAGCTGCTGCGCCACCAAGCCGGCGGTGCGGTGCTCGGCAAAGGCCAGCTCGGGGTGGGCATGCAGGTCGCGCCGCAGCGCCACCAGGCCGGGCAGCAGGTCGGTGACGTCATCGGCCATGTCGGCCGGCGTGGCGAGGCTCAAAGGCCGGCCTCCACCGCGTCGGCCAGTTCCGCCAGCGTGCGGTAGTGGTAGTCGGGCCGGGTGATCTCTTCCACCGCGATGGTGCCGCCAAAGCCCTTCTGGCCGGCTCGCCGCTCGATCCAGCAGGTGGCCAGGCCCAGCCGGCGGGCGATGCCGATGTCGTGGTACTGGCTTTGCGCCACGTGCAGGTTCTGCGGCTGGGTGTAGCCCCAGGCGCCTTCGTAGCGGCCACGGGCATAAGCGAAGTAGCGCGGGTCGGGCTTCTCGCACAGTGCGTCGTAGCAGCTCAGCAGCAGGTCGAAGGGGTGGCCCAGCGTGGCGTCGAAGTGTTCCAGCGCCCAGCGCTGGGCATTGGTCATGGTCACCAGCTTGAAGTGCTTGCGCAGCCGCTGCAGTGCCTCGGGCGCATCGGCAAAGGCCGGCCAGCGCGGCACCGAATCACGCAGGCCCTGGGCCAGGGCTTCGGTGTCGGGCAGGCCCAGCTGCGGCGCGATCTGGTGCCACACGCGCACCAGGTCGTCGGGATAGGCGATCACCTCCGGGCTGCCGCGCGAGCGGCGGTAAGCGGCCAGGAAGTCGTCGTCGGTGACGGCGGCCTCCGGCACCGCGGCGCGCAGGTAGTCGAGCATGCCGCGCTCGAAGTCGATCAGCGTGCCGACGACGTCGAAGGTGAGGACCTTGAACTGGCTGAGGGCCATGGAAAACTCCGTGGGGGGCAGATGGCGCCAGCTTAGTTTTGGCCCCCTCGGCCTGCGTACCAAAAGCCACCCCTGCCACGGCAAGGCCTGCGGTTGTCGGCCAGCCTGCGGCAGATCCTGCGGCGGCGTGCAGCAGGTCCCGGCGCCGGGGCGCGCCCGCCCCGGCGGCGGGCATGCCGCGGGCTCAGCAGCCCGACAGGCTGGCCATCAAGTCCGCCGTGCCCACCGCCACATGGCTGTCGCCGGCGGTGAGCAAGGGCCCGTGACGCACGGTCAGGCCGGCTTCCAGGCACAGCGGCAGTGCGCCGGCCATGTCCCAGGTCTTGACCTGCGGCTGCACATGGCCGTCCAGGCGGCCGATGGCGGCCAGCGCCATCGCGGTGGCGGTCGAGCGATAGATCTCCACCACCCAGCCGGCCTCGCGCATCTGGCGGTAGGCGCGCATCACGTCCTCGGCCTGCGGGTGCGAATCGCCGAGCGAGGCCAGCTTCACCTCGCCGAAGCGCGCCTGGCGCTGGCATGGCTCACCGTTGACATGCAGGCCATGGCCGCGCTGCGCGGCCACCATCAGGCCCAGCGCGGGCAGCGCCACCACGCCGGCTTCAGGCTGGCCCTGGGCCACGTAGCCGATGGACACCGCCCACAGCGGCACGCCGCGCAGGAAGTTGGCGGTGCCGTCGATGGGGTCGATGATCCAGCAGCATTCGGCCAGCTCGCCGCCCTGCTCTTCACCGAACACCGCCTCACCGGGAAACGCCAGCGCCAGCTGCTCGCGGATCAGCTGCTCCACCCGCTCGTCGATCTCCGACACGAAGTCCTGCGCCTGCTTGGCGCGGGCGGAAAAGCCGTCGGGCGCCTGGCAGGCCTGCAAGGCCAGCTGGGCGGCGGCGGTGGCGATGCGCTCGAGCGCGGGCAGTCGGGAAGAGGCCGTCATGGCACGGGGCGGTGATGAGCTGGGATGGGGCCGGCATTGTCGGCCAGCCGCCGGCGCCCCCCCTGCCTCCGCGCCGATGCCCGGGCTTGACCTCAAGTGCACTTGAGCTTGTAGGGTGGCGGCTTCTTCACTGGCCAGGCGCCCGATGCCGCACACCTCCACAACCACCCCGTCCGACGAACCCTTGCTGGCCCGCGGCCGGCGCGCCGCCTGTCTGGGCGCGGTGCTGCTGGTCTCGATGCTGGCCTTCGAGGCCATGGCCGTGGCCGCGGTGATGCCGGCCATCGCCGACGATCTGGGCGGCGATGGGCAGTACGCACTGGCCTTCGGCGGCCTGCTGGCCGCTTCGGTGGTGGGCATGGTGCTGGCCGGCTGGATCACCACGCCGGGCGCTGCCACGCAGCGGGCGCGGCCGGCCTGGCTGCGCGGCGCACGCGCGGCCAGCGTGCTGGGCATGGCCGTGTTCGGCGCCGGGCTGCTGCTGGCGGGTATGGCGCCGCAGATGGGCGTGCTGGTGGCCGGCCGCGTGCTGCAGGGCCTGGGCAGCGGGCTCTTGAGCGTGGCCTTGTACGTGGGCATGGGCCAGCTGGTGCCGCCGGCGCTGCACCCGCGGCTGTTTGCCCTGTTCGCGGCGGCCTGGGTGCTGCCCGGCCTAGTCGGCCCCTCGCTGGCGGCGGCGCTGGCCACGCAGTGGGGCTGGCGCGCGGTGTTCGTGGGCGTGGCGCTGCTCGTGCCCGTCACCGCCTGGATGCTGATCCCGGCGCTGGCGCGCCTGCCACAGCCGGCCGCCACGGGCAAGGCCTCGGCCGGGGTGCTGGGCTGGGCGCTGCTGGCGGCGCTCGGGGCCTTCGCACTGCATGCGGCCGGCAGCTTCGACAGCCTGCTGCCCACGCTGGCCCTGCTGGCCGCCGGCCTGGCCCTGGCGCTGTGGGCCGCCGGCCGCCTGCTGCCCGCCGGCAGCCGCGTGGCCGCACGGGGCCTGCCCGCGGTCATCGCCCTGCGCGGCCTGCTGGCCGCGGGCTTCGGCACCGCGGAGGCTTTCGTGCCGCTGTACCTCACCCGCGCCCAGGGCTGGAGCCTGGCGCAGGCCGGGCTGGCGCTGAGCATCGGCGCGGTGGCATGGAGCGCCGGCAGCACGCTGCAGTCGCGCCTGAAGCAGGAGGTGCTGCGCCAGCGGGTGCTGCGTGCGGGCTTTGCGCTGGTGGCGCTGGGCATCGGCATCGTCGCGCTGCCGGCGCTGGCGGGTGCGCCGGCGCCGGTGCTGCTGCTCGGCTGGGCCCTGGCCGGGCTGGGCATCGGCCTGTCGTTCCCGATGCTGTCGGTGCTCACGCTGCGGCTGTCGCCGGCGGCCGAGCAGGGCCGCAATGCCTCGGCGCTGCAGCTGTGCGATGCGCTGTGCAGCAGCGCCGCGCTGGCCGCCGCCGGCCTGGTGTTCAGCCACCTGGGCAGCTCGGTGGCGCAGGGCTTTGCGGGCGTGCGGGTGATCGCCGCGCTGCTGCCGGCGCTCGGCGCGCTGCTCGCCGGGCGGGCCGCGCCCGTGCGTGCGCATGCCGATTGCTCCAAGGCCGTTGTGGCGCGAACATGCGCCACCCCCCAAGGAGACACCCCATGAAGCTTTACCTCGCCCCTGGTGCCTGCAGCCTGGCATCGCACATCGCCTTGCATGAAGCAGGCATCGACTTCGACCGCGTCACCGTCGACCTGCGTGCCAAACGCACCGAAGACGGCCAGGACTTCAGCACCATCAATCCCAAGGGTTATGTGCCCACGCTGGTGCTGGACGACGGCAGCACGCTGACCGAAAACGTCGCGCTGCTGGACTGGATCGCCCAGCGCAGCGGCCAGCAGCTGC
>CAKZXL010000721.1 GCA_937883885.1 uncultured Aquincola sp. | reverse complement strand
GCCGAGCTGGCGCTGGGCGGGCTTGGGCAGGAAGACGCTGCCGTCGGGCTGGCGCTGCGGGCCGTTGGCGCTCGGCGCAGCCTGTGCATCGCCATGGTCATGCCCTTCGCCTGCCTGCGCCGGCCACGCGGCGGCCAGGGCCAGCACGATGCCCAGCCCCGCCAGGCGGTTCGTCACGGCGCGCTTCATGCTGCACCTCCGGTCTGCGGCTGGCGGGCCGCCATCAGGCGCCTGCTTCCGAGCACCAGGACGGCCAGTGCGGCCAGGCCGCCGACAGCCCAGCCGGCGTACTCCTTCCACGAGTGCTCGTGGACCGCTTCGTCGGCGTGCGGGGCCTCGTGCAGGTCGAGCTCGCCGGCCAGCAGGTCGACCTCGGCGCCGGCCGTCACCGTCGCGGTGATCGGCAGCACGCCGGGCTTCGGCGCTTCCTTCAGCACCACTTCGTAGGCGTCGTCGCCGTGGGCCTGGGCGCTGAACTTCGCGCCCCCGATCTCGAGCTCGATCTTCGCGCCGCGCACGGGTGCGTTGTCGGCAAAGCGGTCCAGGTACAGGGTGACCTGCTTGCCGTCGAGCACGCCGACCAGCTCGAAGGTCTCGGAGACGGCTGCGAAGCGGGGCAGCGCCGTGCCGGTGGCGGCGGGTGCCGCGTCACCGTGGTCGTGGCCGTCGCCGGCAGCGGCCGGCATTCCGGCACCGAGCAGGAAGGCCGCGAGACTGAGCGCGGCCAAGGGGTGGGTGGACTTCATGGGGTGGGATTCCTGATTAGGTTCGCTAGAGCGTGTTCGTTTCGTGCGCGACGCCAGGGCTCATTGCGGCAGCAGGCCCAGGGCCTGGCGCCAGGCGGAGATCGCCGCGGCGAGTTCGATGCGCGCACGTGCGGCCTGGCGCTCGGCCTCAGCGGCTTCGGCCTCGATGCGCAGGCGCGTGGGCAGGTCGGTCTCGCCGAGACGGAAGGACTTGTCGAAGAAGCCGCGCGATTCGCGAGCCAGCGTTGCCCGGCGCTCGGCCGCCGCGAGCTGGGCCCGCGCCGCATCGACCCTTGCAACGGCGGCGTCGCGCTCGGACTGCAAGCGCGCTCGGTCAAGTGCAAGCTGGGCCTGGGCTTCGGCGGCATCGGCACGCGCGCTGGCCACTCGGCTGTCATGCCTCGGGCCGCCACCGAACGGAATGCGCACGGCCAGCGTCACCGTCTGGCCATATCGCTCGCCCGATGCGCCGCGATCGCGCGTCGTGGCCAGGGTCAGTTCCGGGTTCGCACGCGACTGTGTGGCAGCCAGCGCGGCGGCGCGCTCGGCAGCGCTGGCGCGGTCCTGCAGCTCCGCGATCGCCGGATGGGTGCCCGCCTCGGTCGCGGCGGGCTCCGGTTCGGCCGTGGCCGTCGCCGCGGGGGTCGTCCCGATCGCGCTCCCCGACAAGGCCTTGACGTGCTGCAGCGCCGCCGTGGCCGCAGCCACGGCCTGCGCCAATCCCGCTTCCGCCGCGGCCACGGCGCCATCGGCTTGGTGCTGGTCGGCGCGGGCGAGCTCACCGGACTTGGCGCGGCGCGAGACGTCAGCGGCGAGCTTGCGTGCGTTGTCGAGCTGGCCGCGCGCGATCTCGACATCGACGCCGGCACGCTGCCAGGTCCACCACGCTTCGCGGACCGCCGCGGCCAGGCGCACGCGGGCGGCCTGGGCGCGGCTTTCGACGGCGGCCGCCTCGGCCTCCGCGAGCGCGCCGCTGCTGCGGCGTTCGCCCGGAAGCCACAGCGGCACGGCGAGACCGACGTCGAGTTCCCGGGCACCGTCGTTGCGGGTGAGGCGGTCGGTCTTGTGACTTGCCTCGAACGCAGGCGGCTCCGGAGTCCAGGCTTCGGCCGCACGGCGCTGCGCCTGCGCGGCTTCTCGGCGGGTCTGCAGCGCCAGCGCCTCGGGTTGGCGTGCCCAGGCGGCCTCGAAGAGCTCCTTGAGGCCGGGCGTTCCAGGTCCGCCGGGCGCGGGGGCTGCCTGCGACTGCGCCACTGCGCCTGCAACGGCCCCCGCCAGGGCGGCGGCAAGCAAGGCCTGCCGCACGCCGATCGTTGTTCGTGTTCTCGGATGCATCCGATGCTCCAGTGTGAAAGAAGGGGAACACGGGAGACCGGCGAGCCGCGACCCATGCGGTCGCGCCGACCCGAACGGGTTGCCGAGAGCGAGCTACGGCAACGCGCTCAGGCGCGGACGAGGTTCAGAAGGAGAACGAACCCGCCCCGCCGATCAGGCGAGGCGCGCCCACTGAGGGCGTTCAGGTTGGGCTGCCGTATGGGCAGCGCACGGAGCATCGCCGGCTGGGGCCGGCGCCGCAGTGCCGCGGTCGTGCGTCGTGGTGGCGAGCGACACCAGCATGCCTGTGCACTGCCCATGGCAGTGGCCACAGTCCGCGTCAGGCGTCGAGAGGGCGCCCTCGTCAGCACCCGACTGATCGGCCACATCCGCCGTTGCAGGCGCATGGCCGTGATCGGCGTGATCGTGGTGCCCGACATGGTCCGCTGCCGCACCCGATTCATGGGCGCAGTAGTCCGCCACTGCCGCCCAGGACATCTGGGTGGGCAGCAGAACCAGCAGCAGGATGGCGAGCCAGCGGCGCATGGATTCAGAGTGTAGCGGCTACAGGGTTGACCCTGAGCAGGCGAGGCTAAGTGGCAGCGTGCAGGACATCACTACTGCCCGGCGCGGACGCGCGCCACGTTGTCGTTCATCCAGCGGCGGACCGCGTGCACGAACAGCCATCGCTTCGGACCGCGCAGGTTGGCGCCGTGCCGGGCATAGAACGCGTCGGGATCGTCGAAGGTCCCGAAGTCGTCGACGATGCCCTCCTTCTGGATGAAGGTGTCCTGGCCACGCCACTCGACGTCCGGCGCCGACAGGTCCCGGGTGGCGGCGCCGAAGCCGCAGAAGCGTCGCGCACCGGGGAACCGGCGTTGCAGGCTGCGAAGGTACTGCGCGTCCAGGATGAATCCCTCGAGACAGACCCATCGTCCCTCGAACCAGACCTCCACCCAGCTGTGGAGGATGCGCCGCGGCGCGAGGACATACGCAGCCCCAGTGATCGCGCCCTTCTGGAGCGCCTTGTCGATGGTGAAGCCGTGGAAACGGCACGGCACGCCGACGCTGCGCAGCAAGGCCATCAGCAGTGTGCCCTTGGTGTTGCACTGTCCATGGCCGTCGGCCAGCACGCGCGATGCCGGCAGATCGTCCGCCTCGTTGTAGCCGAATGCGATCTCATTGCGGACGAAGTCGTAGACCGCGCCGATCCGTTCGCGCTCGGGCAGCGCGCGCCACCCTCGGTCGGCGACCAGCCGCTCGATGTCGGGATGTTCGGTGTCGAGCAGCGGCGTGTTGCGCAGCAGTGAAGAAGGTGTGTCGGACATGACTCGATCAGGGTGGCTCCAGGCGGCGTCAGCCGAATTGCAATCCCTGAAGCCGCTGCCGGGTCAAGTCCGCACTGGGCGATGCCAGTCGATGCGGGAGTTGGGTTCGAACCGCGATCGCCGGCGGTCGGAAGGATCGCGCCCGTAGGCAATCGCAACCTTCGTGCCGAAGTCCGGCGGTGCGTTCTTGGCTGCCTCGACGGCGCGGCGGTTCGGCCTGGGTGATCTCATGAGTTCGTCATGATGGTGCGGCCGGCAGGCGCCCAGCCGAATGCCCCAATGGCACGACGAGGAACTCCGAAGGTCTTCCGGGAACAGTTTCGGAACCGGCAGATTGCAGTTCGGTCATCTGGTCCGAGGCCTGCGCCGGTTCAGTGAGCGCCATGAACGTGGCGCCGCTTGGCCGGGGCCGCAGGCGAGGCGGCGGCGCGGTCGAGGCCGTTGAGGATGCCGCAATCCGCCAAGGCGAGGGGCGACGCGCACCGCGCGCGCAGTGACTTCAGATCCTTCTCCAGCGCTCGCAGCTCGCGAATGCGGTGCGCCACATGGCCGATATGCGCGTCCAGCAGGGCGTTGACCTCGCCGCAATCCTGCGCGGGCGATTCCCGCAGTGCGATGAGGGCCCGGATCTCGTCGAGCGCCATGTCCAGGTTGCGGCACTGCCGGATGAAGGCGAGCCGCTCGGCGTGCGTCGCCAGGTAGACGCGGTAGTTGTTGTCCGCCCGGGCCGGCGGCGGCAGCAGTCCCTCGCGCTCGTAGAAGCGGATCGTCTCGACGGGTGTTCCGGTGGCCTCGGCCAGCGCTCCGATCTTCATGGCTCCAAGCTTTCAGGTTTCCTGATGGGGAGAGGGACTTGACTCTACACCGGCTACAAGGTTTTCAATGGAAGCAAGGTCAAAGAGGATTCTTGCGATGAGCCATTCCCATACCGAAGGCGGCAACACAAACCGGCACGATCACGGCGATGGTCACGTCCACGTCCACGACGCCCGTCCCATTCACCCTCGGGGGCAGGCGAAGGAAGCCGCGTGCGAGTGGCCGTGGCGTTGTTCGATGTCATCGGCTTGAGTACCACTGCGGCAACACCCGCAAGTTCACACTCCAGGATCTCGCATTCGGCAAGACAACGTCGCTGACGCATGACGAGGCCATCGCGCGCGTCACAGCGGATCTCGCCAAGGAAGGGTTTGGGGTTCTGACCGAGATTGATGTCGCGGCGACGATGAAGAAGAAACTCGGGCTCGAAATGCCGCCGTACCGCATTCTCGGCGCCTGCAACCCGCAGTTCGCCCAACGCGCCCTCGAGGCCGAGCCGCAGATCGGAGCCCTGCTGCCCTGCAACGTCGTGGTGCGCACCAATGACACCGGCGCAACGGTGGTCGAGGTCATGGACCCGGGCGCGGTGTTGGGTCTGGTCGGGCGCCCGGAGATCACCCTGATCGCGGCCGAGGTGCGCAGCCGCCTCGAGAGAGTGCTGCGCGGGGTGTGACGCCTGGGGCCTGGAGTAGCGCCCACTGTCGCGTCCAGTGGCAGAAGATCTTGGGTGGGAGTTCGATTCCGGCGATGCCCGGAATTGGCGATGTCGGGTCTCTCATCAACCCTGGGTAGCGATGTTGGCGAGCAAACCTGTGACTGAAGCGGCACAACCTGCCTGCAAGCAGTGTGGGTGACTGGTTTCCTTCGCTCCCTACACCGGCTTGGCGCCGGCCTCCCGAGCTGCGCGAGCGTTCCACAGGAAGCCGGCGACCACCAGCGCGGCCATCAGCAATTGGGCGATGACACCTTGCAGGGACGGATGGAGGCCCAGCAGGTCGATGCGCGGCCCGTCGAATGAGGACGCGCCGAGCCATCCCGCTTCTTGCAGGCCGGCGATGCCCTTCCCGGTGAGGACCACTGCCAGCACGGCGACCAGCGCGGAACTCCAGGAGAAGAACTTGCCGATCGGCAGGCGTGCACTGAAACGCAGCAGGGCCAACGCGACGATGCCCAGGATGGCAACACCACTGGCCAGTCCGCCCAGCACGGACTGGTGATTTCCCTGCTCCCACAGCGCGGCGTAGAACAGGATCGTCTCGAACACCTCGCGATAGACCGCGATGAACGACAAGCCGAACATGAACCATGCGGACTTGCGGCTCAGCGCCGCGGACAACTTGTCGTGGATGTACTTCTGCCAGGCACCGGCCATGCTCTTCTGGTGCATCCACATTCCGACGCTCAGCAGCACGACGGCAGCAAAGAGCGAGGACAAGCCCTCGGTGACCTCGCGGCTGGCGCCGCTGATGCCAACGAAGTAGGTTGCGACGCCCCAGGTCACGACGCCCAGCACCATCGCACCGACCCAGCCTGCATGCACGTAGCGCAGCAGGTCGTTGCGCTCGGCCTTGCGGAGGAAGGCAATCATGGCCACCACCACCAGCAGCGCTTCCAGCCCTTCGCGCACCAGGATGGTCAGGCTGCCCAGGTAGGCGGCGGTCGCGTCCGCGCTGGAGCCGAGCAGTTCGTCGGCTTCCTTGAACAGGCCATGGATGACGTCCACCTGGGCCAGCAACTCCGGCATGGCTGCGTTGCTGGTGAGCAATGCGCGGTACCTGCCCATCCCGGTTTCGATGCGCCCCATCAGCGCCGAGTCTCGCGTGGCCAGCGTGGGCTCGATGGGTTCGACACCGTCCAGATAGGCGGAGAGCGCCAGCTCCGTGGCCTGGCCGGGCTGGCCTTTCTCGACCGCGGCAAGACTCTGCGCCAACTTCTGGCGCGCCACATCGAAACTCAGGACACGCTTCTGAACGACGGCTTCCGGGTGCGCGTGCAGATAGGCCATGGCCAGCGACGCGGGTTCGTCACCCACCTGCTTCGCGAGGTCGGCCTGGGTCATGCGCGATAGCGCGCTCAGGCTGGTCAGTTGAGCCCGCACGGCGGCGTTCTCGGCCCAGACTTTCTGCCCTGCAACTGCCTCGCCATTGGCGTGGGCAAACTGGCCGATGAAGAACGCCAACGCCCATCGGTCGGGCTCGAGGATGGTGGCGAAGCCAGGCATGGCAGTGCCCTCGATGCCTTGGCTGATGGCCTGGTAGAGCGCGAACGCACTGCGTTCTCGCGCTCGGTCCTTGTCGGTGAAGGCCACCGGTCGCGGATCCAGCTTGAGGCCTGCAGGCCCATCACCGTTGCCGGTCGCTCCGTGGCAAGACGCACACTGGGCTTGGTACGTCGCCGCAGCCGTCCCCACCAGCGGCGGGGCGGCGGGTGCGGACGGCACCGGGTAGACGGCAAGAAGATGATTGGCCAGCGACTTGGCCGAGGCCGCGACCTCCTCGGAACTCTTCTTCGCTTCGATGGCAGCGGACAGCATCTGCGCCTCGGCGACCAGGGCGGCTCGCTCGGGATGCGGTTCAAGCGCCGCGATCTTGGTCTGGCTCGTCTTGGCGAACTCGCGCATCTCCTCGAACTCTGAGGCACTGGCCACGGCCCCGTTCTTGACGGCGCCGCCGTAGTCCACGGCCAGGTAGTCCAGCATTTGCCAGATGCGGCGGACATCCGCTTCAGCCGCATGAGCAGCCGTCGAGAAGAACAGGGCCAGCGCCCAAAGCAACGAAGCGCAGACCCGGAACCAGGATGGGAGTGCCATGAGCTTGAAATGCAAATGAGAATCATTCTAACAACAATGCGGGTGTTCAGCACTGCTGCACCGAAGGTGGATGGCGCGGCCCTCCAACTGCTGGACCTCGGCCATTGAAGCCCTCCTGGGGCCAGGTCGCCAGTACCCGAAGAAACCGCTTGACCCTGTAGCGGCTAGAGGGTGTAACTTTGATGCAGTCAGAAGTTCGGAGAAAGACGCGATGACCTCGAGCAACGCCTCATGCGGCAGCGCCGCGTGCGAGTCCCTGTCCAAGGAACCACTGGTCGGTAGTGCCCAGTCGGCTACGACGACGGTGTTCCATATCCAGAAGATGGACTGCCCGAGCGAGGAGCGGCAGATTCGTCAACGCCTGGGGCAGATCGCCGGTGTGGAGTCCCTGGCGTTCGACCTGACACAGCACAGCCTCACCGTCTTCCACCGACTGCAGGACCTGGGGCCGGTGACGACCGCGCTGGCCGAAATCGGACTGCCTCCGGAACCACAGGGGCGTGAACCGCGCACCGATCGCTTCCATGTGCCCAAGATGGATTGCCGCAACGAGGTGGCGCAGATTCGAGAACGCTTCGCTCAGTTGCAGGGTGTCGACGGGTTGGAATTCGACCTCGAGCAACACGTCCTGACGGTCCAGCACGGCTTGCCTGACGTCGCCGCCCTCACCGACGCGCTCGCGTCCATCGGCATGCCGGCGACGGCGCTTTCCTCCGAACAGCCGGTGACCCGCTCGCAGTTTCATGTGCCGAACATGGACTGCGTGAATGAGGAGCGACAGGTACGCGAGCGACTGGGAACCATCGCAGGCGTGGAGAGCCTGGAGTTCGAGTTGCCCAAGCGAGGGCTCACGGTCTTGCACCGGCTGGCGGACACGGGTCCGATCGTGCAGGCCCTCACCGAACTGGGCATGCCGCCGAGCAGCGACACCGCTGCGGTGCGCCCCGAACCAGCCACTCCAAAGACGGCAGGCGCTGCCGCAGCGGCCCGCACGGACACCTTCCTCATCGAGAAGATGGACTGCCCCACGGAAGAAGGCCTGATTCGCAAGCGGCTGGGCAACATGCCCGGCGTCGCAGGGCTGGACTTCAACCTGATGCAGCGCAAGCTGTCGGTGAACCACACGCTGCCGTCCACCGAGACCATCGTGCGGGCGCTCAAGGATATCGGCCTGCCACCCGCCGAGCCGGCGGCGCCGGCAGCCGGTAGCGGCCAGCAAAGCGTTTATCGCATCGAGAACATGGACTGCCCGACCGAGGAAGGGTTGATCCGCGAGAAGCTGCAGCACATGGCAGGGGTGCAGGGCCTCGAGTTCAATCTCATGCAGCGCAAACTGACGGTGACCCATTCCCTTCCTCCGGCGGAAGTGGCGGCGGCGTTGCATGCGATCGGCATGAAGGCCGTGCCCGACGTGGATCGGGCTGCCGAGAGCGAGACGGCCCCCAAGCCCTCGGTGAGCCGCCGCCAGTGGGCCCTGATGGCGGTGGCGGGAGTCAGCGCGGCGGTGGCCGAAGTCATTGCTTTCAGCACTGGCAAGGACAACGCCTGGCCCGTCATCGCGCTGGCGCTGGTGTCGATCGCCACGGGCGGCTGGCCCACCTACAAGAAGGGCTGGATCGCCCTGAAGAGCGGCATCCTGAACATGAATGCGCTCATGTCCATCGCCGTGACGGGAGCGATCCTGATCGGGCAATGGCCCGAGGCCGCGATGGTGATGTTCCTGTTTGCGCTGGCCGAAGTCATCGAAGTGCTGTCCCTCGACCGCGCGCGCAACGCGATCCGCGGATTGCTCGCGATGGCACCGGAGAAGGCGACGGTGCAGCAACCGGATGGCAGCTGGCAGGAAGTGCCGGCCAAGACGGTGGCGCTCGGGGAACTCGTGCGGATTCGGCCCGGGGAGCGCATCCCGCTGGACGGCGTGCTGGAGAGCGGCCAGTCCGCTGTCAACCAGGCGCCGATCACCGGCGAGAGCATTCCCGTGGCGAAAGCCGTGGGCGACACGGTGTTCGCGGGGACCATCAACGAGACCGGCTCATTTATCTACAAGGTCACGGCCGAGGCCACGCATTCGACCCTGGCCCGCATCATCAAGGCCGTGGAGGAAGCCCAGGGCAGCCGCGCGCCGACGCAGCGCTTCGTCGACCAGTTCGCGCGCGTCTATACGCCGGCAGTCTTTGCCGTGGCGCTGACGGTGATGCTCGTGCCTCCGCTGTTCCTTGGCGGAGCGTGGATGGACTGGATCTACAAGGCGCTGGTGCTGCTGGTGATCGCCTGTCCCTGCGCCCTGGTCATCGCCACGCCCGTGACGGTGGTCAGTGGCCTGGCCGCCGCGGCGCGCCGCGGCATCCTGATCAAGGGCGGCGCCTACCTCGAGCAGGGCCGCCAACTCAAGGCGCTCGCCTTCGACAAAACCGGAACGATCACGCAGGGCAAGCCCGTTGTGACCGATGTCGTGGCCCTCGGCACGCAGGAGCGCGATGCCCTGCGGCTGGCCGCGAGCCTGGCCACACGGTCCGACCATCCGGTTTCCGGTGCGGTCACCGCACATTGGAAGGGAGAGCATGGCCAAGACCTGGCCGAGGTCGACGGCTTCGAGGCGATCACGGGTCGGGGCGTCAAGGGCCGCATCTCGGGTCAGTGGTACTACCTGGGCAACCCGCGGCTGCTGCAGGAACTGGGGATCCGCAACGAGGCGGCCGAGGCCGCGCTGAAGAAGCTCGAGTCCGAAGGCAAGACCGCGATCACCATCGCAACTGAGTCGGCTGTGCTGGCCGTGATTGGCGTGGCGGACACGGTGCGCGAGACCAGCCTGCAGGCCATCGCCGAATTGCATGGCATGGGTGTGCGCACGGTGATGCTCACGGGCGACAACCAGCAGACCGCGAACGTGATTGCCAGGAACGTGGGCATCGACGATGCCCGTGGCAGCCTGTTGCCGGAAGAGAAACTCGCGGCCGTGGAGGCTGAACTGGCCACGCACGGCACGGTGGGCATGGTCGGCGACGGCATCAACGATGCGCCCGCACTGGCCAAGTCCAGCATCGGCTTCGCCATGGGCGCGGCCGGCACCGACACCGCAATCGAAACGGCCGATGTCGCCCTGATGGACGACGACCTGCGCAAGATCCCGGAGTTCATTCGCCTCAGCCGCAAGACCGGCGCCATCTTGAAGCAGAACATCGTGTTTGCGCTGGGGATCAAGGCCGTGTTCATGGCGCTTGCCCTGATGGGGATGGCCACGCTGTGGATGGCTGTCTTCGCCGACATGGGGGCGAGCCTGTTGGTGGTCTTCAACGGCCTCAGGCTGCTCAAGGCCAAGGTGGCCTGAGCGGCATGCAGGCGCTGGCATCCGCAGGCGACTGGTTCAGGCACTGGCTGTACGACTGGGGCGGCGCGAACTTGGACCTCTTCCTGTCCATGAACCGCGCCGTTCCCGACGCTTGGCTCTGGCTGCCCGAGTCGCTGACCTGGCTGGGCAGTTATTGGGGTGCACCTGCTGTCGTTGCGGTGCTTCTGCTGTGGAGTCGCAGCCAGTCCAGCGGCCACGCCATGCGGGTCAAGATCGTTTTGACCAGGTTTGTGGTCGGCCTCCTGTTCGCCTTGTCGGTCGGTGCTGCCGCCAAAGCGGCCTTGGCCTTCCCTCGGCCTTCGACGGTGCTGGGCGAAACGGCCTTCCGTGTCCTGGGCACGCCTGACAGCCTCTACGCGCTGCCCAGCGGGCACGCGACGTATGCAGCCGTGCTTGCGACGACGCTCTGGCCTCTCTTCGGCTGGCCAGCAAGGGTCGCCCTGCTGACGTTCATGGTGGGGGTCGGCTGGTCGCGTGTTGCGCTTGGAGCGCATTTCCCTGCGGACGTGCTGGCAGGCTTCACTCTGGGTTGGGCTTGCGTGGTGGTCGTCAACCAACTGGCGCGCTGGGTTGACGTCGGACTCCCTGTCTGCGGGCGAAGGCGATGAGCGCTTGCTTCGCGCTGGAACTGGTCGCCGACGTCAAAATTGACCAGAGCATTCGGCGATGGCCATGTCGATGCGCTGAGGTCGCTGGTTGGTGCGGTTCCAGATGCAGGCCGTTCGCTCAAACCTTCATGCACTCCGACAGTGAAAGCCACGGTCCTCTGCGACGCCATGCACCGATTCCCGCGACCTTGTAGATGCAAATGACAGATCCAGATCGCAAAGCCCGTTGGTACGGCATGGCGTTCCTCGTGCTTGTCCTCGACCAAGCCGCCAAGACCTTCATCGACCTGACCACTCCGTTGGGCTGGTCACTTGAGGTGACGTCGTTCTTCAATTTGGTCCATGTCCTGAACCCAGGCGCGGCATTTGGCTTCTTGGCAGGTGCCGGAGGTTGGCAGCGCTGGTTCCTCTTCGCGATTGCGCTGGGAGCATCGATTTGGTTGGCATGGATGCTGGCCAGACCGATGCGCCACCTCGAAGCCCTTGCCTACAGCTTGATCCTTGGCGGAGCGCTGGGCAACGCCTTCGACCGCGTCGCGCGTGGGCAGGTGATCGACTACCTCGACTTTCACCTCCGCGGCGTGCACTGGCCAGCGTTCAACATCGCAGACATGGCGATCACCGGGGGCGCTGTCGCACTGGCATCGCTTCTGGGGTACGGCGATGCGAAGCCGGCCTCACCTGCTGGCTCCTGAATCTCAGCCGGCGCAAACCTCGGAGCGGCTGCTCTCGATGGGACGATTGAAGCGAGAGGTGGCTATCGGGCTGGCGAGGCACCATGTGCGTTCATGAATGGAGTTGTCCATGAGGATCGGCGAACTCGCAAAGATCACCCAGACCCAGGTCGAGACCATCCGCTTCTACGAGCGCGAGGGCCTGCTTGGAGAACCGCCGCGAAGCGAGGGTAACTATCGGCTCTACAAACCCGAGCACCTGGAGCGCCTGGCCTTCATACGGCATTGCCGTTCGCTGGACATGACGCTTGATGAGATTCGTGCGCTGCTGCGCTCCCAGGATGCGCCGCGCGACAACTGTCAGGCCGTCAATGACGTGCTGGACGAGCACATCGAGCACGTCGCCCGACGCATCCGCGAGTTGAAGCAACTGCGGCAGGAACTCAAGGCGCTACGCAGACATTGCGATGGTGTGGCCGCCGAGTGTGGAGTCTTGGATGGCTTGAAGAGCGTCAAGTCTCGCGGGCAGGGCGCTGTACATGGAACTGGCGCCGCTGCCCTGGTTGGCCACCGCCAGCCGAGGTTGCGGTTCGTGTCCAGGTAGGCAGCTGGTTCTGCGCTTGCTCACCGTCCGGAACCTCGGAGCGGTGGGTGTTGAACGCGACAGGCGCTTCGGATTCGAATGCCCTGGGGATGGGACATCACTTCTTCTCAAAGTCTGAAAGGCCGGGGTCCGGAACAGGGTCGGCGGGCGGCGGGCGGAGCGCGTCGTCGATCTCCTGCTGAGTGGCGCGGTGCTGGACCTGATCCGTGGCCGCCAAGCCCGGGAAGACCACCAACAGGACCACCATCAGCAACTGGATGGCCAGGAAGGGAATGGCGCCCACATAGATCTGCGTGGTCCGGACTGTGGCGGGCGCCACGCTGCGCAGGTTGTAAAGGGCGATGCCGAACGGCGGATGCATGAACGAGGTCTGCAACACCACGGCGATCATCACCGTGAGCCACACCATGTCGACACCCAGCTTGCGTGCGACGGGAGCGATGAGCGGCACCACGATGAACGCGATCTCGAAGAAGTCCAGGAAGAAGCCGAGCAGGAAGATGCCTGCCGTGACAGCCACGAGGAACGGCAGCTGCCCCTGCGGCAAGTGGCTGAAGAGCCCTTCGATCCAGACCGGTCCGTCGAAGCCGCGAAACACGAGCGTGAAGAACGACGCGCCGAGCAGCAGAAAGATCACGCTGGAGCACAACACCCCGGTGTTCGTCAGTGCCTGGCTGAGCCGACCCTGCGCCAGCCGCTTCCTGGCCGCTGCGATCGCCACCGCGCCGCACACGCCGATGGCACCGCCTTCCGTCGGCGTCGCGACGCCGAAGTAGATGGACGCAAGGATCAGGAGGATCAGCCCCAAGGGAACGCCGGCCGCGCTTGCCGCCTGCAGCCACATCCGCATACGCGACGATTCACCTTGGGCTGAGATGGGCGGGGCGAGCCGTGGCAGCCAGGCCGTTGCGACCAGCACGAAGACAAGGTACAGGCCCACCAGCATTGCGCTGGGCAGCAGCACCGCGTGGAAGATGTCGATCAGCGGGACTTCCACCTGCTCGGCAAGGACGATCAGCACCAGGCTGGGCGGCAGCATCTGCGCCAGGGTGCCCGCGGCCGCGATGGAGCCGGTGGCCAGGCGCGCGTCGTAGCCGGCCTTGAGCATCGCGGGCAGTGCGATCAAGCCCATGGCGATGACCGAGGCCGAGACGAAGCCGGTGATCGCGGAGAGGCCGGCGCCGACGGTGATCGTGGCGTAGAGCAAGCCGCCCGGCGCGCGGCCGAACAGCCGGCTCAGCGCGAGCAGCGTGTCTTCGGCAACGCCTGTGCGCTCGAGGATCAGCCCCATCAGCACGAACAGCGGCACGGCCAGGAAGTTGTCGCTGTTGAAGATGCCTTGCACCCGCAGCGACATGGCCAGCAGGAACGGTGGGTTGAACTGCCCCAGTGCCACGCCCAGCACCGCGAAAGCGGCAGCCACAGCCGCGAGCGAAAACGCCACGGGAAAGCCGGCCAGAAGCACCACGACCAATGTCGTGAACATCAAGGGCGCAAGCAACTCCGGATTCATGCCAACCCCCTGCGATCCGGGTGCTCGATGCCCAGCGGCCTGGGCGCGACGCCGGCCAGAAAGGCCACGCAGCGCACGGCCTCAGCGGCGCCCTGCGTGGCGAGGCTGAAGAAGCCGAGCGGCAGCATGCCCTTCATGATCCAGGCGGGAAACTCGCTGAGGCTCTCGCGGCTGGCACGCGTCTCCCCCGTCATGAACGAAGCGACCGCCTGCGGCCAGGTCACCCACACGGCGGCGGCACAAAGCGGCAACAGCACCAGCAGGAGACCCGCGAGATGGCGACCTGCAGAGCGGCGAGGAGCGCTCGCTTCACGGGCTGACCTCAAGCTGGCCAAGCCTCGGTCCGCCTCGGCACGGCGACACGTCAATGATCTTGGATATGCCGGTTCCGCGCGTGATCCTCCAGGGCAGGAGGACGCCCAGCACGGCAGGCGCCCCCCGCAATTGCCGATCCACCCCAGGATCCCCGGCAGCCAGGACCACCGATCCGGCAGCGCGCGATGGATGCGAGCGGGATGTGGCAGCTGAGCCGCATTCGCTGCGATTGGGCGTGGTTTGGTTCATGGCTTGGTTCCGAATCGCGCAGGGAGCTTCCATTGGACAATCTCCAGTTGCTACTGAGTCAAGTCTTGTTTCCGAAGCGTCCATCCACGATGCTGATCGGCGAACGGGCCGGGCGGGCGGACTGCTTGGCGCAGACCGTACGGTCCCGTTCATCGAGACGATCTTTCGGACGCTCGGCAACAGGGGGCTGCGACGGCTACAGGATGACGCGCGACGCTGCCGGGCAGTGGCGCCGCGAGGGCCGTTTGGATCTGGTGGCGGACACGACCTACAAGCGGACTCGGCTGCCGGCGGGTACGGGCACGAACGGCGTCGCGCCCTCGGCGGCGCAGCCGACGCAGCGGCTGATGAGGCGCTCGGCCGCAGCCAGTCCTTGACATCGCCACCCACGTTGCACTGTCCTTGCCCTGATCTCACGGACACGGACGGACTAGGTTTTCAGTTCACCGGCTGAGGGCAGCGCAGCGACGGTTTGTATAGCGGCCGTTGCGTTGTCGTGCAGCTCCTTCTCGAAGCAGCCAGGTTGCGCTTGACTCTGTAGCGACTTCATGTTCAAGAATTTTGGGGACCGTCACTTCCAGCGTTCACCATGGACCGCCGCCAGTTCTCCAAGATCACCGCCGTCTCGCTTGCCGCCCCACCTGCGCTCGTTGCCGCACAGGAGCGGCTGGTCGAAGGCAAGCACTACGTTGCCGTGTCACCGCGCCAACCTACTCTGGACCCGAAGCAGGTCGAAGTGCTCGAGTTCTTCGCCTATGGCTGTGAACACTGCCATGCTTTCGAGCCCACGATCGACGCGTGGCAGAAGAAGTTGCCTGCCGACGTTCGGTTCCGGCGCATCCCGGTTGCGTTCCGTGCGGGCCCGATGGTGGTCCACCAGCAGTTGTTCTTCGCGATCGAAGCGCTCGGTCTGGTGGAGCAGCTGCACGGCAAGGTGTTCACCGCCTTGCACGTCGAGCGCAGGCGTCTCGACAGGCCCGAGGACCTTGCCGATTTCGCGGCCAAGAATGGGGTCGACCGAGCCCGCTTTGTGGGCGCTCTGAACTCGTTCTCGGTCGCAACGAAGGTGAAGCAGGCCACCTTGCTGGCTACGGGGTACAAGTTCCAAGGAACGCCGTCGATCGGGGTCAACGGCCGATGGCTCACTTCCGGGTCAATGGCCGGTTCCAACGAGAAGTCGTTGGCGGTGGCCGAGCACCTCATCGGTCTCGAAAAGAAGGGTGCCTGAAGCGCGTCGTTGGAGTCGCTGGCGATCCCAATCAAGCGCCCGACCTCGCCCTTGATTGACTCATGGGGTCTCAAGGTCTCCTGTGGGACGCCGACAGAGGTGGGCTCGTTGTTGGTCTTTCTCGCTCGCAAGGCTGCACGAGCCTGCGGATCCAGGCTCCTCAACCATGGTACTTGATCGCTTCGGGCCGTTTATGCAACCGGGGCGACAATCCAAACTCCTGCCCGACGGGCTGACGACGAGCGCGATTCATGAACGGAAGCATGAGAAGACAGGCGGTCGTTGCGGCGGTCGCATTGACCGGCACGAGCGTCGCACCGGCACAGGCTGACGAGCCCATCAATGCCGACCGTCCGGGCATTGCCGACGGCAGCAAGGTGGTCGGCCACGGTCGCTTGCAGATCGAGGCGGGTGCTCAGAAGGCTTCCGGCGCGCTGAGGGGGTTTCCGATCAGCGCGTGATGGCGCCGCTGCTGTTGCGTGCCGGCATCGGGCAGGATCGGGAGTTCAGGTTGGAGACGAATTCCTATGTCTTCCAGCGCTCGGGCGACGGCCTGCGCCAGGAAGGCGGCGCCCCTGTCGCGCTGGGGGCAAAGTACCAGATCACGGACCCGTCAGACAGCGCGACGCCGTCCTTCGGCGTCATTGCGCGGCTCATCCCTCCTTCGGGATCGGGCAGCTTCCGCAGCCGACGCACGAGCGGCGACCTGCGGCTGGCCGCTGACTGGGATTTCGCGCCGAACTGGTCGCTCAACCCGAACGTCGGCGTCGCCCGCGTCGAGTACGAGGAGGGGCGGACATTCTTCGCCCGGACCTTCGCGGCAACTGTCGGCTACAACCCGACGGCGTCGCTGAACCTGTTCGTGGATGCGGGGCTGCAATCACCCGAGACAAGGGGTGGACGATCTGCCGTCATCGTGGACGCTGGCATCGCCTACCTGCTCACTCGGGACGTACAACTGGACCTCAGCGCGGGCAAGGGCTTGCGGGGCAGCACATCGCCAAGGGGTTTCGTGTCGGCAGGCATCAGCACCAGGTTCTGAAGAGCAGTCGCATCGCCTCCGATCGGCTGTCGGCCTTGATGCAAGTCCGAGCCACCGCACCGGACGAGACCCTGACTTGCCTGCGAGAACCGGCAGGCGCAGACTCCGCCCGAGCCCTGCGAATGCAAGCTGGACGGGAGTGCTGCCATGAAGTTCATCACCCTGTGCCTGTTGTCCGGCCTGTTCTTGTCGATGGGCGGATGCGCTGCCTCGACGCCGGTCGACCCCGCTCCTGTGCCGATGCGTTTGGATGAACTGGTCGCCTTGTCGAAGTCAGGCGCGAGCGACGACGACGTGATCGCCCAGCTGACCCGGCGCGGCGCAGCCTTCGTGCTGTCACCGCAGGACATCCCGGCGCAGCGCGAGGCAGGCGTCAGTGACGGGCTGCTTCGCTACCTGCAGGGCAAGGCGGACGCGGAACAGGTGCTTGCGGCGCGCATCCAGCGTGGCCGCTACCATGTCCCCAGCTATGCCGGCCCCAGCTATCTCGGCTACCCGTACCTCGGCTACTACGATGGACTGCACTACTACGACTGGGGCGGTGCGTATGTCATCGGCGGCCACCATGGTGGTCACGGCGGCTTCTACCACCACGGCGGTCACCACGGGGGCCGCCATTGAGAAGCACCGCCGGTATCGCGCGAGGCGCTTGCTCCGCCGGCGAAGGAGCGCGCTGAGTTCGCGCAGAACGCGATCCTCTATCAAGTGGCCGTCAACGCGCTCGATGACGAGTTCAAAGAGTTCAAGCTCGCGTCGTCCGATCCTCGGCGTTGACACTGACGGGCGCAACAACAGCGAGATCTGCTGCCGTCACCTTGGCAACGGGATCATCGGACCGGTGACCACGAGCGCGCCATCGAACCGGTCCGCCCTGAAGATGACGCGATCTCCTGCTTTCACGCGCAGCACGACGGTGGGGTGGTGGTAGCGGAAGACGGTGCGCTTGCCAGGCAGACGCAGGTACGGAATCGGTTCGTGCTGCAGCTCGACCGTCCCGCGCTCCGGATCGATCTTGACGATTTCGCCGCGCAGGGGATCGGAGGGCAATGGCTCGGCCATTCCAGCCGACATGGCTGTCGCCGCGACGGCAGTGCCCAGGCTTTGCAACAAGAGACGGCGCTTCATCAAGTGACCCCCATCAGACATTCTGCGCGGCGGTTTCCGGGGCCGTCTGCGGGGGCGGCAGCGCCGCCTTGAATTCATAGGTCAGCAGCCGAAGGGCGTTCATGACGACCAGCAGCGTCGACCCTTCGTGGAACAGCACGGCCGTGCCGATGTTCAGTCCGAGGATCGTCGATGGAATGAGCACGGCCACGACGCCCAGGCTCACCCACAGGTTCTGCCGGATGACCCGGCTGGTGCGCCGCGACAGCCCGACGGCGAATGGCAGCTGCGCCAGGTCGTCGGCCATCAAGGCCACGTCGGCGGTCTCCAGCGCGACATCCGAGCCGGCCGCACCCATCGCAATGCCGACCGTGGCGTTGGCCATCGCCGGCGCGTCGTTGACGCCGTCGCCCACCATGGCCACCTTGCCTGCGTCGACGCGCAGCGCCTTGATGGCGTCCACCTTCTGCTCGGGCATCAGATCGCCCCGCGCTTCGGTGAGACCGACGCTCCTGGCGACCGACTCCGCCACGCGCTGGTTGTCGCCCGAAATCATGATCAGGCGCTGAATGCCCAGTTCCTGGAGCTGGCGCATCACGGTGGCGGCCGCCGGGCGCGGGGTGTCCATGACCCCGAGGACACCGAGATAGCGCTCGCCGACGCGCAGCACCATGGTGGTCCGGCCGTCGGCCATCAGCCGCTCGTTGGCAGACGTCAATTCGACCGGCATCGGCCGTCCGGGCACTTCATCGAACAGCGCCGCCTTGCCCAGGTGCACCTCCTCGGCGCCCAGTCGCGCCTTCAGGCCGCGACCGGTGATGCTCTGCAGCCCCTCGATGCGCACCTGCTGCGGCTTGCCTTGCAACCGCTCGCGCGCGCCCTGCACGATGGCGCTGGCCAGCGGGTGGTCGCTGTGCTCCTCCACCGCCAGCGCCACCGCCAGCAGTTCCTCCTCGCCGCCTGGCTGCGCAGGCACCACGTCCACCAGGCGCGGCTTGCCTTCGGTGAGCGTGCCGGTCTTGTCGAAGGCGATCGCCGTCAGCGTGCCCAGGTTCTCCAGTGGCCCGCCGCCCTTGACCAGCACGCCGCTGCGGCCCGCCCGGGCCACGCCGCTGAGCACCGCGCTGGGCACCGAGATGGCCAGCGCGCACGGACTGGCGGCCACCAGCACGGCCATCGCGCGGTAGAAGCTGGCACTGAAGGGCTCGTCGATCACCAGCCCGGCGAACATCAGCAGCACGACGAGCACCAGCACCGCCGGAACGAAGATGCGCTCGAACTTCTCGGTGAAGTTCTGGGTCGGCGAGCGCTGGGTCTCGGCTTCGGTCACCAGCTTCACCACCCGTGCCATGGTCGACTCGGACGACCGCCGGGCGACCATCACCTCGAGGACACCGCTGCCATTGATGGTGCCGGCAAACACCCGATGCGCGGCCGCCAGCTTGTCGAATCCCTGGAGCGCCTGCTCGCGGTCGTCCACCGGCTGCTTGTCCACCGGAACGCTTTCGCCGGTGACCGGTGCCTGGTTCACGCTGGATTGCCCTTGCACGACAAACCCGTCGGCGGGTAGCCGCTCGTTGGGACGCACGATCACCACATCGCCCACCTGCAGCGCCTCGACGCGGACTTCTTCCACCCGCGCGTCGTCGCGCCGCACCTGCGCCGTTTCGGGGGCCAGCTTGGCCAGCGCCTCGATCGCCTTGCGGGCGCGGCCCATCGCGTAGTGCTCCAGCGAGTGCCCGAGGCTGAAGAGGAACAGCAGCAGACCGCCTTCGGCCCACTCCCCCAGGGCCGCCGCGCCTGCAGCGGCCACCAGCATCAGCGTGTCGATCTCGAAGCGCTTGGCGCGGATGTTCTCGATCGCTTCCTTCAGCGTGTAGTAGCCGCCGAAGACGTAGGCCGCCACGTACAGGCCCGTGCTGACGACCTGTGGCGCCAGGCCGCGCCATTCGAGCAGCCAGCCGACGAGGACGGCGGCGCCGGCCAGCAGCGCGAACACGAGTTCGGTTCTTTCGCCGAAGAGGCCGCCGCCATGTTCATGGCTGTGCCCGCCATGCCCGGCTTCGTCGCCGTGCTCCGCGCCGTGGTCGTCTGCGCCATGGTCATGCGCTTTGGCGGCGCTGCTTTGGGCCACCGTGCCGGCCGGGCGGCGGCCGTGTTCTTCCTGATGATCGTGATCGTGCTGGTGATCCTTGTCGTGGCCATGAGTGTGACCGTCGCGGTGGTCATGGCTGTCGGGGGCCGTGCCCGCCGGCTCCTGCGCCCGCGCACTCGGTTGCGGATCGAGGCCCATCTCGCGCAAGGCCTCGTCCAGCTTGCCCGCAGTCGTCTGTTGCCGGTCGAATTCGATGCGCACGGCGCCGCCTGCCGTGACCTCGGCTTCGACCACACCCGCCAAGGCCTGCACCCGGGAGGTGAGCGTGCGCGCGGCGCGGGCGTGCAGCGTGGACGTTCGCAGCAGCAGGTGCCCGAAACGGTCGCTCAGCTGCGCACCGGCCGCATGTGCCAGTTCCCGCACGCGGCTGAGGGACAACACCTTGGGGTCGTAGTGAATGCACAGTTGGGGCGCGGCTGCTTCCTGTGAGTCGGCCACATGCACCGTGGAAATGCCGTCGCGGCCCGCCAGCGCCTGCACCAGCCGCTGCACGCACGGGTCCTGCACCTCGGTCACCGACGGCAGCAGCAGGCGGATGTCGAGTCTGAGTTTCAGCGGTTCGGCCATGTCGTTCTCCTTGTTCATTCACCGCTGGAGCAAGCTGCATCCCGGCGCAGGGCATGTGCCGCAGCCGGTGCTGCACGCAGCACCGGCAACGGGCAGCCATGGTGCCATGGTGCCTCTATCCCGTCACCTTCACCGCGACGCACGGTCGCCCAGGCCGGGCTCGCGAACGGCCCTCGCCTGGACCAGCAGGTCCAGCTCGGCCCGGTAGGCGCGGGTCTGCACGCCGAACGACCCGAGCAGGGTGGGCGCGAGGTTGTCGTGCGAATAGCTCTTCGACGCGGTCTGCTGCAAGGCGGCTCGGCTGACACCCAGACGCTGCTGTGCGCCTGCCGACAACCAGGCGATCATCGGAATGCTGGTCTGCTCGGCGGGGGCCATGATGCGTGGCAGGCCGTGCAGGTAGACCCCCTTCTCGCCCAGGGACTCACCGTGATCCGACACATAGAGCAGGACGCTGTCGACCCGGTCGGCCTGCGCGGCCAGCAGATCGATGGTCTGGGCCAGGACCTCGCTCGTGTACACGATGCCGTTGTCGTAGGTGTTGCGCAAGGCGTCCTGGCTGCAACGCTGGATCTCGTTGGTGTCGCAGGTGGGCTCGAATCGGCGAGACGAGGGCGGATAGCGTCGGTGGTAGGCCGGCCCGTGGCTGCCTTTCATGTGCAGCACGATGAGGCCATCGGCGCCAGCGCGGACCGAGGTCGCCAGCCCTTCGCGCAGGCCGTTCACGAGCACGCCGTCGAGGCACTCCCGCCCGTCGCACAGCGCCGGATCGGTGCTGCGTGACAGGTCGGCGCTGGGGACGCGGCGGCACACCCCCTTGCATCCGGAGTTGTTGTCGAGCCAGCGCACCGACACCCCTGCCCGGGCGAGGATGTCGAGCACGTTCTCGCGCGCCCCGGCCGCAGCCGCCGAGAAGCGCTCGGCGCCGAGATCCGAGAACATGCAGGGCAGCGACGTTGCAGTGTCGGTGCCGCAGGCGGTGACGTTGGGGAAGTACACCACCTCCTTGTCGGCCAGGGCCTGGTTCGTCGGGCGCCCATAGCCGCCGAGAGAGAAGTTCGCGGCCCGGGCCGTCTCGCCGACCACCAGCACCACCAGCAGCGGTCTGGCCTGCGGCAGCATCGGCGCGCGCCGGGCATCCTCGCCCACCTGCGTCAGCTTCACGTCTGCCCGGCTGCGCTCCTTCCACAGGCCGTAGAAGCCGTTGAGCACATTGGTGGGCGTCAGCAGGTGCCGCAGTTCGCGCTGGTTGCGCGCGGCGCTGGCGTAGTCGCCGTAGAACGTCGCGGCGAAGGCCAGCGCCAGACCGATCGTCAGCGCGGCGTGTCTTGCGATGCCCATGGTAGCCGCGCGCCACGGGCCGAATTCAATGCGCAACGCGACGACCAGCGCGGCGGGCAGGAGCCCGCGCAGCGCCAAGTCGATCAGCAACGGCAGGGAGACCAGATCACCGGCCTCGCGCCAGTCGGTCTGCAGCACATTGCGAATCATGCCTTTGTCGATCAGGATGCCGTAGCTGCCGATGAAATGCGCTGCCGCCGCTGCCACCAGCAGCAACACGACGATGGCGGGCTTGGCGAGCCGTGGCCAGCACAGCAGCCGTACCATCAGGCTCAGCAGCGCCCATAGCACCAGCGCCACGCCTGCCAAGGCGAACAGACTGCGCGAGGACGAGACGTCGCGACCGGCCCAAAGCGTGCGCCAGAACGCTGGGTTGTCGATGGCGAGCATCCACAGTCCTGCCAGCCAGGACAAGCTGGCGGCGGGGACCTGACGGGGTAGCCTCATGGCGTCCGTGAGAAGCCTATCTCGGCGGCGAATAGGAGGCACTCTCTTCCCTTCCCGACTATGTCTCGTGACGACGCGCACGGACCAGTATGACGCGGCTTCGGTGGTTGCGCCGCGCAACCGCCGCGCGCCTGCCCGGCATAGTCTGGCGACCTAGAGGCTGTTCAGGAAGTCCATGGGCTGGTCGCTGGGTCGATATCGACCCGGTCTCCCGTGAAGGGGTGTGGCTTTGACCAGCGCCTGTTCCTTCATCGCGAGGGATGCATCGAGATGGATTTGCGTGGTCTCGGCGCTCCCATGCCCGAGCCAAAGGGCAATCACGGAGCGCCTGGCGCCGGACTGCAGAAGGTCCATGGCCATGGTGTGCCTCAAGCCGTGGACGGTGACGCGTTTGTGCCGCAGCGACGGACAGGCACTCGATGCCGTCGATCGATGTTTGTCCAGCAGGTACTGCACACCATGAACTGGAACGGTCGGGGCGCAGCAGTTCGAAGGCCACCGAACGGCTCGGCATCAGCCGCAAGACACCGTGGGAGAAGATGAAGCGCCAGCAGATCCCGACCGACCTGGATCGCGGAAGTACGCGGCGGCCGTTGCCGGCAGCCTGCGGTGCTCAATCGTGGTGGTGCGCGGTGCGCCAGCCCAGCCGGATGTCCAGCGCCTCAGCCTTGCGCACGACGGGGTCGTAGTCCATGTCACCGAAGTCCGCCGCGTCCAGACGCAGGTAGTCGGCCGAGCGCTGCCCCACCACGGGCCATGTGGCCGGGGCGACGGCAACCTGTTGTTCGAGCACCAGTTCAGTTTGGCGACCGTTGCGTTCGGTCCGCAGCATCCGGGTAGGCATCTGCAAGGCCGGACTCCATTCGACCCGGTATGCATCGCTGCCTGCGCGACCGACGAGCACCACGCGCTCGGCGGCACCAGTGCCGCGCCGGGAGACCACACGCAAAGACCGGAGCACCTGTGCATCCACCAGACTCGACAGCGCCGCCCAATCGGTTGCGACGCCGATCGTGGCCAGTTCACCGGCGGTGTAGTCCACGGTACGCTGGTCGTCGTGGAAGACCCGCTCGAAGCTCACGAGGCCCTGCCGATCGCGATGCCAGACTTCGTCGATCGTGCCCTTCAACAGTGCCACCTGCTCCGCATTGCGGTGGAAGTGCCAGATCTGTTTGACTGGAGGCCGCGCGGATCGGGCCGGCGTCGTGACTGTGACGCGGTAGCGGGCGGACAGAGGAGGTGGCGTCTCGCTGAGCGTCAGCGCGGTGGCTGCCACGGCCCCGGTGTTGGGCGCCTGCGGTTCGCGCGCCTCGACGGTACTAACCAACGCCGGCGCCAGCGCGAGGAGGCAGGACAGCGCCGAACGCCGAATCAAGACGACGGGTCGATTCATGGTTGATTGGAAGTGGTGCCGGGAAGTGAAGAGACCGGGCCAAGGCCCGGTCTGCACGGCAAGGGCACAGGCCCTGCAACGGGACTTAGAAGCCGAAGGCCTCGCGCATCACGTGGAAGATCCAGTTCTGCTCCATCGTGCCGCGCACCAGATAGGCCTTCGGGCCCCGCGCGTAGATGCCGACGTCCTCGGCCGCGTGGGTTTCGGAGCCGAGCGGCACGGCGGCCTCCTGCAGGAACCCCAGGTCGGTCGTGTCGACGCTGGTGAGGTTCGGCCGGCTGGTCGGGCCACGGTAGCCCGGGCCGTTCTGGTAGCCCAGCGTCGTATAGGGCAGGCCGTTGGCGTCGGACGAGTTGGCGAGCGGCGCGCCGTCCTTGTCCGGTACCTCACGCACCAGACCGAGGATGTTGTTGCCGCGGCTCGGGTAGCCGGCGATCGTTAGGGTGTGGCTATGGTCGGCGCTGACGATGATCAGGGTCTCGTCGAGCTGACCGTTCGCGCGCAGCATCTCCACCGTGCGGCGGATCGCGTTGGAGAACTCGATCGTCTCGAGCAGCGCGCGCTTGGCATTGCCGGCGTGGTGCGCATGATCGATGCGGCCGCCTTCGACGTGCAGGAAGAACCCCTTGCGGTCCTTCATCAGCATGCGAAGGGCCTTGTCGGTCATCTCGGTCAGCGACGGCTCGCCGCCCGTGTCCCTGGCGCGGTCTGCTTCGTACTGCACGTGCGACGGCTCGAACAGGCCGAGCAGATACTCGTTGCTGGCCGGGTCGAAGGCGTCGAACTGCGACTTGTTCCAGACATAGGCTGCGCCGCCCATGGTGCTGCGGGTGCTGACCCACTCGCCAGCCAGGTTGCGCCCGTCCAGGCGGCGGCCCTTGGTTGCCGGGTACTCCGGGTCGGTCACGCTGTTGGGCAGGAAGTAGGTGCGGCCGCCACCCATCGCCACCTTGAGGCTGGATCGAACCGCCGGCGAGGCCTCGATGAGCTGCCGTGCGATGTCCTTCACCGCCGAGGCCGAGCCGCGGCAGGGTGCGCCGGTGTTGACGTCGGTCACCGGCATGTTGGCGTCGGCCTCCCAGTCGCGAACGGAGGTGTGCGAGTACAGGGCCGCGGGCGTGGCGTGCGTCAGGCGGGCGGTGGACACGATGCCGGTCGACTTGCCGCGCTCGGCGCTGTATTCGAGGATGGTCTTGAGCCTCTTGGCGTCGATCACCGACGCGTTGCACTCGCCGCGGGCCGTCGTGTGATCGACCGACAGCATGCCTTCGCGGGCCTTGTAGCCGGTGACCATCGCGGTCATCGTGGGTGCGGAATCCGAGGTCTGCTGGTCCCAGGAGTAGGTCTTCGAGAACGCCGTGTGCGGATAGTTCTCGAAGGACAGCCGGTTCTCTTCGCCGGGCTTGCCCGTCAGCTGGCCTTCGAGGATGCGCGCCGCGGTGACGGTCGACACGCCCATCCCGTCGCCGACGAACAGGATCACGTTCTTCGCGCGGCGATGCTTCTCCTCGACGCGCTCGCTGTCGCGGACGAACTTGTCACCGGCTTTGTACCAGTCGGACACCGACTCGGGGCCTTGCACGACCGGTGCGGACTGCGCGACGGCGTCGACGCCGGCCAGTGACGATATCGCTGCGGCAACTGCCGTGGCGAGTAGAAACTTCGACATGCTCGACTCCGGTGAATTGGGATGCTTCTAGTGGAGGACGGAGCGCCTCCCACGCGCCCGCGACCACTTTCGAGAGTCTTCCCATGCGTTGTTTCAGCCGGATGACACGGGCCCGCGCTGGCCAACGCGGGCGCCGTTCACGGTTCCGTCATGGCCGGGTCCGACACCCATGGCCGTCGATGGTCCGTGGTGCCCATCGCCGCGACAGGGGCGTCTCGGCAAGCGATTCGCGTCGGCGACGGTGATGTTCGAGAAGGATGGATTTGGACGGCATGGTGGACGTTGCATCTTCGGAGTCGCTTGCGCGGCTTCGCGCGCTGGCCGAGCGGGGCGCGGCGCGATGCGCCGGCGAGGAGCCAATGTCCTGCCGAAGGCCGACCAGACCCGGCAAGCCGGACGATGGCTTCCTTTGGCCAGCGAGCCTCGGCGCCATGGCGCTGTCGGGCCTGGTCTGGTGGCTTCTCACATCCAATGGCGCCCGCCTCCGTGGCTTCCGACGTCGTTCCGGAGCCGTTGCCGATGCGCCTGGAACCGCAATTGATCGTGCCCGATCGGGCGCCTGTGCTGGGCGCAAACGCCGGGTCGGTGGCGCGACCCGCGGATGCACTGGGGATCTCGCGTGAGCGTGGCGTGTGGCGCATTCAGGCTGATTCCGCGTCGCGGCACGATGTGGCGCGGACGCTCGCCGAGCTGAGTGGCACTTAGCTACCCTTTGGCATTGATGCCCTTCGCTCGACTCCCCCGCTGGATCTTCAATGGGAAGGGCACGAACTGGCGCAGGCCTGGCGGGCAGTCATCGGTGGTGAGGCGAACTACGCGCTGAAGTGTTCGCAGACGCGCTGCATGGCATGGATCGTCGCGGCGGCATCGGCCGTCGAAGGTCGCCAAGTCGCCGAGGGGCAGGAGGCCGCGGCGGCGCCTGTCGCTTTCGTGTCGCGTACCGGACGGAGCACACAGGTTTCCGAACCCTCGGCTTACGATTGAACCGCGGCTTCCAGTGATCATTGCACGTCTGCTGCTGAAGGGTGTCAGCCCGTCGACGGGCCGTCCCTTGCGGTGCCCTCGGTGGTCATGACGGGCAGTTGCTCCAGCCGTTGGAGCGGCCGTTCGCAGCCCTGAAACAGAGCGCCAGGGCATCGAAATTGACAACTGCCCCAAATGCCGCGGCGTCTGGCTCGACCGCGGCGAACTCGACAAGATCGTCGAACGTTCGACCATCGAATCGACTGCGGCGGCTCCCGTCCCGGCGCCCGCCGCCCCGCAGTTCTCTTCAGCGACACCTGAGCGCGGCCACGGAGGTCACCATTCCGGGCATGACGACCGCTACGCCAGTGGGCACAGGCGCAAGTCGTTCTTGCGGGATCTGTTCGATTGAGCGCCGGGTCTGCGAACCCACGCCATTGACCAGGGCCTTCGAGCGATGACACATGCACCTGCGGGTCTCGCCGCACCAGGCGCAGCGAGGGCTGCCCGGCGCGGGCACTGGTGGCGTCTCATGGCTGCGGCTGCTTTGCTGCTCTCGCTGGACCAGGTCGTCAAATGGCTGGTGGCCACGAACCTGCCCCGTGGCGAAGTCATTTCCGTCACCACCTGGTTCAATCTGGTTCATGGTCTCAACCCGGGTGCCGCGTTCTCTTTTCTGGCCGACGCAGGCGGTTGGCAGCGCCATGCACTCAGTGCGGTCGGCGTCGCCGTCAGCGGGACGCTGGCAGTCCTCCTCTGGCGCGGCATCTGCTCACGACTCGAGACGCTCGCCTACGTCGGCATGATCGGCGGTGCGCTGGGCAACGTTGTCGATCGGATGCGCATCGGCGCCGTGGTCGACTACCTCGATCTGCATTGGCGCGACATGCATTGGCCCGCCTTCAATCTCGCGGACATCTTCGTCGTCGGCGGTGCGGTACTGCTGATAGTGGCATCGTTCCTGCCCGGGCGGGCTGGGCGCCGGGCCGGTCAAGGACACTCGACGTGAATGCCCAAGCGCCACGCACGGTTCCCGGGGCGAGAATGATGGGCATGAGTTTCCCTGTTGCGAACCGCGTCTTGTCCCGCTGCCTCGCTGCGCTGTTGGCCGCTGGCCTGGCGTCCGCGGTCCACGCGCAGGTGACCGTCGACGGCGCCTGGGCGCGTGCCACCGTGCCGAACCAATCTGCCACCGGTGCCTTCATGCGGCTGACCGCCCAGAAGGACGTCGTGCTGACGGGCGCCAGTTCCCCGGTCGCCGGCATCGTCGAAGTGCACGAGATGTGGCTGGACCGGGGCATCATGCGGATGCGCGCTGCAGATCGTGTGACCTTGAAGGCAGGGCAGACGATCGAGCTCAAGTCGGGCGGCCTGCACATCATGATGATGGACCTGAAGCAGCAGATCAAGGCGGGAGATCTCGTGCCTTTGACGCTCTCGTTCAAGGCGGCCGACGGTACCCTGTCGACGGTCGAGACGAACGCGACGGCTGGTTTCGCGCCACCGCCACGATGAGCAAGGAACGCACCACGCAAAGCGGCGAGGGCCTGAAGGCCGCGTTCTGGACGCCGCTGTTCCTGGCCTGGCTGCTGGCGCTGCTGGCCACTGCGGGCGCCTTGTTTCTTGGCGAGGTGATGGGCAAGACACCCTGCGTGCTGTGCTGGTACCAGCGCATCGCGATGTTTCCGCTGGTGCTGGTCCTCGGCATGGGCCTGTTTGCGTTGGACGCGCGCAGCGTGCGCTACGCACTGCCGCTGGCCTGCGTGGGATGGGGCATCGCCTCTTATCACCTGCTGATCTTCTGGGGCGTGGTATCGGAAGACCTGGTGCCGTGCGGCAAGGGATCGTCCTGCGCCGACGCCGACGTTCAGATGGCCGGCGTGGTGCCGATTCCGCTGCTGTCGCTGGCGTCGTTCACGGGCATCCTGGTGGCGTTGTGGGTGGCAAGAGCAAGGGCTGGGAGG
>CAKZXL010000720.1 GCA_937883885.1 uncultured Aquincola sp. | reverse complement strand
CCGGCGGGCTCGTCGCCCTCGATGAAATGGGTGAACCCGCCGGTGGCCTACATGCTGCATGCCGGCGTGCCGCTGCTGCGGCAAGCCGGTGTGCACCTGCCGGGCCACCATGAAGGGGACACCAGCCGCGTGGCGCTGGAGGCCTACCCCGGCCTGCTGGCGCGCGAGCTGATCGGCGCCCGCTCATACAAGAGCGACGAGCGGGCCAAGCACACGCCCGAGCGGCTGATCGCCCGTAAGGACCTGCTGGAAGCGCTGGAGCAGGGTCGCAGCCGCCTGGGCCTGCGCCTCAAGTGCAGCCATGCGCAGCGCGATGCGCTGGCCGCCGATGGCAGCGGCGACAAGCTGGACGCGGTGCTGTGCATGCTGCAGGCCGCCTGGGCCAGCCGCCAGCCCGACTGGGGCCTGCCGCCGCAGGTCGATCCGATCGAAGGCTGGATCGTCTCGGTGCCGCATGCGCCGGTGATCGCGCCTGAGGCCGCCGCGCCGGCCAAGACCGCGGCCAGGGCGCGTCGGACCAAGCCTGCCGCCGCCGTTCTGGCGCCGGTGAAGAAGCCCTCACCGGTCAAGGCCTGAACCCGATCCACGGATGACCGGCCGACGCCTGCGCTACGCCCCCGGCGCCTGGTTCGAGCGCCATGGCTGGAAGCCGTTTCCCTTCCAGCGCGACGTGTGGCGCGCGATGGCCGCCGGCCACAGCGGCCTGCTGCATGCCACCACCGGCGCCGGCAAGACCTATGCGGTGTGGTTCGGCGCACTGGCCCGGGCCGCTGGTCTGGGCGTGCCGATGGACAGCGCCCGCCAGGCGCCGCCGCTGGGCGTGCTGTGGCTCACGCCCATGCGTGCGCTGGCCGCCGACACCACCCGATCGCTCACGCTGCCGCTGGCCGAAGAAGCGCCGGCCTGGAGCATCGGCCAGCGCACCGGCGACACCGCCTCGGCCGAGCGGGCGCGGCAGGACCGCCGGCTGCCCACCGCGCTGGTGACCACGCCCGAATCGCTCACGCTGATGCTCACCCGCGCCAGCGCCCAGCAAGACCTGGCCGGCGTGCACACCGTCATCGTCGACGAATGGCATGAGCTGCTGGGCAACAAGCGTGGCGTGCAGGTGCAGCTGGCGCTGGCGCGGCTGCGGCGCTGGAACCCGCAGCTGGTGGTGTGGGGCCTGTCGGCCACGCTGGGCAACTCCGAAGAGGCCATGTCCACGCTGGTGGGCCATGACCAGGGCCAGCTGGTGCTGGGCCGGGTGCCCAAGGACCTGGCCATCGACACGCTGCTGCCGGCCGACGTGGGCCGCTTCTCGTGGGGCGGCCACCTGGGCGCGCAGATGCAGATGCCGGTGGTGGAAGAGATCGAACGATCCGGCCCCACGCTGGTGTTCACCAACGTGCGCTCGCAGGCCGAGGCCTGGTACCAGCTGCTGCTGGCCGCGCGGCCGGACTGGGCCGGCCTGGTGGCGTTGCACCACGGCTCGCTGGACAAGAGCGTGCGCGAATGGGTGGAGCTGGGCCTGAAGGAAGGTCGGCTGCGCGCGGTGGTGGCCACCTCCAGCCTGGACCTGGGCGTGGACTTTCTGCCGGTGGAGCGGGTGCTGCAGATCGGCAGCGCCAAGGGCGTGGCCCGGCTGCTGCAGCGCGCCGGCCGCAGCGGCCATGCGCCCGGCCGGCCCAGCCGCGTGACCCTGGTGCCTACGCAGGCGCTGGAGCTGGTGGAAGGCGCCGCCGCCCGCCGCGCCGCGCAGGCCGGCCAGGTGGAAGGCCGCCACACGCCGGCCAAGCCGCTGGACGTGCTGGTGCAGCACCTGGTGACGGTGGCGCTGGGCGGCGGCTTCACGCCCGATGCGCTGTACGAGGAAGTGCGCAGCGCACCTGCCTATACAAGTTTGACGCGCGAGGAATTCGACTGGGCGCTGGCCTTCGTGGAAGGCGGCGGCAGCAGCCTGGGCGCCTACCCCGAGTACCACCGCGTGCAGCCCGACGAAGAAGGCGTGTACCGCGTGCCCGATGCCGGCATCGCGCGCCGCCACCGCATGGGCGTGGGCACCATCGTCAGCGACAGCACCATGCCCATCCAGTGGGTGGGCGGCGGCGTGCTGGGGCACCTGGAAGAGAGCTTCATCGCCCGGCTGAACCCGGGTGATTGCTTCATCTTCGGCGGCCGTGCGCTGGAATACGTGCGCACCCGCGACTTGACCGCCTACGTGCGCAAGGCCAGCGCCCGCAGCGGCAAGCTGGCGTCGTGGAACGGCGCCAAGATGCCCCTGTCCAGCGAGCTGGCCGATGCGATACAGGCCCTGCTGCACCAGGCCGCGCAGGAGGTGGCGCAGGCCTACCCCGAGGGCGAGCTGGCCGACGACGCACCGCCGCCGCCGGCCCGAAAGGGCGCCGCCTTCAGCGAGCCCGAGCTGCGCGCCGCCTGGCCGATGCTGCAGGTGCAGGTGCGCCTGTCGCACCTGCCGCAGGCGGGCCGGCTGCTGGTGGAGCAGTTCCGCTCGCGCGAAGGCCATCACCTCTTCGTCTACCCGTTCGGTGGCCGCAACGTGCACCTGGGCCTGGCCCAGCTGCTGGCCTGGCGCTTCTCGCAGCAGCAGCCCAACACCTTTTCCATCTCGATCAACGACTACGGCTTCGAGCTGCTCAGCATCCATCCGGTGGAGGTGGCGCCGCTGCTCGACGGCCGCGTGCTGGCCGAAGAGGGCCTGATGCCCGACATGCTGGCCAGCCTGAACAGCAGCGCGCTGGCGCGCAAGCGCTTCCGCGAGATCGCGCGGGTGGCGGGGCTGGTGTTCAGCGGCTTTCCGGGTGCGGCCAAGAGCGCGCGGCAGCTGCAGGCCTCGTCCAGCCTGTTCTACGAGGTGTTTCGCAAGTACGACGCCGGCAACCGCCTGCTCACCCAGGCCGAGCACGAGGTGCTGGCGCAGGAGCTGGAGCTGGGCCGCCTGGGCGACGTGCTGTCGCGCATGCGGGCCCAGCAGATCGACCTGGTGCCGCTGAAGGTACCCACGCCGATGAGCCTGCCGCTGATGGTCGAGCGCTTTCGCGAAGGGCTCAGCACCGAGAAGCTGGCCGACCGGCTGGCCCGCATCGTGGCCGATGCGGAGAAGGTCCTGGCCCATCCGCCGCTGCCCGCCCGGCCGCGGCTGCCCAAGCCGCGCATCGTGCGGCGGCGCTGAAGACCGCCCGACCCAGACCGCGGCCCCGGCCCATACGGCCCGCACGGCCGTCACGCGCAGGTCATGAGCACGCCGCAGGATCGGCAGGCCCACCACCCGCATGCCGATGTCGCGCCCACCCTCCACACCGCTCTTGCGCTGCTTCCCGCAGCGCCTGCGGCCGTCGGCATGGGCCTGGCTGCTGGTGGCGCTGTGGCTGGCCGCATTGGGGCAGCCGATGAGCGCAGGCTCTTCGGCCAACGTCTGGCCGGCGTTGGCGGCTTGCAGCCCCATCGCCTGCGCGCAGGCGGACAGCCCGCCGCTGCCCGAGCAGCAATGCGCGCAGCAGACCGACCTGGCCGCTGACCACGCACCCGACCCCACACCGGCCACCGACATGGTGGACCTGGCGGTGGACGTGCTGGCGCACGCCCCGCTGCTGCCGGCCAGGCCCCTGCGCCAACGCCTGCCCCTGGCAGCGCGCTGGCGCAGCTGCGCGCCGCGACGCCGCCTGCGCCCACCCCGCAGCGCCTGACCGCAGCGCCCCGGCCCGCTGAAGGGCCGGCGCGCGCCTGTGCCTTTGCTGTTTCCCGCGGTCGACCTGCTGGCACGGGGTCGACCCCTGGCCGCGCCGATGACGCGCGGGCTTGCCGTGCCTGGAACTCTGAACTCGGAGGAAGTGATGAACCTTGTATCCCGATGGGCGAGCCTGGCGGGCGGCCTGTTGCTGGCCGCCTCGGCCCAGGCCGCGCCGGTGACCTACCAGGGCGTGCTCACCAGCGGCAGTTTTGCCGGCAGCGTGGCTGCCGACAGTAGCCCCTGGGGCGACGCGGCCGGCTGGTCGTTCTGGCAGTTCACCGCGCCCTTCATGGCGCAGGTGACGATCACCGTGACGCCGAACGACCCCGCGTTCGACCCGGTGATCGCGGCCTTCTATGGCACCGAGGCCGATACCAGCGGCTACCTCGACCTGCGCACCGGCACGCAAAGCGTGCACGTGGCGCTGGCCGATGGCGCCACCGAATGGTCGCTGGGCGGCCCCGGCGAAGCCGCCACGCTGCGCTTTGACAACGTGTACGGCAGCGGCACCTTCGTGCTGGCCATTGCCGACCACGCCGACGGCCTGGGCCAGGGCGCCCTGGGCTACACGATCACCGCCGCCGTGCCCGAACCCGGCACCTACGCCCTGATGGCCGGCGGCCTGGCGCTGCTGGCCTTTGCCGCACGCCGCCGCCGCGCCTGAGGCGCTGGCCTTTTCCCCAGCCTTTGACATTGCCAGGAGAAAACACATGACCACCCGTGACGAACACATCGACGTGATGCGCGCCTTCGCCCGTGCCGACACCGGCCGCGACATGGACCCGCACTGGAGCTTCGGCCGCCGCGGCTTCCTGCGCAGCGGCGTGGCCGCCGCCGCCACCATCGGCCTGCCGTTCGGCGTGCTGGGCTCGGGCGCCGCGCATGCGGTCAAGCTGCCCTACAGCCCCGACTACGGCCCGCTGGCCCCGGTGGCCGACCAGTCCACCGGCCTGCCGCTGCTGCAGCTGCCCTCGGGCTTCCGCTATTGGTCGTTCGGCTGGACCGGCGACGTGATGAGCGACGGCATCGCCACCCCGGGCGCGCACGACGGCATGGCCGTGGTGGCGTCCGACGCCGACAAGCTGGTGCTGGTGCGCAACCACGAGCAAGGCAGCCGCAGCGCCGGCAGCTATGCCGCCCCCAAGGTCACCTACGACCCCAAGTGCAACGGCGGCACCACCAATCTGGTGTTTGCGCCCAAGCAGCAGAAGTTCATTTCCTCGTGGGCCACGCTGTCCGGCACCATCCGCAACTGCGCCGGCGGCCCCACGCCGTGGAACACCTGGATCACCTGCGAAGAAACCTCGGACGGCGTGCACAACGGCGCCAGCAAGCAGCACGGCTACTGCTTCGACGTGCCGGCCGCCGGCCCGGCCAACCCGGTGCCGCTGCTGGACATGGGCTGCTTCAGCCATGAGGCGGTGGCGGTGGACCCGGTCACCGGCATCATCTACGAGACCGAAGACTCCACGCCCAGCGGCTTCTACCGCTTCATTCCCAAGGTGCCGGGCCGCCCCTCGGCCGGCGGCAAGCTGCAGATGATGAAGCTCAAGGTGCCGGCCAATGCCAGCATCAGCGTGATGGGCCAGACCATCAGCTACTTCAACACCGGCGCCGGCTTTGCCGACGGCACCCGCTGGGACGTGGAGTGGGTGGACATCAACGAGCCGAACAAGCCCTTCATCAGCGGCACCAGCTACGGTGGCGTGGTGGCCCAGGGCCTGGTGCAGGGCGCGGCCAGCCTGGTGCGCGGTGAAGGCTGCTGGTACGGCAACGGCGTGATCTACGTCTGCTCGACCAGCGGCGGCACGGTGCGCGCGGGGCAGATCTTTGCCTACGACCCGCGACGCGAGACCTTCACGCTGGTGTATGAATCACGCCGCGCTGCGGACGTGCACATGCCCGACAACATCGCCTGGAGCCCGCGCGGCAGCCTGATCCTGTGCGAAGACGGCGACAACGACCCGCAATCGCTGCGCGGCCTGACGCTGGACGGCCAGATCTTCCCGTTCTGCCACAACAACGTGAACTTCGCGGCCACCGGCAGCTACACCCGCCCGTCGGGCCGCACCTTCACCGGTGACCAGCGCGGCTCGGAGTTCGCGGGCGCCACCTTCCACAATGAGTGGCTGTTCGTGAACATCCAGACCCCGGGCATCACCTTCGCGATCACCGGTCCCTGGGACGACGGCGCGCTGTAAGCCGCGGCCGGTCGGTCAGTTCGAGGCGTCGATGACGAAGGTGCCGCCGGTCACCGGCGCCTCGATGCGCACACGCGCCCGGTTGCCCAGCAGGCCGCCGGTGCCGTTGGCTTCGACGCACTCGATCTCCAGGCCGCCCGCCGTCACGTAGCGGGTGGTCAGGCAGTAGTAGGCGCGGCCGGCGTTGCGCTCCACCGACCAGGTGACGTCGGTCACGCCCACCGCCGTGCTGCCCACGCAGCCTTCATAGTCGGTCAGCCGGAACAGCGGCCCGTTGTCGCCCACCCGGGCGGCGGTGGGCAGGCTGCCGGTCATCACGGCGACGCTGCATTCGTTGTCGCTGGTGCGGGTGCCGCCCACCGTGGCGGTGGACAGGCTGTGATAAAGGGTCTGGCTGACGCTGCCCGACGCGCTGCCCGACTGGCGCAACGTCAAGGTCTGGTTGGCGGTGTCGTAGGTGCGGCCGTCCATCACGAACACACCGCTGCCGGCGGGCGAATAGCCCAGCGTGATCTGGTAGTTCAGGTTGTCGTTGCCCGTGCCTTGCACCGTCCAGCTGCCCCCGGTGCCCAGCAGCTGCTGGAAGGCGGCGCGTGGGTTGTAGGTGGTGTTGGCGGGCTGGCCGGCGTCGTCGTCGCTGCCGCCGCCACAGGCCGTCAGCAGCGCGGCCAGGGCCGCAGCGGCGGCAACACGTGAGAAGGTGATCAGCTGGGACATCGCACTTCCATGCAGGGATCGGATGGGGCACTTTAACGGCCCCCGCCCCGCAGGGCGGCAGAATGCGCCGCACCGACCACCAGCCCCTTGCGCCCCCGCCTGCCGATGCACCTGCCTGCCCGTGTCCGCCGTCACCACCCCGGCCTTGTGAGGGCGCCGCTGTGAACCGCCTCTCCTTGCCCCGCCGCTGGCCCTGGCACCTGCCGGCGCATGGCATCAACGGCATCAGCGTGGCGCTGGGGGTGCTGCTGGTGCAACTGGTGGGCGGCCTGCTGGGCGGCCACCCGGCGGCGCTGGTGGCCTCGGGCGGGGCCATCTTCGCCAGCCTGGCCGACACGCCCAACGTGCCGCGCCGCACGCTGCGCCGGGTGTTCACCGCCGCCACCGCCGGCCTGCTGGCCACCGTGCTGGTGACGCTGCTGCGCGACCATGAGCTGGCGCTGGGCGGCGTGGTCACCCTGATCGCCTTCCTGGCCAGCCTGGCGCTGGCCTGGGGCGCGCGGGCCGGCCCCATCTCTTTCGTACCCATCCTGGCCATCGTGTTCACCATGGCCGCGCCGCCGCTGGTGGGCTGGCGCGCGCAGCTGGAACATGCCGGCTGGACGGCGCTGGGCGGTGCGCTGTACCTGGTGTGGTCGGTGCTGGCCTCGCGCGCGCTGCAGCCGCGCTACCGCGGCCTGGCGCTGGCCGCCGCGCTGGAGGCCACCGCCGCGCTGCTGCGCTCACGCACGGTGCTGCTGCTGCAGGACCGCATGCGCCCCGAAGGCGCGCCGCCGCTGCAGGACTGGATGGAGCGGCAGGTGAGCCTGGACGAGCGGCTGCAGGCCGCGCGCGACCTGCTGTTCGAGGCCGCCCACCGGCCCGATGCGGCCGACGTGCCGCGCCGCATCGCGGTGCTGCTGCTGGCCATCGACCTGCGCGACACGCTGCTGGGCAGCGAGCT
>CAKZXL010000719.1 GCA_937883885.1 uncultured Aquincola sp. | reverse complement strand
TCTTCGCGCGCGACAACCTGGACTGGCGCCAGCGCGAACTGGCCACCGTGGCCGCGCTGTCGGCCCTGAGCGGCGTGGCCTCGCAGCTGCAGGCGCATGTGCGCATCAGCTTGAACGTCGGACTGACGGTTACGCAGTTGAACCAACTGGCGGCCACGCTCGCCGATGAGGGGCAAGCCGACGCCGGTCAGCGCTTGCTTGAGTCGCTGGACTCCCATCCGGGTGGCTGAGCTGTCAGCCTGCCGCTGGGAAAGCAGGGGAGGCTGGCGGCGAAGTTGAATCCGGCTCGTTCGGCCGTGGCGCTCGACGCCCGGTTGCTGGCGTCGCACACATACAGGGCCACGCGGCCCTGCGCCGTGATTTGGTCGCCGAGCCGGGCCACCAGCGCGCTGGCGATGCCCCGGCGCCTGAAGGCCTGCGCCGTGTACACCTGCTGGATAGCAGCGTGCCGGCCGTGCTGGACCACTGCATCCGCCACAGCGACGACCATGCCACCCACTTCGCAGACCATGAACTGAGACAGCCCGCCGAAGTCCTCGATCAGCAACTGCGGACGGCCGAGCAGCGCGCTGATCTCATCGTGCAGCACCTGTCTATCGAAATCCTCCAAGCAAAGCGGACGCACGCCCTGGGCGCCGGGGTCCCCCGCTCGCGGCTCGGTGCGGACGTAGTGCCTGTCGGTGGCCGGCGCGCGCACGATGAGCTCGCTGAACGGCTGCACCAGTGCGACGCCGTCGTTGGCTTCCCGCTGACCAAGCTCCTCGGCCAGCGCCGCAAGCCGCACCGGGTGGCGCACCAATGCCCACAGGTCTGGCACTTCAGGCAAACCGGCCAGCGTGCCGCCAAGCGCCCATTCACCTGTCTCGGCGCACCAGAGGGCTGTGGAAGATGGCGCCTTGGCCGCCACATGCCGGGCGAACACCGCATGAACGGTCTCGGGCAGCAGGCCGAGCAACTCACCGGCTCGCACGGCCTGGAACAGGCGCGCTTGCCCAGAGAGCATCTGTCAACCCGCCGTCGGGTAAACGCCCTCGCCATGCGCCGCCGCGCGCAGCGCCGGCTGCTGCTCGGCCCAGGCCGACAGGGCGCTGAGGTTCGGGTGCGCGGCCGCGGGCAGCAGCTCGGGGTGCATCTGCTGGCTGAAGAACCACACCACCGCGGCGGTGATGCCGGCGTCGTCCAGCTGCGGCGGGCGGCCGGCCAGTTCGGTGTCCAGCAGGCGGTAGGCGGTGGTCATCTGCTCGGTCACGCGCGTGAGCCAGGGCTGGTGCCACTTCTCGGGCGGGCGCACGTTGTGTTCGTAGACGATCTGCACGCTCTTTTCGCAGGCTGCCAGCGCCAGGCCGGTCAGTCGGAGCGAGCGGGCATCACCCGGTTGCAGGCGGCGGCCGGCCAGGCCTTCGGCGTACTGCAGGATCAGGGTGGAATCCATCAGCACCGTGCCGTCGTCGCACACCAGCGTGGGCGCCTTGACCACCGGGTTGATCTGGCGGAACTGGTCGATGCCGCGGAACACCGAGATCGACTGGTGGGTGAAAGGCAGATCCAGCTGCTGCAGTGCCACCGCCACGCGGCGCACGTAGGGCGAATCGAGCATGCCGATGAGGTCCATGGGCGCGTCTCCTGAAGGAAGGTGAAGGGCTCAGCCGGCCTTGGCGCGGCCTTGCAGCACTTTAAGCACCGCGCTGGCCAGCGTCTGCGCATCCACCGGCTTGACCAAGTGCTGCACGAAGCCGGCCTGGCTGGTGGCCGCCAGGTCGCGGTCGCTGCCGTAGGCCGACAGCGCGATGGCCGGCAGCCGCTGGTCCAGCAGTCGCACCCGCTGCAGCACGTCGAAGCCGGTGGCGCCATCGGCCAGCCGCAGGTCGCTCACCAGCACGTCGAACACGGCGCTGCGCAGCAGCTCGGCCGCTGCATCGGGCGCCGGCGCCAAAGCCACGCGCGCCCCCAGCGCGCCCAGCGCCTGGGCGGTGGCTTCGGCCACGTCGGGCTCGTCTTCCACGTACAGGATGCGCAGGTCGCGCAGCGGTTGCTCCGGCGCCGCGGGGCCTCCATCGGCCGCGGTGCCGGCGGGGCCGGTGCTGCCGGCATCGGCCTGCGCAGCGGTCGAGCCGGCCTGCACCCCGGCTGCCCGCGCCGCCTCGGCCACGTCCAGGCCGGGGCTGCGGGCGGCGCCCAGCAGCTCGGCGATCATGCGCGACTGCAGCTGCACGTTGTGCTCCAGCCGCTCGAAGGCGCGGGCGGTGGCCTTCTGGTCGAGCTTGCCGCTCTTGAGCAGGCCCACCCAAGACAGCAGCGCCTGCAGCGGCGTGCGCAGCTCGTGCGACACATGGGCCACGAACTCGCCCTTGAGCCGGTTGGCCTCCTGCGCTTCCTGCAGCAGCTGCACCCGTTCGGCCTCGGCCGCGCGGCGCTCGGTGATGTCCTGGCAGATGGCGCCGACATGCACTGCGCCGCCCGCGCCCGGCACCGGGAAGTAGCTCACCGCATAGGTGCTGGTTCCGGGCCGCCCGGCCATGCGGCCGCTGACTTCCAGCCCCAGCAGGGGCTGCCCGCTCTGGCGCACCTGGGCCAGATGGCTGCCCACCTCGTCGGCCAGCATGGGCACCAGGTCGGCCAGGCTGCGGCCCAGGTGTTCGCCGGGCGCCGCGCCGTTGATGCGGGCCAGCGCGGGGTTCACGCGCATGTAGCGGTCCTGGTCGTCGAACACCGCGATGCCGGCCGGCACTGCGTCAAAGAGGCCGTCCAGCAGCGCGGTGGCCTCGGCCAGCGCGGCGGTGCGCTGGGCCACGCGCTGCTCCAGCTCGGCCTGGATGCGGCGCAGTTCGGCCTCGGCCTGGCAGCGGGCGCGCACCTCTTCTTCCAGCGCGGCCTTGGCCTTTTCCAGCTGCTGCACCGAGGGAATGCTGAGCGCCCGCGGCAGGCCCAGCACCAGCGCGATGGCGGTGGTGACCGAGACTGCCGCCGTCAGCGCCTTGATGCCGCCGGCCAGCCAGTAGTCGGGGTTCCACAGCGTCCACACGTCCATCAGGTGGGTGACGCCACAGGCCACGATGAAGGCGCCGAACAGCAGGTACATCGGGCCGAAGGGCAGGTCGGGCCGGCGGCGCACGAAGTACAGCAGCGTCAGCGGAATCGAGAAATAGGCCAGCGCAATCAAGGTGTCGCTGGCCACGTGCAGCCACAGCAGGCCCGGAATCCAGGTCAGGCAGAAACCGTGCGGCAGGAAGCCCTGGCCGAAACTGTGCTGCGCCCACCACGTGCTGCCCACCAGCCCCAGCGCGCCTAGGATCGAGGCGGCAATCCAAACCGGGTTTCTGGCGCTGTTGCTCATGGTTACTTCCTGTGACCTGCGCGCGATTGTCCACGCTTGCCGCCCCGCGCGGTCAGAGGATGATCAGCGACCCGCCACCAGGCGCACGCCCAGCGCAGCCAGCGCGCTGGCAGTGGCCAGCGCCGTGACACCGGCCCAGCCCCATGGCGCCAGCGCCAGGCTGCCCAGCGCGGCACCGGCGGCCATGCCCACGAACACGCCGACGAACAGCACGGCATTCAGGCGGCTGCGGGCGCCAGGCTCGATGCCGTAGACGATGGTCTGGTGCGCCACCAGCGTGGCCTGGATGCCCAGGTCGAAGCCCAGCGCTGCGGCGCCCAGCGCCCACAGCTGCGCGGCCGGCGGCAGCAGCGGCAGCAGCGCCATCGAGGCGAACGAGACGGCCACCAGCCCCGCACCCAGCCGGGTGACATGCGCCGGGCCCGAACGGTCGGCCAGCCGGCCGGCCAGCGGCGCGGCCAGTGCACCCGCCGCCCCGGCCAGGCCGAAGGCCCCGGCCGCGGCGCTGCCCAGGTGGAAGGGCGCGCCATGCAGCATCACCGCCAGCGTCGACCAGAAGGCGCTGAAGCCCACCGACAGCAGCCCCTGCGCCCAGGCCGCATGCCGCAGCGCGGGATGGCGCCGCCACAGCTTGACCAGCGAGCCCAGCAGCGCCCCGTAGCCCAGCTGCGTGGTGGGCCGGAATCGAGGCAGGCCGCGCCACACCGCCGCCCCCACCGCCACGATGCTGAGCGCCGCCGCGATGAACACCACGCGCCAGCCGAAGTGCTCGGCCACGAAGCCACTGACCACCCGCGACAGCAGGATGCCGCCCAGCAGCCCCGTCATCACCGTGCCCACCAC
>CAKZXL010000718.1 GCA_937883885.1 uncultured Aquincola sp. | reverse complement strand
CCTCGGGCAAGGTGCTGGAGCGCACTGAGGTGCTGGAAATCCCCGGCCGCGTGTTCCGCAAGGAAGGCCTGGGCAAGGACGTCACCGACAAGTTCCTGGCCGGCCTGCCCGGCATCCAGAAAGAAGGCTGCGACGGCCTGATCACCAGCGCGCGCTGGGTGGTGCACCGCATGCCGGCGCACACCCGCACCGTGTGCCTGGAGTTCTTCGGCAACGCCAAAGATGCCGTGCCCAGCATCGTCGAGATCAAGGACTTCATGTTCGCCGAGGCGCGCCAGCCCGGCGGCGCCATCCTGGCCGGCCTGGAACATCTGGACGACCGCTATTTGAAGGCGGTGGGCTACGCCACCAAGAGCAAACGCGGCAGCACCAGCGCCAACGGCCTGCCCAAGATGGTGCTGATCGGCGACATCGTCGGCGACGACGAAGCCGCCGTGGCCCGCGCCACCAGTGAGGTGGTGCGCATCGCCAACAGCCGCGCGGGCGAAGGCTTCGTGGCCGTCAGCGCCGATGCGCGCAAGAAGTTCTGGCTCGACCGCAAGCGCACCGCCGCCATCGCGCGCCACACCAACGCCTTCAAGATCAACGAAGACGTGGTGATTCCGCTCGAACGCATGGGCGAGTACACCAACGGCATCGAGCGCATCAACATCGAGCTGAGCCTGCGCAACAAGCTGCAGCTGGTCGATGCGCTGGAGGCGTTTTTCCTGCGCGGCAACCTGCCGCTGGGCAAGAGCGACGATGCCGGCGACATTCCGAGCGCCGAGCTGCTGGAAGACCGGGTGCAGCAGGCGCTGCAGCTGCTGCGCGAAGTGCGCGTGCTGTGGCGCGGCTGGCTCGATGGCCTGGACCAGATCGCCGACGGCGCCGATGCCCGCAGCTTCTTCGAGCTGATCCAGGACACCACGCTGCGCGCCTCCTGGAAAACGCAGATCCGCAAGCCGCTGCAGGCCTTGTTCGCAGGTGCGGCGCTGGCGCCCATCGTGGAAGAGTGCAACCGCATCCACAAAGAGGTGCTGCGTGGCCGCGTGTGGGTGGCGCTGCACATGCATGCCGGCGACGGCAACGTGCACACCAACATCCCGGTCAACAGCGACAACTACGAGATGCTGCAAACCGCCCATGAGGCGGTGGCCCGCATCATGACGCTGGCGCGCAGCCTCGACGGCGTGATCTCGGGTGAGCACGGCATCGGCATCACCAAGCTCGAGTTCTTGAGCGACGCCGAGCTGCAACCCTTTGCCGACTACAAGCAGCGCGTCGACCCCGAAGGCCGCTTCAACCGCGGCAAGCTGCTGCGCCCCGGCACCACCGCGGAATGGGCCGACGTGCATGCCGCCGACCTGCGACATGCTTACACGCCCAGCTTCGGGCTGATGGGGCATGAGTCGCTGATCATGCAGCGCAGCGACATCGGCGCCATCAGCGACAGCATCAAGGACTGCCTGCGCTGCGGCAAGTGCAAGCCGGTGTGCGCCACCCATGTGCCGCGCGCCAACCTGCTGTACAGCCCGCGCAACAAGATCCTGGCCACCTCGCTGCTGGTGGAAGCCTTCCTGTATGAAGAGCAGACCCGCCGCGGCGTGTCCATCAAGCACTGGGAAGAGTTCGAGGACGTGGCCGACCACTGCACGGTGTGCCACAAGTGCGCCAACCCCTGCCCGGTGAAGATCGACTTCGGCGACGTGTCGATGAACATGCGCAACCTGCTGCGCAAGATGGGCCAGAAGAGCTTCCGCCCCGGCAATGCCGCGGCGATGCTGATGCTCAACGCCACCAACCCGCAAACCATCAAGCTGGTGCGCAGCGCCATGGTGGACGTGGGCTTCATGGCCCAGCGCCTGGCGCACGACGTGCTGAAGCTGGCCGCCCGCAAGCAGACCAGCGCGCCGCCCGCCACCGTGGGCACCGCGCCGCTCAAGGAGCAGGTGGTGCACTTCATCAACAAGAAGCTGCCCGGCGGCCTGCCCAAGCGCACCGCGCGTGCGCTGCTGGACATCGAGGACAAGGCCTACGTGCCCATCATCCGCAACCCGCAGGCCACCACGGCCGAGACGGAGGCGGTGTTCTATTTCCCCGGTTGCGGCAGTGAGCGCCTGTTCAGCCAGGTGGGCCTGGCCACCCAGGCCATGCTGTGGCATGCCGGCGTGCAAACCGTGCTGCCGCCGGGCTACCTGTGCTGTGGCTACCCGCAGCGCGGCTCGGGCCAGTTCGACAAGGCCGAGCAGATGATCACCGACAACCGGGTGCTGTTCCACCGCGTGGCCAACACGCTGAACTACCTGGACATCAAGACGGTGGTGGTGAGCTGCGGCACCTGCTACGACCAGCTGCAGGGCTACGAGTTCGACAAGATCTTCCCCGGCTGCCGGATCGTCGACATCCACGAATACCTGCTGGAGCGCGGCATCACGCTGCCGGCCGCGCAGCAGGGCGCCTACCTGTACCACGACCCCTGCCACACGCCGATGAAGCTGCAGGAGCCGATGAAGACGGTCAAGGCGCTGGTGGGCGAGAGCGTGCTCAAGAACGACCGCTGCTGCGGCGAAAGCGGCACGCTGGGCGTCACCCGGCCCGATGTATCCACGCAGATCCGCTTCCGCAAGGAAGAAGAGCTGCGCAAGGGCGAAGCCGCGCTGCGCCACAGCGGCGCCGTGCCCGCCGGCCAGGACGTGAAGATCCTGACCAGCTGCCCCAGCTGCCTGCAAGGCCTCAGCCGCTACGGCAACGACTTGAACAACGGCTTGCTGGAAGCCGACTACATCGTGGTGGAAATGGCCCGCAAGATCCTGGGCGAGAACTGGATGCCCGAGTACGTGGCTCGCGCCAACCAGGGCGGCATCGAGCGGGTGCTGGTGTGAGTGCGTCCTCCAGCGCTGCGCCCTGCGAGCTGTGCACCACGCCCGGCGGCCACGTGGTGTGGCGGGGCGAGGGCTGGCGCGTCATCCGCGCGGCGGACGAGCTGTTTCCGGCCTTCTACCGCCTGATCCTCGACCGCCATGTGGCCGAACTCAGCGATCTGTCGCCCGCCGACCAGGCCCGCTGCCTGGCGCTGCTGGTGGCGGTGGAACGGGCGCTGCGCCAGCAGCTGCAGCCCACCAAGATCAACCTGGCTGCCTTCGGCAACATGGTGCCGCACCTGCACTGGCACGTCATCGCCCGCTTCAGCTGGGACAGCCACTTCCCGCAGCCGGTGTGGGGCACGGCCCAGCGCAGCGTGCAGCCGCCCGCGGTGCAGCGCCTGGCCTGCACCCTCGATCAACTCGATGCGGCGGTGGCCGCCGCGCTGGAAGCCGCATGAGCAAACCCCAACCCACCGGCCTGACGGTGCACCAGCAATCGCGCCTG
>CAKZXL010000717.1 GCA_937883885.1 uncultured Aquincola sp. | reverse complement strand
GACCTGGCCGACTTCTTCATCGGCAAGCCCGGCCCCGGCAGCCTGAGCGAAGCAGTGCAGCGCGGCCTGCCGGTGATCGCGCTGGCGCCCACCGGCGTGATGCCGCAGGAGCGCTACAACGTGCAGTGGATCCACGAGCACGGCCTGGGCACCACCGTGCGCTCGGTCCGCGCGCTGGGGCATGCCACGCAGCGGCTGCTGGCCGATCTGCCGGCCTTTCAGTCGCGGGTGGAGGCGATGCGCAATCGGGCGGTGTGGGAGGTGCTCGACCTGATGGCGCAGGAGTTGCAGCGGGCCGAGACGGCTGTGGTGCCAGCGCACCTGGGCAGGGCGTAGCCCGGGCGGGCGGCGCGGTGCGGCCCGCGGCGGGCCGCTGACGCCAGGCTCAAGCCAGCGCGGCCAGCCCCCGACTCAGAGCGTGAGAGTTTTTCGGGCGAGCCCGAGCAACGCGTCCAAAGGCGTCCGATCTAGGCGCAAAGCGCAGCCGTAGCTCGGGCTACGGCGAGCATTTGCAACGACGAGCGGGCGTCTTTGGGCGTGGTGAGCGGGCTTGAACGAAAGACTCTCACGCTCTCAGCCCACGATGCCACGTTCGCGCAGCGCGTGGATCTGATCGTCGGTCAGGCCGATCTCGCGCAAGACTGCATCTGAATCCTGGCCCAGCGTCGGAGCTTGTCGCACATGGCGGCCCGGCGTGGCCGACAGCTTGGGCACGACGCCCGGCACCGCCATGCGGCTGCCGTCGGCCATCTCCACCTCGTCCAGCATGCCGCGGGCGCGGTAGTGCGGGTCGGCGGCGATGTCGGCCACGGTGTAGATGCGGCCGGCCGGCACCGCTGCGCCGTTCAGCTGTTCCAGCACCTCATCCACCGTCAGGCGGGCGGTCCAGGCGCCGATGGCCTCATCGATCTCGGTCACGCGCTGCACACGGCCGGTGTTGTCGGCCAGCGCGGGGTCGTCGGCCAGGTCCTGGCGGCCGATCAGCACCATCAGGCGGCGGAAGATGCTGTCGCCATTGCCGGCCACCAGGGCATAAGCGCCATCGGCGCAGCGGTAGGCGTTGCTGGGCGCGATGCCCGGCAGCGCGCTGCCCGCCGGCCCGCGCACCGCACCAAAGGCGCTGTACTCGGGCAGCAGGCTTTCCATGCAGTTGAAGACGGCCTCGTACAAGGCCACGTCGATCACCTGGCCCTGGCCGGTGGCATGGCGGTGCTGCAGCGCCAGCAGAATGCCGATCACGCCATGCAGCGCAGCCAGCGTATCGCCGATGCTCACGCCCACCCGCACCGGCACGCGGCCGGGTTCAGCCGTCAGATGGCGCAGGCCGCCCATGGCTTCGGCCACCACGCCGAAGCCGGGGCGGTCGCGGTAAGGGCCGGTCTGCCCGTAGCCGCTGACGCGCAGCATGATCAGCTGCGGGTTGGCCGCCAGCAGCGCCTCGGGGCCCAGGCCCCAGCCTTCCATCGCGCCGGGGCGGAAGTTCTCGATCAGCACGTCGGCCTCGGCCGCCAGACGGCGCACCACGTCCTGGCCTTCAGGCTCGCGCAGGTCCAGCGCCAGCGAGCGCTTGTTGCGCGACTGCACCTGCCACCACACCGAAGTGCCGTCCTTCAGCAGCCGCCATTTGCGCAGCGGATCGCCAGCGCCGGGCGGCTCGATCTTGATGACCTCGGCGCCGAAGTCGGCCAGCGTCTTCGCCGCGAACGGGCCGGCGATGAGCTGACCCAGCTCGATGACCTTGAGGCCGGCCAGCGCGGCCGGCGTGCTTGCTTGCGGGGCGTGCGGTGTCATGCGGGAAGTGTCGCACCGGCCAACCACCCGACCGCCGGGCCGCCCCAAGGGCAGGTGCGCCCCCAAGGCTCTGAGGGCCCTTTCACAAGGGCCGGGGGCTGCGAGCGCAGCGAGCTTGGGGGCACAACAAAAAGGGCACCCGAAGGTGCCCCGATTTCAACGGGCCGGCAGGCCCGATACGCGATGTTGGCGGAGTGGACGGGGCTCGAACCCGCGACCCCCGGCGTGACAGGCCGGTATTCTGACCAACTGAACTACCACTCCCTGTGGCGTCCCCTAGGGGATTCGAACCCCTGTAATCACCGTGAAAGGGTGGTGTC
>CAKZXL010000716.1 GCA_937883885.1 uncultured Aquincola sp. | reverse complement strand
CTGGCCGAGGTGCGCCGCCGCGGCCTGGCGCGGGCGGTGGATCTGTCGCTGCCCGGCGTCAGCGCGCTGGCGGTGCCGGTGTTCGACGGCCGCGGCGCGATGGTGCTGAGCATCACCGCCATCGGCCCCAGCGCCACCTTCGACAGCCACTGGGACGGGACGCTGGCGGCTGAACTGCGGCGGGTGGCGGGCGGGCTGTCGCGGCGCTTGGGGTGGCAGCCGGGGTGAAGCGAGGCGAAGCGGAGGTCGCCAACATCGGAGTCCGCATCAGCCCCGCAAAAAATCGATGAGCGCAGCCAGCAGCGGCAGCCGCTGGGCTGCAGCATCCAGCACGCCCCGGCTGAAGTGCCGCTCATAGACCCTGGGCTCATGGGCGGCAGCGCCAAGCCGCTGCTCCCCATTGGGTGTCGGTGTCCAGCACCGCGGCTACCTCGTCGTAGTCCGCCTGCCGAGCCTGCCTGACCGGGTAATCCAGCACATGGGCGCCACCCTTGCCCTTGGCGTTCTTGACCGTCACGCTCTTGCTGCCCCGGGCGACGTACAAGGCCCTCAGATGGCCGAGGAATACCTGCTCCGCCAGACCTTCGCCCACCAGCAGGACGGTGCGCCGCTGCGCACGAACCGGCACGCGTGACGCACGCGGGGCCATCACAACTGCGGCACCGCGCCGTATGCGCCAGCCATGTACTTGGCGTAGAAGTTGTCGTCGTTGCGCAGGCCCTTGATGCTGTCCATCCGCCAGGCGCTGCTTTCGCAGCCAGGCCCCTTCTCCACCAACATCACCAGCGACTTGTGCAACACATTGAGCACCTCCATCGCATGGCAGGTGAACAAGATCTGGGCGCCATGCGGATTGGTCTGCGGGTTGGCGAACAGGTCCAGGATGGGCTCCAGCATGTGCGGATGCAGGTCGTTCTCGAACTCGTCGATCACCGCAAGACCCCCGTGGTTGAGCACGGGCAGCAGACGTGCAAGCAAGACGAAGGCGCTTTGCGTGCCGCTGGACTCCTGCAAGAACGACAGCGTGCGCGCCTGCCCTTCGCGGTCAGTGTGCTGGCCAAAGGGCAGCCAGAAGCGTTCGGAGTCCTGGCCTTCTCGCGGCCGCGTCAGCTCACGCAGTTCGACGCCGCTGAGGCCCAGGTCCCACGCCTTGAGCAGGGTCGCCATTTGCTCGCGCGCCGCGGATTCAACAGCAAAGTACTTGGCGGCCGACGGCAGATCGCTGTCTGCACGAAAGGCCACCCGCCCGCCGGCCGCGACGTTCGACTGGACCTGCAGGGCCTGAAAGCGCAAGGCCAGCGGCACGCCGTACTGCGCTGCGGTGGCCACCAGCGAGGCATTGGGCCGAACCTTGCGCGCCTCGGCCGGTGCCATGCCAAAGCCCTGCTGCCGCACCTCGTAGCGATGCTCGGCCGCGTTCCACTCGCGCATCAAGACGTAGCTGTAGCGGCCCTTGACCTTCTGCTGGTAGAGCGCCTCCAACAGCACGCGCTCGGGCGTCAGGCGCAACACGTAGCGCCACAGCACGCCTTCGAGATCCTCGCCCTCGAACTCCATCTCGGTGGGTGCTTCCACAGCGCTGAAGTGCGGGACCACGGGCAGTGGCGAATCGGCCGGCGCCTGGAACGAGGCTTTCACGAACCAGGCCAGGAAGACCAGCGGCTTGAGCAGCGCCGTCTTGCCCGAGGCATTGGGCCCCACCACCGCCATGGCCGTGCCCAGGCGCGTGCCGCCCGGCGACTGCCGCTCCCAGCCTACCGCCTGGGTCTTGCCATTCAGGCGCAAGTCGACCTCGGTGTGTTCCCGAAAGCTCTGGAAATTGGAAAAAGCGTAGCGGTGAAGCATGGCGGGTGGGGGGCCTCATACCGAGACAACCCGGCAATTAGATCACTTATTCAACAATTTTCTGTTGAATCAGGCGGCATCCCACGAACCCGTGTTCACGATGCGGAAAACACGCGCGCGGCCGGGACGATCAGTCGTCAAAGTTCAGTGGCTGTGCGGGCGCCTTTTCACGCATGCTTTCCACTGCAGCCATATCTTCATCGGCCAGCCCGATGCCCAGGCCAAAGGCGGCCAACGCATCGCCCATGCGCATTCGCTCTTGGGGCATGACCGCCATCGCACGGATGTCGAACACCTCGGCTTCGGAGGTGCGACATGCGTCCTCAGGGACGGTACCGGCTGGCAAGATGGGCATGACTCAAGGCGTCGCTCGTTGTGTATGTATGCAGTCTGAGCCCCATGCAGTGATCCCTGCAAGTACGCAGCGGCACCGCCCCCCCGATCTCCTCACCCCGGCAACACCACCGGCGCGCTGACCCGGCCGAAGGCGAACACGGCCTCGGGTGCGCCGCGCAGCAGGCCCCAGCGGGCGGCGGCCAGGCGTTCGGCGCGCCAAGGGTCTTGGGCGGCGCCGGGCTCGGCGGCCTGGGCGATGCGCAGCGCGGCGTCGGCCAGCAGCAGGCGGGTGCTGCCGGCCAGGAAGTCGTCGGCCGCGGCGCCCACGCGCTCGGGGTCTTCGGCCTGCGGGGCCAGTGCTTCCAGTGCGGCACGGGCGGCCTGCACCGCCTGGCGCAGCGCCGCTGCCTCGGCGGCCAGGCTGGCCGGTGCCGCATCGGCCCGCGCCTGGAGGGCGGCCAGCCGGCGGCCGAAGGCGGCGCCCTGGTCGCCCAGCACCTTGCGCTGCAACAGGTCCAGCGCCTGGATCTCGTTGGTGCCTTCGTACAGCATGGCCACGCGGCTGTCGCGCACGGTCTGCTCGATGCCGGCGTCCCGCGTGTAGCCGGTGCCGCCCCACACCTGCAGCGCCGCATCGGCGCCGTGGTGGCCCAGCGCCGTCAGGCCGGCCTTGACCACCGGCGTCAGCAGGCTGGCCTGTGCTTCAGCCTCGGCCCGCTGGTCGGCATCGGCGCCATGGTGGGCGGTGTCCAGCAGCATCGCGGCCTCGTAAGCCAGCACGCGGCCGGCTTCGGCATCGGCGCGCAGCGTCCACAGCAGGCGGCGCATGGCCGGGTGCTCGGCGATCGGCCGGCCGCGGCCCTGCACCCGCTCGCGGGCATAGGCCCAGGCATGGCGCTGCGCCTGTTCCAGGTGACCCAGCCCTTGCAGTCCCACATGCAGCCGGGCCGCATTCATCATCACGAACATGGCCTGCAGCCCGCGGTGCGGCTGGCCCACCAGCCAGCCCAGCGCGCCTTCCAGCGCCACCGCGCAGGTGGCGCTGCCGTGCAGGCCCATCTTGTGTTCCAGGCCGGTGCAGCGCACCGGGTTGTCGGATCCATCGGGCAGGCGCTGCGGCGCCAGAAAGAGCGAGAGGCCCCGGCTGCCGGCCGGTGCGTCGGGCAGGCGCGCCAGCACCAGGTGCACGGTGTTGTCGGTGAGGTCGTGGGCCGCGCCGGAGATGAACTGCTTGACGCCGTGCAGCCTGTAGGCCGGCAGCCCCGGCAGGCCGCCCTGGCCGCTACCGGCGGGCTCGGCGCGGCTGCGCAGCAGGCCTAGGTCGCTGCCGGCCTGCGGCTCGGTCAGGTGCATGGTGGCCAGCCATTCGCCGCTGGCGACCTTGGGCAGGTACAGCGCCTGCAGCGCCGGGTGGGCATGGTGGCGCAGGCAGTCGTAGGCGCCGTGCAGCAGGCCGGGGTACATGGTCCAGCCATGGTTGGCGGCGGCCCACATCTCGCCCACCGCCGCGTCCAGCAGCAACGGCAGGCCCTGGCCGCCGTGTTCGGGCGCGCAGGCCAGCGCGGGCCAGCCGCCTTGCACGAAGGCGCGGTAGGCCGCGGCAAAGCCCTGGGGCGTGTGCACGCGGCCGTCTTCGGCCAGCCGGCAGCCTTGCTGGTCGCCAACCGCGTTCAACGGCGCCAGCACGCCGCTGGCGAAGCGGCCGGCTTCTTCCAGCACCGCGGCGGCGGTGTCCGCATCGAGGTCGGCATGCGCCGGCGTCGCCGCCCAGGCGGCCGGTGCCTGCAGCACCTCGTCGATGACGAAGCGCATCTCGCGCAGCGGGGG
>CAKZXL010000715.1 GCA_937883885.1 uncultured Aquincola sp. | reverse complement strand
CGCACGTCGGCCTCGGTGGCCACGCCTTCTTCCAGCTTGGCGATGCGTTCGGCGTCGCAGCCGGCCAGCAGCAGCACGGCGGCCAGGCCCGCCGCCGCGGCCCACCGGCCCTTGAAGTTCCTGTGTGTCATGGGTGCCCCGGGTAAACTCTCAGGTTCTGCCCATTCTTGTCCACCGTGCCATGCCGCTCTTCTGGAAGCCCTACAAGTCCGACGTGACCCAGTTCATCGACTCGCTGAAGGAGAAGAAGCCCACGCTGGAAGCCGAGCAGCGCGCCGGCCGTGCCCTGCTGTGGGACCGCCCGATCGACCGCCAGGCGCAGACCGAATACCAGGAAGCCCGCGTCGCCCAGCAGCCCTACGTCTACCAGACCAAGGGCAAGTGACCGGGGCCAGCCCCCGACCGTCGCCGCCGATGACCGACGACATGCCGCCCAGCGGCGGGCCGCTGCCGCCACCGGCGCAGGAAGCGCCGCCGCACGTGGTCGACACGGTGGCCGTGGCGCGCCTGTATGGCGAGCCGCTGTTCGCGATGCCGCAGGATCTGTACATCCCGCCGGACGCGCTGGAAGTGTTCCTCGAGGCCTTCGAAGGCCCTCTGGACCTGCTGCTGTACCTGATCCGCAAGCAGAACTTCAACATCCTCGACATTCCGCTGGCCGACGTGACGCGCCAGTACCTGGCCTACGTCGAGCAGATCCGCAAGAGCAACCTGGAGCTGGCCAGCGAATACCTGCTGATGGCCGCGATGCTCATCGAGATCAAGAGCCGGATGCTGCTGCCGCCCAAGAAGTCGGCCGACGGGCATGAGCCCGAAGACCCGCGGGCCGAGCTGGTGCGCCGGCTGATCGAGTACGAGCAGATGAAGCTGGCCGCCTTCAAGCTCGATGCGCTGCCGGTGCTGGGCCGCGATTTCCTGCGGGCGCAGGTGACGATCGAGCAAAGCCTGAAGCCGCGCTTTCCCGATGTGTCGATCGACGAGCTGCGCGAGGCCTGGGCCGACATCCTCAAGCGCGCCAGGCTGAACCAGCACCACAAGATCAGCCGCGAGCAGCTGTCGGTGCGCGAGCACATGAGCATCGTGCTGCGCCGGCTGCAGGGCAAGCGCTTCGTTGAATTCGAGGAGCTGTTCGACGTGACCCGCGGCGCGCCGGTGCTGGTGGTCACCTTCATCGCGATGCTCGAGCTGGCGCGGGAGCGCCTGCTCGAGATCACCCAGGCCGAGGCCTTCGCGCCGATCTACGTACGCCTGGCCTACTCACCCAGCTAGAACAGGACCGTCACGCGGCCCGGCGCCTCGCCAGCCAGCCCACGGCTGCCAGGCCGCCCAGCATCAGCGCATAGGTCGACGGCTCGGGAATGGCGGCCACCGTGGCGGCCATGCCGGCGGCGATGAACTGGTGGCCGTAGGTGGTGGGGTGGATGCCATCCCAGAACAGCGAGGTGGCCGGATCGCAGCCCGCGAGCAGGCTGCCGCAGGCGCGCGTGGCGTTGCTGAAGGTGGCCGTCGTCGGGGAGCTGCCGGTCTGGGCCACCGCGTTGGTGAGCAGGCTGAACACGTCGAAGGTGGCGACCCCTTGCTCGCCCGCCAGCCGCGTGGCCAGCGCTCCGTTCATCTGCTGGGCCAGCAGGGTGCCGCCCGCCTGCGCCAGCGGGCCTGCCGCGTTGGCCAGGGGCGTGAGCCCGAGGTTGGGCGTGTTCCACACCACGATGTGGCGTGCGCCGGCCGCCTGCAGGTCGTCGACGATGCCGCCGACGTCGCTGGCGTAACTGTTCGCGGTGGTCAGCAGCGTGCTTTCCACGTTGGCGCCGGCCAGGATGGCGTCCAGCGCGTCAAAGCCGTTGTTGCCACCGCCCGCCACCACGTACAGCGCATGGGCAGACAGCTTGGCGCCGCTGGCCTTCAACGGCGCCAGCAGCATCTGCGCCTGGTCCTTCAGGCTGGGCGCATCGCCACCGCTGGTGCGGGCGCCGCCAAAGGCGTAGTTGTTGCCGCCGGCCAGCGAAGGCAGCGACGCACCCAGACCCAGGCTTTGCGACAGGTAGCTGGCCCATACCTTCCCGTTCGACAGCGTGCCGCTGGCGTAAGGCCGGTCGGGCACGTACGAGTTGCCGCTGATGAACTGCGTGGGGTCGGTGCCGACGGCCAGCGCCGCGTTGCCCACGTCTGACAGGCTGTCGCCCAGCACATACAGCCCGCTGAAGGCGGCGGCCGGCTGCGACAGGGTGGCCAGCCCCATCAGGGCGAGGGCCAGCGCCAGGGGGCGCTTGAAGAACTTGGCGCGTGAACGGTGCAGGGGCATGCGACTTCTCCCGGGTTTGAGGCGGCACTCTAGCCACAAGCCGGCGATCAACGCATCCCCAGCTTGAAAGCGATCATCGCCCGCAGCTTGTTGGGCAGCACCGGCTTGATGAGCAGGTGGAAGTCGTGCGTGGCCGATTCGTCTTCATGCCCGCCGAGGCTGCTGCCGGTGACCACGATGGCCGGCAGCTGGGCCTGCGGCCAGCGGGCGCGCAGCACGGCCAGTGCGTCCAGCCCGGTGGTGCCGGCCGGCAGCCGGTAGTCCACGATCAGCAGGTCGGGCTGCGGCGTGCCGGGCTGCGCGGTCCAGGCCTGCACCGCCTCCACCGTCTCGAAGGCGTCCACCTGCGCGCCCCAGGCCTGCAGCAGCACCACCAGGCCTTCGCGCACCGCGGCTTCGTCTTCCACCACCACCATGCGGCGGCCGTTGAGCGTCAGGCCCAGCGCGGCCTTGCTGCGGGTGATGTCGCGCTCGACCCGACGCTGCTCGATGCCCACCGGCAGTTCCAGGCTGAACACGGTGCCGCGGTCCACGCGGGAGCGCACCGTCAAAGGCGCCTGCAGCAGGTCGGCCAGCCGCTTGACGATGGCCAGGCCCAGACCCAGGCCCTTGCGGTGGTGGGCCTCCAGCGGACGGCTGGTGTGCACCTGGTAGAACTCTTCGAAGATGCGGGGCAGCGCCGCCTCGGACACGCCGATGCCGCTGTCCCACACCTGCACCAGCAGGCGCTGGCCGCGTTGCCGGCAGCTGACCAGCACGCCGCCGTCTTCGGTGTAGCGGATGGCGTTGCTCACCAGGTTGCGCAGGATGCGCTCGAGCAGCAGCGGGTCGGTGTGGGCCACGCGGTGGTCGCCATGGAAGCTCAGCGCCAGGCCCTTCTCGAAGGCCAGCGGCTCGAAGTGCAGCCGCAGCCGGGTGAACACCTCCTTCATGCGCACCGGGTGCGGGTTCACGTCCACGCCGCCGCTGTCGATGCGGGTGATGTCCAGCAGCTCGCCGAACAGGCCCTCCAGCGCGTCCACGCTTTCGTTGATGCTGTTGACCAGCGAGGCCACCTCGGGGTCGCGGATGCGCTGGCGCAAGGCCTCGGCGAACAGGCCCATCGCATGCAGCGGCTGGCGCAGGTCGTGGCTGGCCGCGGCAAAGAACTGGGTCTTGGCGCGGCTGGCGGCCTCGGCGGCGCGGCGGGCTTCGTCGGCAGCGGCCTTTTCCACCCGCAGCTGCGCGGCCAGCTGGTCGGTGCGGGCCTTGAGCGAGATGGCCTGCGCCAGCGCGCTGCGGTGGGTGCGGCCGATGACCAGCGTGGCCACGAAGATCACGCTCAGCACCAGCGCCAGTTGCCAGTGGAAGGGCTCGGACCGGTCGCTGACGATGCGGGCGATGGTGGGCACCAGGATCAGGCTGATGAAGGCGTTGAACACCTTGCCCTGGGTGACCAGCAGCTGCACCGCGCCCAGCGTGTAGGCATAGGCCACCAGGATCAGCGCCAGCCGGTGGTAAGGCGTGCCCAGGTGCCAGAACAGCCACACCGCGGCGCCCCATTGCGCGCCCTGCAGCAGCACCAGCACCACGTAGCTGCGCACCCAGCCCAGCAGCGTGGCGTCGTCCAGCGTGCCAGCCCGCTCGCGCTGGCGGTAGCGCCACCAGTGGCCCAGCCGCAGCAGCCACAGCAGCGTCACCGCGGCCACCCAGCCGCCCAGCACCGCCGGATGGGCCAGCGGGAAGAACACCCCCACCAGCACGCAGAAGCCGACGGCGTTGCCGGTGAGCGAGGCCGGGCTCTGGGCGATCAACGCCCGGATCTGGTCGGCCTTCATCCGCGACGATTCGGCTTCCAGGCCTGGAAGCTGGGCAGCTGGCCCTGCGTCATCTGGCTGACGGCCAGCACCGCCTGCGTGCGCGAGCTGACATTCAGCGCCCGCAGCACCGCGGCCACGTGGTCTTTCACGGTTTCCACCGACAGGTTCATTTCGCGCGCGATCAGCTTGTTGGGCTTGCCCTGCAGCAGCTGCGCCAGCACGTCGGCCTGGCGGGGCGTCAGGCCCAGCGAAGCGAAGGACGGCGCATGGCGCTGGAAGGGCGCGGCCTCGGCCGTCTCGCCGATGCGCATCACGTCGGGCACGGTGTCGGCCTCGGCATGGGCATCCTGGGGCGGCGTCGGCGCCGAGGCGCCGGCATCCATGCCCAGCGACATCGGCGGCACGAAGATGCCGCCCGACATCACCAGCCGCAGGGCTTCGAACAGCATGTCGTTGGACGCGCGCTTGGGCACGAAGCCCATCGCGCCCAGGTCGATGGCCTGGATCACGTCGCTGGCGCGGTCGGAGGCCGACACCACCACCACCGGCAGCGCCGGGTGGGCGCTGCGCAGCTCGCTGAGCACATCGAAGCCGTTGGCATCGCCCAGCTGCAGGTCCAGCAGCACCAGGTCGAACTCGGCATCGGTGACCAGCTGCTGGCGCAGGCCGGCCGCGCTGGCCACGCCGACCACGGTGACGTCGTCACCGAGTCCGCGGATCACGCCCTGCAGGGCAGACAGGATCAGGGGATGGTCGTCGACCAGCAGCACCTTCATGGCAGGCTCCTCGTGGCCGCCTTGCGGCGGCTTTCTGAGGGGGATGGTAGCTTGCCGGCGGCGGCGGCAACCCCCAGCCCGCCTAAGGCGGGCCCAGCTGAAACAGCCTGCGCATCTCGGGCGTGAGCCGCTCCGACGTCTGGCCAGCCCAATGGGTGAACGGCTCGAGCTCGGCGTGCTTGACGCGGGCCACCGGCAGCGGCAAACGCCGATCGCCCTTGACCAGGAATGCGCTGAAGCGCCGGAAGTCTTCGGGCACATGCACCTCGACCTGCGCCATGTCCTGATCGCCCGGCAACCAATCGTTGTCCTCCAGGGTGCGGCCGGGGAACACCTCTTCGAACGCGGCGCGCACCTCGCTCAGGTCGGCCTCGCTCACCGCGCGCTCGCGCAGTGAAAACGTGATCCACAAGTAGTGGCGCTGGCCATAACGGTCGTGGAACCAGAAGAAGGTGGTTTGCGGAATGCCGCGCAAGCGGTTGACTTGCGAGTAGGCGCCCATCTCCCACTGCCCCACGCTCTCCGCCTCCGCATTGCCCTGGTGGCTCTGCAGCTCGGTCACGCGCGAGACATTGCCGCTGAGCACATGGCGCCAGGGGTACTTCACCCGGATGTGCCGCATGTACCACATCGGATCGGGTCGCCATCCCGCCTTCACACGCTCGACGGTCTCGGGTTTCATCCGGTCGAGCGCCAGCCATCGGTCCTCAATCAGCGTGAAAGCACCAGCCGGCACGCTCGTGTTGTAGCTTTGGCGTGTCATGCCCTCGAGCACCCGGGCCCGATAAGCGCCCAGCTCCACCTGACTGCCCACGCCCCACACCCACAGCATCAAATGCCCATCGGGTGCAACGCCGATGCGCAAGTCCTCGTACCGTGGCGCCACTTCACCGTACCTGATCTCACGCGCCACGATCTTTGGCGCCTGCACGAACAACTCGAACAGGCGCTGCAACGGCAGCTCGGCATCCAGCCGGTAGAAGCGGTCCTCCAGGTAGTCGTAGTAGCTCAGCCGCAGCGTCTTGGGCAGGCGGGCACCCTCCATCGGCGTGCCACCCATCCCGAAGCTCCCGGCACCCCAGGCAGCCCCAAAGCCGGTGTAGAAGACGGCCACCGTTTTGCCGTCGGCATCCTTGAGCCAGTTGTTGCTGGTCAAAGTGCTCACGCTGCTGCTGTCCTTGGGGGCAAGGCCGTAGCGGCAGAACGATACCGTCCACTTCATGAAGGCGGTTTCCGGCGTGTCGTTATTCATGAACAGTCCTCGAAGAACCTGCGCGCGACCCGCGACACCTGTACTCATCAGGCCCACCGCCGCTGCACCCTGAAGCCAACGACGCCGGCCCCGCAGCTCAACCGGGCACATGTTGTCGCTCCAGTTCTGTGTCGTTCTTGTAGCGGGGTTGATTCGCGTAGTCGTCTCGCAGTGACAAGTGCAGGTAAGCACGTCGAAACGCTCGCGCCTTGTCTCGACCCAACAACTCCTCCAGCGAGCGGCTGGCGCGGGTACCACCGGCGGCAGCAAACACCCGCTGCCGGGCGAGCTCACGCAACTGAGCCTGGACCGCTGCAATGTCGGGCGTCCGTGCCTGCATGTCGGCCTTGAGCGATGCGGGATATAAGGTGGTCGTGCAACGCTCTGCCACATCCACCATCAAAGACAGGCCCGCCTTGTAATAGTCGCCTCCCACCTGCCGCTGGTGGCGGTACGGATGCAGCGCACCTGCGCTCAGGTCTTCGGAGGCATACCAGCCCTGCGCGTAGACGAAGGACTGGGGGCCCCGCACTGTTTGTCCAGTGCCATCTCCGTCGACCGTCTGCCTGGTCGGAGGCAACTCCACGGTCTCCGGCGGCTCGTCAGCCGCTGTGCCGGCCTTGTAGCCTCCCCCTACGTCGGAATGCGAGCCCGGAATGCCCAGCTCAAAGCCCATGGGCTGCCGGATGCCATCCACCGTCGTCTTCGCGCGGCAAGCGCTGTCAATGGTCGTCAATGCGAAGTGGCGGCGATATTCATCCATCGCCACCAACTGAAAGACACGGCGGGCGGAGTCATCGACAAACCGGAGACCAAGATCCTCCACGTCATTGGTGCGAACCGCGCCTTCGGCAGAGACTGTGTCGAAAAGACCGACGAAGTTCACCTGCACCAGGACGCGCCCCCATTCGTCCAGAAAGTGCTTGGCAATCTCCTCACGCTGCCGCAGCAAGCTCGCGAAATGGCGGGCCGTGGCAGCGCCGCGGCTGAAGCCGAACAGGTTGAGCTCAAGAATAGCGGGCGGATCATCATCGCCGCGTTTGCGTCTGAGGGCATTGATCAGCAAACCAAACGCCTGCTGGGCCCGCACCCGTATACCGGTATCGCCGGTACCCAGCGCCGCCCCCCTCAGGTTATCCGCTTGCAGGCGAGTGGTGCCCATGCCATCGATGTACACACCGAGGTCCGGCCCGTCAGGTTCCCGGCCCAAGGCCTCCCACATGCGCGCCACGTTGGACAAGCCGTTGTCGTAGCTGGTGTTCTCTCCGCCGTATTGCCGGCGGATGCCAGCGTCTTCGGTCGTGACGTTGTAGTAGTTGTTGAACGTGCCGTCGAAGAAGAGATTGACCTGCACCTTGTCGACTTCGACCACATGCTGCGTGTCTTCGCCCGGTGTCGTGACCGTCG
>CAKZXL010000714.1 GCA_937883885.1 uncultured Aquincola sp. | reverse complement strand
CCGACCTGGTGGCCGACCTGCCCGAGCTGCGCGGTGCCAGCACCGAAGTGCAGCTGGACCAGCCCGGCAGCTATTACTGGCGCATGGCCAGCGTGCGCCCGCCGCAGCCGGGCCAGCGCCAGCGCGGCCCCTGGACCGATCCGCAGGCGCTGAAGGTGCGTGCAGCACCGCCGGCAGCCAGCGCCGGTACCTCCGCCGACGGCAAGCGGCTGGAACTGCGCTGGAGCGGCCAGCCCGAAGACCGCCAGCAGGTGGAGCTGTCCACCGACCCGCAATTTCAGGGGCCGGGCACGGTGCGCGCAGAGCTGGGCGAGCCGCTGTGGCTGCTGGACAAGCCGTCGCAGCCGGGCACCTACTACTTCCGCTACCGCAGCATCGAAGCCGACGGCTTTGTCACGCCCTACAGCAGCACGCTGAAGCTGGAGATCGAGCGCGACACGCGCAGCCTGTGGCTGCTGGGCGTGCCGCTGCTGTTCCTGCTGTAGTTCCCTGGAGCGAGCGCCGTCTACTTGACCAGCCGGTTCAGACCGGCGGCGTCAAAGCACTCGGTGGTCTGCGCGTCCTGCGGCACGCAGTCGCCATCGGGCAGCTCACGTGCGCGGGACGACAGCTTCTCGATCGCCTGCCACAGCAGCATGATCTGATGCTCATGGCCCGAGGCGTTGTCGATCAGGCCCTTCATCGCCTGCGCCACCGGGTCGTCGCCCTGCGTCACGCCATAAGCCGAAAAGCCCATGCGGGCCGAGGCTGCCTCGCGCTCGGCGTCGGCCTTGCCTTCGATGATGCGCGCCGGGTTGCCCACCGCGGTGGCCCCGGCCGGCAGCGGCTTGGTGAGCATGGCGCCCGAGCCGATGCGCGCGCCCTCACCCACGGTGAAGCCGCCCAGCACGCAGGCATTGGCACCCACGATCACGCCACGCTCCAGCGTGGGGTGGCGCTTGGCGCCACGCACCAGCGAGGTACCGCCCAGCGTCACGCCCTGGTAGATGGTGCAGTCGTCGTGCACCTCGGCCATTTCGCCGATCACCACGCCCATGCCGTGGTCGATGAACACCCGGCGGCCGATGGTGGCGCCGGGGTGGATCTCGATGCCGGTGAGAAAACGCGCGACATGCGAGATGAAGCGCCCCAGCCAGTACCAGCGGGCGCGCCAGGCTGCGTGGGCCCAGCGGTGCATCACCAGCGCATGCAGCCCTGGGTAACAGGTGAGCACCTCCCACGACGAACGCGCGGCGGGGTCGCGTTCGCGGATGCAGGCGATGTCTTCACGCAGTCGGCTGAACATGGCGTTGGCTCTCGCGGCCCTTCCAGGGCCGTCTTCGGTCACGGCCGGCCAGTGTATGCGCCGCCCTGGCATCAGGTGCCAGGAGGGGCAAGCCGCGACACCGCCTTGGCCACGCCACGCAGGATGTGCACTTCCTCGGTCGTCAGCGCCGCGCGGTTGGCCAGCTGGTTCAGCCGCGGCATCAGCTTCTTGGGCGCAGCAGGGTCCAGGTAGCCGATGGCCACCAGCACCTCGCGCCAATGGGCCAGCAGGCCTTGCACCGCGGCGGCATCGGCCGGCGCCGGCTCGGCGGTGCGCGGCTGCACCGCAAAGCCGCCCAGCGCCTGCCGCCATTCATAGGCGATCACCTGCACCGCCTGCGCCAGGTTCAGCGAGCCGTAGGTCGGATCGGTGGGAATGCTCAGGCAGGTGTGGCAGCGGTAAACGATCTCGTTGGGCAGCCCATAGCGCTCGCTGCCGAAGACGAAGCCCATGCGTGCGCCCTGCGCCGCCATCTGCGCCAGATGCGGGCGCGGCGCGGCCGTGGGCGGGCCGAAGTCGCGCGGCGTCATCGCGGTGGCGCACAGGTGGTCGATGCCGTCCAGCGCCTCGTCGATCGACTCGACGATGCGCGCCCGCACCAGGATGTCGGCCGCGCCGCTGGCCATGGCCACGGTCTCTTCCTGGCTCAGCACGTCGGCAAAGCGGGGCTGCACCAGCACCAGGTCGGCAAAGCCCATCACCTTCATGGCGCGGGCGGCGGCGCCCACGTTGCCCGGGTGGCTGGTGTTGACCAGGATGAAGCGGCTGCCATCGCCACGCGGGGCGGCTTCGGTGGCAGGCGTCACGATGGCTTCAGGGGGCGTTGGCTCGGGCATGGTGCGTGGAAACGTTTCAGGCGGCTAAAATGCGCGGTTCTCTGGCCCCGCATTGTCGGCGCCACCGCTCTTTGCCTTCGCTGCTGCTCCATGTCCGCCCACGGCTTGCCGGCCGGGGCTCGTTCGTCCAACGACGTTTTTACACAGGTCGCCCATGTCCCAATCGCTGCACCCCATGCTCAACATCGCCATCAAGGCGGCACGCGCGGCGGGCGCGATCATCAACCGGGCCTCGCTCGACCTGGAGCAGCTGAAGATCAATCACAAGGGCCCCAACGACTTCGTCACCGAGGTCGACCAGGCAGCCGAAGAGGTGATCATCGACACCTTGCTGCAGGCCTACCCCAACCACGCCATCCTGGCTGAAGAGTCGGGCCGCAGCCGCGGCGCCAAGGACAGCGAGTTCGTCTGGATCATCGATCCGCTGGACGGCACCACCAACTTCATCCACGGCTTTCCGGTGTATTGCGTGTCCATCGCGCTGGCGCACCGTGGCCAGGTGCAGCAGGCGGTGGTGTACGACCCTACCCGCAACGACCTCTTCTACGCCAGCAAGGGCCGTGGCGCCTACCTGAACGACCGCCGCATCCGCGTCTCGCGCCGCACGCGCCTGTCCGACGCACTGGTGGGCACCGGCTTTCCGTTCCGCCGCGGCGACAACTTCAAGCGCTACATGAAGATGTTCGAAGAGGTGACGCAGGCCTGCGCCGGTGTGCGCCGCCCGGGCGCCGCCGCGCTGGACCTGTGCTACGTGGCCGCCGGCTACTACGACGGCTTCTTCGAGACCGGCCTGAACCCCTGGGACATCGCCGCCGGCTCGCTGATGATCACCGAGGCGGGCGGCCTGATCGGCAACTTCACCGGTGAGTCCGACTACCTCTACCAGCGCGAAGTGGTGGCGGGCAATGCCAAGGTGTACGCGCAGCTGGTCACCATCCTGGCGCCCTATACCCGCGTGATCAAGGCCGACGAAGCCGGCGCCGATGGCGTGGCCACCGAATCCGGCGACACCACGCCCGAGCAGGCCCTGGCCGCCAGCTTGGGCGCCGAAGCACCCGCCGCCGACGCCAAGCCCAAGCGCGGGCCAGTGCGCATCAAGAGGCAGCCGACGGCCGAGGAGTGAAGCCCGGCGTGGCCGGCCGGCGTGCCAACGCCGCCAGCCCGCCCACGCCGGCCAGCATCAGCAGCCAGGTGCCGGGCTCCGGCACTGCGCTGACGGCATCGATGCGGGTCACGTTGCCCACCAGCACCGGGCTGCCGTCGCTGCGGAAAAAGCCGAACAGCGCCGAGCTGAAGGCGCCGGCCTGCGGCGCCGCCCCCAGGGCGCTGGAGCTGACGCCGCCGGTGCCGCCTTCCAGCTCCACGCTCAGCCGGTAGTCGGCCAGCGGCGCATCACCGTCGGCCAGCCGCAAGCCGCGGCCGAACAGGGTCAGGTACCAGCTGTCGCCGCCCGGGTCGTCCACCACCGACACCAGGCTGTTGCTGCCGCTCGATGCCAGCTGCTGCTGGCTGCTGGCAAAGCGCTGGCCGCCGGGTGTCTGCACGCTGAAGTCAAAGCCGGTGATCAACGCGTCCACGCCGCCGTAGAGGCCGCGGCCCGGCAGGTGGCTGTGGTTGCGCGCGCCGCCGTCGAAGCTCAAGGTCAAGGTGTAACTGGCACCGAGCACGGCGGCGGCCGAATCGCCGAACACCACGTCACCCGTGATGCGCAGGCCGCCGGGGCTGGCCGATGCGCTGGTGGCTGCAAGAAGGCTGAACACAGCCGCACACATCCTGGTTAGCAAGTGCTTCCTCCGGTAACGAAGGCGCTCACGCTAACCGCGTGAAGTATTTCCTCAGGGCGTCAGATTTGTGAGGAACTGGCCAAACGTGAAGTAAGCCGCAGTTTGCGGCCTTCATCCGCCGATCGGCTGTGGCGTGCGGCGCCATGCGATCATCGCCGCCCCCTGCCCGACAGGGGCGCTGCGCAGCCGCCGCAGCCCCGAACGACCGACCCCAGGAAGCACCTTGCAGACCGAGCGCCCGACGCCGCCCGCCCCGCCCGCCAGCCCTGCGCGGGACCTCTCCGCGCACACCCCCATGATGGCCCAGTACCTGGCCATCAAGGCGGACTTCCCCGACGCGCTCGTCTTCTATCGCATGGGCGATTTCTACGAGCTGTTCTATGACGACGCGCGCAAGGCCAACCGGCTGCTGGACATCACGCTGACCACCCGCGGCCAGAGCGCCGGCCAGCCGGTGGTGATGGCCGGCGTGCCGGTGCACTCGGTGGAAAGCTATCTGGCCAAACTCATCCGCATGGGTGAGGCGGTGGCGATCGCCGAGCAGGTGGGCGACGTGGCCACCGCCAAGGGGCCGGTGGAGCGCAAGGTGGTGCGGGTGGTCACGCCCGGCACGGTGACCGACACCGAGCTGCTGAGCGAGCGGGTGGACAGCCTGCTGCT
>CAKZXL010000713.1 GCA_937883885.1 uncultured Aquincola sp. | reverse complement strand
CCCGGCCGCAGCTTCTTCACATGCCGGCTCTGGCCCAGCACCTTGAACTCCGGGTGCTGCAACGCCAGCAGGTCGGGCGCCCCGCCCTTGGGCAGGTACAGGCTGAACCACTGGCGCGCCACCGCATACCGGTCCTTCAGCCCCGCATAGCCCACGTCCCGTTCCTGCACCCCGGCCGCCGCCGCCAGCTGCTGCGCCACGAACCCGGTGTTGGCCCCGTTCTTCTCCACCTCCACCCACACATGCTCCCCCTCGCCGCCCGGCAGCTGCAAAGGCAGCTCGGTGACCACGAAGTCTTCGTTGAAGCGCTTGAGCACGGCACTGGCGCCGCTGGGCGGATACGCGTGGGGCCAGGTGGGCAGGGTGGTATAGGGCGGCTGGGTCATGGAAAGGCGCGCGGGCGCGAGACGGGGCTGTCTAGACAAGCTGGGGCGGGGGGTGGGGATTGTCGCTTGAGGGGTAGACGGGCCAGGGCAGGCGCATGGGCGCATGGAACCTTGGCGCTGCACCCTCCGGCGCTGCATGGAACGCTGCGGTGGATTCAGAGAGAGGGTGGGACCTGGACCAAGGGTCTTCTCGGTGGGGGGATCGGCCGCTGGGTAGCGGTTGCGGACGGTCGAGGCTTCAATCCGTAGCGGCTGCTGTCGGCCACAAGCGGAACTTGCAGAATGACGGCTTTGTGCCTGACGATGACGAGGTACCGCCGCGACTGGAACGACCGGCATAAGGACTCTCTAGACACTGGAAACCGAGGACACAACCACACCTATGGCATGCTGCCGTGCAAATGTGACAACGCGGGGAGAGCATGGGCCAGAGGGAGGTGGTCGAGATCGGGGGCGCCGGACCAGCAGGCCTGGCCGCTGCCATCGTGCTGGCGCGCTGCGGGCGTCGCGTGCGCGTGCTGGAACTTGCAGGCGTGGTGGGTCGGCGCTTCCACGACGACTTCCAGGGCATGGAGAACTGGACTACCGCGCAGGACGTGCACGAGGAACTGCGTGCGTTCGGCATTGAGCCGAACTGGTGGCACCACGGCTTCTGCGAAGGCGAGCTGTTCGACGCCACCGACACGATGGCGCGCGTGCGCGCGCCGCTGCCGCTGTTCTACTGCGTGCGGCGCGGGCCGCAGCACCCGGGGTCGCTGGACAACGCGCTGCTGCGCCAGGCGATGGAGGCTGGCGTCGAGGTCTGTTTCGGGCGCAGGGCCAGCCCCGACGCCGTGCACCTGTTCGCCGGCGGACCGACCGGCCGCCCGATGGCAATCGCGCGCGGGCTCAACTTCCCGACGCGGCACCGCAACGTAGGCTGCCAGGTGCTGTCGAACGCGCTCACGCCCGGCGGCTACGTTTACTTCGTCGTCGTCGAAGGGCGCGCAACGCTCGGGACCGTGCTGGTGCACCGCTTCGGCGACTCGCGCGCGCGGCTGCGCAGCGCCGTGCAGGCAATCGAGCGGCTGTACGGCATCCAAGTACCGGCGGACGCCGAGCCCTGGGGCGGATATGCCTGCTTCAGGCTGCAACGCAGCGGCCGCCGCAGCGGCACGCTGTACGCCGGTGAGGCCGCAGGCATCCAGGACGCGCTTTTCGGCTTCGGCATCCGCAGCTCGCTGCTGTCGGGCGCACTGGCCGGCGCCGCGCTAGCCGGAGGGTGCGACTATGACGAGGCCTGGCGCGACCGCGTGATGCCATTTACGCGGGCGTCGCTGGTCAACCGTGCTGTCTACGAGCGCATGGACTTCGTGCAGCCGGCCTTTAGGCGCTTGATGCACTGGTCCGACGACGGGCGACGCGCACTGCGCTTTGTCTACGGCGACTCGCTTCTGCACCGCCTGGCGGCGCCGCTGGCGCTTTGGCTGGGGCGCCGCCAGCCATAACAGCCGATCCCACGAGTGCTCAAAGCAGCGAGCCAATAGCGTGCGGCGTCGACGGCCCGCTGGGCTTGTGCTGCGCAACGCTACGCGGGTCGATGAGCTTCATGCCCAGCCAGCACACAACCTGGTCGAACCATCCCACGCGCGGGATGCGTAATTGGCGTGACACCTGCTTGCCCAGCAGGCGCCGAATCAGTACGCGCGGCATCTGCTGCAGCGCCTCATCCAGACGGGGAAACGTCTGTAGCAGCCAGTGATAACGATGAGGCGTGTGTTCGCGCGCGATCTGCGTCAAAACCGTGAGCAGCGCGCTCGTCAGCAGTCGACCAGACAGCCAAGTATCCTTCTTGTCGCTGGCATTTGCGCCGATTGGGTCCCCCAGTTGCATCAGGCTGTCGACGATAAGCTGGAACAGCGCCTTGGCGGCTGGCAGCGCCGGATTGCCGGCGGGCAGCAGTCGCGCGTCGGCGCCCAGCAAGGCGCCGATAGCGGACCAGGCCTGGATGTGGTTCTCGGCCTCGTCGTCGCTCATCGGCCAGCCCATCTTCTCCAGGCCGTCGACGATGACCCAAGCGAAGGTTTGCAGCACGAGCGCGAGTTCCACCTGGTCAAGCGGCACCCTGTCCTCGACTGGGCCCTCTATTCGCGTCTCCCACAGCGGCGCGGCACCACCCGGCAGCCACGACTCCAGGAAGGCCCGCTTGTCGGCCGACTTGCCGCCTTCGCGAACCAGCTTGCGAATGGCCGCATGTGTGAGGCGGATCTTTCGTACCCACTTCTGGCCGTCGCCGCCTGGTACCAGGCTGCCGGGCTTCATCACGCCATCGAGGAAGCTCTGCGTATCCTCGAGTCGGCTCCGGATGTGCATCATCATGCGGCCGGTGGTCGCCAGCGTGAGCGAGATCTCCGGCTCCAAGTAAAGCAGAGGCAAGCTGTAGGCGCCAAGAACCACTCGCCCCCCCGGGCGGTGCTCTCCGTCATAAGCCTGCTGCGCCGCCAAGATGCATGCCGCAGCGGCCGGCTCCAAACTGAACGGCCGGTCGATGTAGGCCTGTACGGCGGGTGCCAGCACCACGCGCTCGGTACCTGGCTTCGGCGTCGGCTCCCATCGCCCCAGCTTCGGCATGAACTCGCGCAGTTCGGGTTCCGTCAAGGACGCCAGAATTCGCTCCAGGTCGGCATCCGCCTCCGCATCGCCAATCTTCCGGAACATCTCCAGGTCCACTTCGTCGCGCTCTGCCTCCATCGGGACTTCTCCTCCGGTTGAACTTCGCCTAGATTCTGCACAGCCGCGAACGGCCTGAACGAAGCAGACACAGTGGAAGGGCTAACACACACATGCCGGGTCTGCGCGCAGACGAGCCCACCGCAGGCCCGCTACTGCATGTTCTGCGGCGCGCCGCTGCAACTAGTGGCCGGCTCGGAAGAGATCCGCCGCGTCACCGTGCTCTTCGCGGATCTGGCACATTCCACGGCCATCATCAGCGGCATCGCCCCGGAGCAGGCGCGCACGCTGCTGGATGGAGTGGTATATCGCATGCGCGCCGCGGTGGGCCAGTTCGGGGGCACCGTGTCGCGCGTGGCAGGTGACGGCATCATGGCCCTATTCGGCGCCCCGCTTGCCGTAGAGGACCACCCGCGCCGCGCCGCGCTGGCCGCACTGCGGATGCAGGAGCAGATGGAATTGCTGCCGCTGCTGGGCCCGCGCGGCGAGCGACTGGCCATCTGCGTGGGCGTGAACACCGGCGACGTACTGATTCGGTCGGTGGCAAGCGATCTGCACGTCGAGTACACGGCCGAGGGTGTCACCACGCACCAGGCTGCCAAGCTGCAGCAGGCCGCGCGGCCTGGAGCGGTGCTGGTCTCGGCCGAGGTGGCGCGACTTGTCGAAGGCTTCGTCGAACTGCGGCCGCACCCGCCCATCGGTCTGCAGGACTTCGGCGTGTACGAGCTCATGCGCGCTACCGGCACGCACAGCCGCTTCAAGGCGGCAGTGGGGCGCGGGCTGAGCCCTTTCGTGGGCCGCGAGCACGAGCTCGCGCGCCTGCAAGCCTGGGCCAACGCGGCCGAAGGCGGCCGCGTTCAGATGATCTCCGTTGTTGGCGAAGCGGGCGTCGGCAAGAGCCGCCTTCTATGGGAGTTCGGCCAGCGTCAGCGCGACCGCGGCTGGCGCGTGTGCAGCGTGTCAGCCACGGCGAGCGGCGCGGCGGTGGCTTTCCACCCCGTGCTCGACTTGCTGCTTGGACTGTATGGCATCGACCCGCACGATTCCGACGACTCGGTGCGCGCCCGGCTACGCAGCACTGCGCACGCAAAGGTCCTGGACATCACGCCACTGCTCTTGCTTCTGGGCCGAGCCGCCCACGATGACGGCTGGGAACTGCTGGACGCGTCCGACCGCCAAGCGCGTACGCAAGCGGCGCTTGTGGCGGCGCTGGAGTTAGCCTGCTGCGATCAGCCCACGCTCGCGTGGATCGAAGACGTGCACGACGCCGACGCCGAATCTCTGGCCTGGCTCATTCACCTGCAGAAGCGGTCGGCCCGGGGCCAGATGCTGCTGCTGCTGGAGCGCCGCGCTGGCGTAGCGTTCGCGCTCGGCCGCGCGCCCGAACTGGCGTCGCTGTCCGTGCCGCCGCTGGCCGAGGCCGACGCGCGATCGCTGTTCCGCTACGTAGCCGGCCTTGCGGACCCGATCGCCAAGCTGGAGGCGGCGATGATGGAACGCGTCGCGGGCAATCCCTTCTTCATGGAGGAAGGCGTTCGCATGCTTCGCGAGACCGCCGTCGACCCGCGCGCGCCCGGGCTTCCGATCCCGAGCTCGGTGATGAATGTCATCGAGTCGCGTATCGCCCTATTGCCGGCCGACCAACGTGAACTGCTGCAGCTGGCTGCGGTTGTCGGGCACCAGGTGGAGTCGACGATGCTGCAAGGGCTGTCAAAATTGCCGTTGCCGGAGCTGGCGGGCCGCCTGGGCTGCCTAGACGATGCCGGCTTCCTGGTGCGCACGGACGACGGGCAGGGCACGCGCTGGAGCTTCCGGCACTCGATGATGCAGGAAGTCGCCTACCGCATGCTCACCCGCCCGGTGCGCCAGAAGGTGCATTCTTCCATCGTCTCCTTGCTGGAGGCGCAACCCCATGCAATGGAAGTGAAAGGCACCGCCCTGATGGCTCGGCACGCTGTGCTGGCCGAGCTGTGGGCACCCGCGCTGCGCCTCCTCGCGCGCGCCGCGCTACAGGCACACGAGCGAGCTTCGCCACACGAAGCGGTGCGCCTGCTGGACGAGGCGCTCACAGTCGTGCCCCGACTCGACGAGCCGCTGCGCGCGGTGGACCAGGAGATTGACCTGCGACTGGCCATGCGCGGGCCACTGCTGGCGCTAGGAAATCTGTTCCGCATCGGCGACGAGTTGCGGCATCTGGAGGTTCTGGCCACCCGCAGCGAAGACGCCTTGCGCCGCTGCCGCGTGGCCGTGCTACTGGCGGCCCACCGCTGGCTCAGTGGTCAACACGCGCAGGCCGTGCAAGTGGGCCGTCGGGCGATCACTCTCGCCACGCAGCTGCAGGACTCGGGCCTGTTGGTACCGGCGCGCCACTACGTGGCAGCCGCTTTGCACGAGCTAGGATGCCTTTCCGAAGCGCTTGATCTACTCAACGTGAACATTGACAGCGTCGCTGAGGACGCACCTGGGCACCGCTTCGGCATGGCAGGTCTGCCTTCCGTCTTCGCACGCGCCGCTCGAAGTTGGATCCACGCCCATCAGGGCGATTTCGACGCGGCCCGGCGCGATGCCGATGCAGCCCTACGGATTGCGCGGACGGCGGGGCACGACTTCAGTAAACTCGCAGGTATCTTCATCAGTGGCGTTCTGGCGCTAATTAGGGAAGAGCCAGCAGAGGCCGCCCTGCTACTAGCGGAAGGGGTGGCCCTGTCCGAACGCGAAGCACAGCGCATGTGGCAGCCTTCGATTGGCGCATTGCGAGCACTGACTTTGGCAAAGATTGGCGATGTAACAGCGGCTCGGGCCCTCCTTGATAAGGTAATCCCCAATCGTCACAACCCGGCACTTCCCACGTTCACGCTGTTAGCAGTAGCCCAGTGTGACCTGGCTACCGGATGCGTTGTCGACGCGCGGCGCATGGCCGAAGCAGCGCTAACGCGCGCGCGCCGCCTCGGCGAGTTGATTTGGGAGGCGGAGGCGCTTGCGCTTGCTGGTGAAATTGCCGTGACCGAGGGCCCGGACTTGGCACAGGCAGCGTCCAACTATTCATTGGCTCTCGATCGCGCGAACCTGCTAGGACTGCTGCCGTTGGCACATCGCTGCAACCAGCGTCTAGCAGTGCTGGGCGAAAACGGCAGCGGAACTGCGGTGGCCCACGCCGTGACTCGCGACTAAGCCGTGTAGTGCAAATCTTGACGCGAGCGGCAGCTTCTATTCGACCAAGTCTTTACAGCGAGCGTCGCCGACAGGTCGCACTGCGCCCGTCACGCGGTGCAGCGGAAAGTCCGCTGCACCGTCGAACTGCATCAAGCTGACATGGCCGCTGTGCGCCGTGGGGTTCGCTTTGAAAGAGACGGAGAAACAACAGGCTATTCATGGTGGCGAACCATTCGCCATACGCGCTGTACGCAAGCTCGCGAGCTCGCGAGGGGACGTGTAGGCAGGCGTCGGCTCCTCCGCAGCCTTGAGGATGAGCGCGACCACGCGCGCATCGATGATGCGGCAGCCCGATCAACGCCTTTTGCCGGAGGAACCATGCTTTGCGCATGTGAACGCCACTCCCTGTTTTGCATCGTACCGCCGTATGTCCTGGACAGCCTGGCGAACTCAACCAACGCTACGGTGCGCAAAGCGGCCATCGAGGCCATTGCCAGCGCAGCCGATGCGCGCGCCACGCGGCGCGTGATGCAGGCCATGCCCACGCTGGCCGCGTTCGCTGCGCCAGCCGGCAAGAAGCACCGTTTGGTCTACGACGCGCAGCATGCCGGCTTGTCCAGCCTACCCGGCAAGCTGGTTCGCAGCGAGGGCGATGCGGCCGTTGCCGACGTGGCCGTCAACGAGGCCTACGACAACGCCGGAACGACCTATGACTTCTACAAGGCGGTGTTTGCGCGGAACTCGCTCGATCGCAACGGCATGACGCTGATCTCCAGCGTACACCTGGGCAGCCGGCTCAACAACGCCTACTGGAACGGCCAGCAGATGGCCTACGGCGACGGCGACGGCCAGGCCTTCAGCCGCTTTACAAAATCGCTCGACGTCGTCGGCCACGAACTTTCGCACGGTGTGATTTCGCACGAGTGCAACCTCGACTACCGAGACGAGTCGGGTGCCTTGAACGAGCACTTCGCCGATGTTTTTGGCACCCTGGTCAAGCAGTGGAAGAAAAAGCAGACAACGGCCAAGGCCGACTGGCTGGTGGGCGCTGACATCCTTGGCCCCGGCGTCACGTCGGCCCGCGCGCTGCGCGACTTCGGTCCCAATAAGGCTTTCGAGAACGATCCCTTGCTCGGCACCGACCGCCAGCCCAAGCACATGCGCGACAAGTACACTGGCACGGACGACTACGGCGGTGTACACATAAACTCGGGCATTCCCAACCATGCCTTCTATCGCTTCGCGCGGCAGTTAGGCGGCAGGGCCTGGGAGGTGCCCGGGGCAATCTGGTACGGTGCGATGCGGCAGCTGTCGAGCAACAGCCAGTTTGCCGACATGGTGAACGTCACCACGATGATCGCGGTCAACAGGCATGGCACAGGCAGTGCCGTGCACAATGCTCTCAAGACTGCCTGGAAAGACGTTGGCCTCTGACCGAACTGACCTGTGGCAATCGTTGACCGTCCACGAATCCGGCGGCTACGCGGGCCTGAACCGCGCGGCCACGGTGCATCGCAATGGGCTCGACGAGAATGAGGCTGCGGCGCTGGGTGCGTTGCTGCATTCGATCGGCACGAAGTACGCCAAGGGCAAGACGCCAGGCGAGGGCGTGCCGGCGCCCGATAGCCAGACCTTGACGCTGCAGTTGAAAGCCCCGGCTGGCGCATGGAACCTGTCGTTTGACACCGCCGATCTGCCCGCAGAAGTGGCCGAACTGATGAAACACCTGCCGCCGCTGCGCTCGCTGCCCTGGTCCTGAGGCCGCGCGAAGCAGCCTCTGTGCGCCACAGTGCGAGGCGATGCGCATGATTTGCGTCTTAATGTTCGATCTGGGCGGCACGCTGGTCGATTCGCAAGGCCATGCATTCGACCATGCGGCGGTGGCGCTCGACAGCATTGCGTCGATGCGTGTGGCCGACGGGAAGAAGCTGTTGACCTGCCTGGTTAGCGACGTCACGCTGGCCACGCCGCCGCTGACCGCCGCCGCGAGGTCAAGCCGCTGCTCGAGGAGTATCTGTCGCTGTTCGACGCCAGCGGCATGCGCCCGTACTTTGAGCCGGTGAGCAAGCGGGTGACCTTGTCCACCCACGTCGGCCAAGCCAAATGGGCCCGCGGAGTGTTACAAATGGCTTTGCAGCGGCTAGGAACGTACGCGTGCCTCACCGAATGACTGTTCATCACCGAGAACGCCGTGCTTGTCGCTGCCGTGCGCGCGCAGTCGGCATAGCTGCGTTCAAGTTCAGGATGCCCGGCGACACGGTCTTGGACTTCGACGACTGGACACAAGCGCCGGCGCTCGTCGCGAAACGTTTGGCGGCGTGACGACAGACCCCCGCCCGCTTTGCAGTCAACGGGCGCACAGTTATTCGCGAACGGCCTCCGTCCCCGTTGGCCAGGATGCCGCACTCGACGAATACGTTGAGCTCGTCTTTGATGAACAGCGGCAGTTCGGTGCCCGTTAGGTATCCAGGGTAACGGCTTGATCGAAGGGCTGCCGAAGGGTGAGCCGAGGTGGTCTCAAGCTGCGAGCTTCGCCCCAGTCGCTCTGGAGTACCGCGTTCCAGTATGTGTCCGCTGCCGCAAGACCTTCATCTGGGGCCTCAGGGCGGATCCGACCTGCCGCTTAGGGGCAGCCAGGGCAACGCCGCGAGTGTCGGTTCAGGGTCGATTGGCGCCGCTCGGTCTAAAGCTCACGATGGTCCGCACCCGGTCTCAAGCATCCACTGTGCGCCCCGAGCTGATCCCCTCGAACACATCGACGTTCCCTCATGCCTCAGCATGGGATCGTGTCGCTATCGCTCACGCCCCACCGAACCTCGCATCGCCCCCCGACGCCTTGCCCAAGACGTTGAGCGGAATCTTGAGGTAGCTGACGCCGTCGTCCTCCGCGGGTGGCAGCTGGCCGGCGCGGATGTTGACCTGGATGGACGGCAGGATGAGGGTGGGCACCTCCAGCACCGCATCGCGGGCCGTTCGCATCTTCACGAAGGCCTCCTCGCTCACGCCGTCGCGCACGTGGATGTTGCTGGCGCGCTGCTCGGCGACGGTGGTTTCCCACGCGGCTGGTCGCCCCGGGGGCGGGTAGTCGTGGCACACGAACATCCGGGTCTCGGGCGGCAGCGCCAGGAGGCGCCGCATCGAGCGGTACAGGGTGTGTGCGTCGCCCCCCGGAAAGTCGGCGCGGGCCGTGCCGACGTCGGGCATGAACAGCGTGTCGCCCACGAAGACGGCACCGTCCACCGCGTAGGCCATGTCTGCTGGCGTGTGGCCCGGCACCAGCAGCGCCCGGGCCGGCACCTCGCCGATCCTGAAGACCTCCTCATCGTGAAAGAGGTGGTCGAACTGCGCGCCGTCGGGCAGGAAGTTGCGCTCCAGGTTGTACAGCTTCTTGAAGGTGGCCTGGACTT
>CAKZXL010000712.1 GCA_937883885.1 uncultured Aquincola sp. | reverse complement strand
GAACACCTTCTTGATGTCGGCCTGGCCCTTGATGAAGCTGGTCATCGCCTCGACCTTCATCGAGGTGTCGGCGTCGTAGCGGAAGTGCCAGTAGCTGCACTTGCTGTTGGTCAGGTCGGGATCCACCGCGGCGGTGTTCAGGAAGATGATTTCCTTGCCGGGGTTGCGCTCGTTGTGCTTGTTGATGGCGTCGATCAGCGGGATGGCCACCGAAGAGCCGTTGCCCTGCAGCACGTAGCGGATGCCCTGGTCGATCGCGGCCTTCAAATGGTTCAGGCTCTCGGTCGGGCTCAGCTTGTTGTCCATGCCGATGACCTCGAACTTCACGCCGGCCGGGTTGGTGGCGCTGAACTTCTCGGCAAAGAACTGCAGGCTCTTGAGCTGGTTGGTGCCCACCGGACCCATCAGGCCCGACAGCGGGTCGATCCACATCATCTTGACGGTCTGCCCCGCCAGCGGCTTGGCCTGCGCCCAGGCGCCCACCGAGCCCGCTGCCAGTGCGGCCCCCACGAGGCCCAGGGTGAAGCCACGACGCGAGGCGCTGATCGATCCGATGTTCATCCGCTTGTCTCCTTGTTTGACCTTCGGCCCGCTGCGCTGCAACGGGCCGGGGGCAAGTTAATGGAAGTGATCGCCAGCGGTGAGAGGGTGTTCCCTGTCGCTCCTGCGACAGGCGCCGGCCGCGGGCCTCGGGCGGGCGTCAGGCGGGCAGCTGGTGGCCCCGGAACTGCTCGCGCAGCTTGAGCTTTTGCAGCTTGCCGGTGGCCGTGTGCGGCAGCTCGTCCACAAACACCACGTCGTCGGGAATCTGCCACTTGGCGATGCGGCCCTCGAAGAAGCCCAGCATCTGCTCGCGCGTCAGCTCGCCGTCCGGCTTCTTGACCACCACCAGCAGCGGGCGCTCGTCCCATTTGGGGTGCGGGCAGGCGATCACCGCGGCTTCGTGCACCGCGGGGTGGGCCATCGCGATGTTCTCCAGCTCGATCGAGCTGATCCACTCCCCGCCCGACTTGATCACGTCCTTGCTGCGGTCGGTGATCTGCATGTAGGCGTCTTCGTCGATGGCCGCCACGTCGCCGGTGGGAAACCACAGGCCGTCCAGGCCCGCGACCTCCACCAGCGGCGACTTGTCGTTGCGGTAGTAGCGATCGATCACCCAGTGGCCGCGCACCACCAGGTTGCCCGAGGCCTTGCCGTCCCAGGGCAGCGGCTTGTGGTCGTCATCGACGATTTCCATGTCGACGCCGTAGATCACCTTGCCCTGCTTTTCCAGGATGCGGCGCTTGCTCTCGGCGTCCAGCGCTTCGTGCTTGCTCTTGAGCTTGGCCAGCGTGCCCAGCGGCGACATTTCGGTCATGCCCCAGGCGTGGATCACCTCCACGCCGTAGTCGTCTTCCAGCGTGCGGATCATGGCCGGCGGGCAGGCCGAGCCGCCGATCACCGTGCGCTTGAAGCTGCTGAACTTCAGGTTGTTCTGCTTGACGTAGGTGAGCAGGCCCAGCCACACCGTGGGCACGCCGGCGCTGAAGGTCACCTTCTCGGCCTCGAACAGCTCGTACAGCGATTTGCCGTCGAGGTGCGGCCCCGGGAACACCACCTTGCAGCCCACCAGCGCGGTGGCATAAGGCAGGCCCCAGGCGTTGACGTGGAACATCGGCACCACGGGCAGGATGACGTCGCGGGCCGAGCAGCCCATGGCGTCGGGCAGCGCGGCACCGAAGGCATGCAGCAGCGACGAGCGGTGGCTGTACACCGCGCCCTTCGGGTTGCCGGTGGTGCCCGAGGTGTAGCAGATGCTGGAGGCGGTGTTCTCGTCGAACTGCGGCCACACGTAGTCGCCGTTTTCGGCTTCCACCAGCTCTTCGTAGCACTGCAGGTTGGGAATCGGGCTGCTGGCGGGCATGTGGCTGCGGCCGGCCATCAGCACGAAGTGCTGCACGCGGCCCAGGTGCGGCAGCAGCTTTTCCACCAGCGGCAGGAAGTTGATCTCGAAGCACAGCACCTTGTCGTCGGCATCGCCCACGATCCAGGCGATCTGCTCGGGGAACAGGCGCGGGTTGATGGTGTGGCACACCAGCTGCGAGCCGGAGGTGCCGTAGTACAGCTCCAGGTGGCGGTAGCCGTTCCAGGCCAGGGTGCCGACGCGGTCGCCCGGCTGGCAACCCAGCCGCGCCAGCGCCTGCGCCACCTTGGCCGCCCGCACCGCCAGCTGCGCCCAGTTGGTGCGGTGGACATCGCCTTCCACCCGCTTGGACACGATCTCGGTGTCACCCGCATGCCGCGCCGCATGCGTCAGCAGCGACGAGATCAGCAAGGGCATCTGCATCATCTGGCCCATCAGGGACATGGTGGTTCCTCTCTAGAAAATGAGCGTGGGGTTGGTGCGGATGATAGGAATGCCGGGGGTGCGGCCCGGGTGGCGGTTTACCCTGAGGAACTCGGGTTGCCTCAGCGCCTGGGCGCCCGCCGCGGGCAGGCCCGGCGCCCATGCCGCCCGATGGGCCATCGGCAAGGTCAATCCTCAACATCAAGACCGCCCAGCGTTGGGCGACATCCCGGTGGCGCGCCAGCGCACGCCCGCTCCGGACCCCGTCAAGGTAGATGTTCACCTTGCACCGGGTTGGCGCCGAGCCGAAGTTGAAGGCTGAGCCCGCAGTCCCCAGCAGTCCGGCCGGCGCCCGCGGTTGAGCTGGGCGCCTTGTCCCCCG
>CAKZXL010000711.1 GCA_937883885.1 uncultured Aquincola sp. | reverse complement strand
CCACCATGCCCACGGGGTCGAAGCTCTTGACCGGGTCGTAGCCCAGCTTGGGGTACAGCGCCGGGTTGACCGCCAGCGTGCCGATGTGGCCCATCAGCAGGGTGTTGCCGTCGGGCTCGGCCCGCGCCGCCTCGGCCGCGCCCAGCGAGCCGCCGGCGCCGGCCTTGTTGTCCACCAGCACCGTCTGCCCCAGTGCCGGGCCCAGCCGCGCGCCCACGGCGCGGGCCAGGATGTCGGTGGAGCCGCCCGGCGGAAAGGGCACGATCAGGCGCAGCGTGCGGCCGGCCTGGGCCTGGGCAGGCAGGCCCGGCAGCGCCAGGGTGGCGGCCGTGCCGAGCAGCAGCGAGCGGCGGCGCAGCGCCAAGGGGGGGGTTGGCATGGGTGTCTCCGGTGTTCTTTTTGTGCGCGGCGGCCGTCAATCGGGCTGGATGCGCGCCTCGCGGATCAGCTTCTGGTAGCGCTGCTGCTCGCTGGCCAGCAGGCTGGCGAACATGGCGGTGCTGCCGGGCGTCACCTCGCCGCCGGCGGCCGACAGGCGCTCACGCACCTCGGCCGTGGCCAGGGCCTTTTCCACGGCCTGGTGCAGCCGCGCCACCACTGGCTGCGGCAGCCCGGCCGGGCCCACCAGGCCGTACCAGACCGAGGCCTCGAAGCCCGCAAAGCCCGATTCGGCGATGGTCGGCACCTCGGGAAACAGCGGCGAGCGTTTGGCGCCCAAGGTGGCCAGCACCTTGAGCTTGCCGCCCTTGACATGCGGCTGCACTTCCAGCGCGTTGACGGCCACCAGCTGGATGTGGCCGGCGATCACGTCGTTCATCGCCTGCGAGCCGCCCTTGTACGGCACATGCACCGGCTGGATGCCGGCCGCGCGTGCAAAGAGTTCGATGGCCAGGTGGGGCGTGGAGCCATTGCCCGGCGTGCCGTAGTTCAGCGAGCCGGGCTGCAGCTTCAGCCGCGCGATCAGCTCACGCAGCGAGCCAATGCCCGCCTGCGCATTGGCAGCCAGCACCACCGGCACCCGGCCTACCTGGGCGATGGGCGTGATGTCGCGCGCCAAGCTGTAGGGCGCGGGCTGGTACAGCGAGACATTGGCCGCCAGCGCATTGGCGGCCAGCATCAGCGTGTAGCCGTCGGGCGGGCTTTCCATCAGCGCCTTGATGGCGATGTTGGTGCCGGCCCCGGGCTTGTTCTCGACGATCACCGACTGGCCCAGGCCAGGCGCCATGGCCTGGCCGAGCGCGCGGGCGATGATGTCCACCGCGCCGCCCGGGCTGTAGCCCACCAGCACCCGCAGCAGGCGGTTGGCATCAGCGGCCTGTGCAGGGGCACTGGCCAGGGCGGCGGGCGCGCACAGCAGCCCGGCCAGCCGGGCCAGGGCCTGGCGGCGTTGCATCGGGGTCATCACGTCTCCTTCGGAAACTGCGGGAAGGGCGATCGGCGCAGGTCAGCGCTCTTCGGGCCAGTACAGGCGCATGGGGTTGCGCACCAGCAGCTGCTGGCGCTGCGCCGGCGTGGGCGCGATCTGCTCGATGAAGTCGACCAGCAGGCCGTCGTCGGGCATGTGGTCCTTCAGGTTGGGGTGCGGCCAGTCGGTGCCCCACAGCACACGGTGGGGGAAGCGTTCCATCAGGTGCCGCGCGAAGGGCACCACGTCGCGGTAGGGCCGAGGCTCGCCGTTCAAGGCGGGCGGACCGGCCACGCTCAGCCGCTCGGGGCAGCTGAGCTTGCTCCACACGTGGGGGTGCTCGTCCATCAGCCGCACGAAGCGGCTGAACTCGGGCCCGTCCACCGGCTGGCGCACGTCGGGCCGGCCCATGTGGTCCACCACCACCGGCGTGGGCAGCGTGGTGAAGAAGTCCCACAGCTCGGCCAGGTCGGCGGCCTCGAAGTACACCACCACATGCCAGCCCAGCGGCTGGATGCGCGCGGCGATCTCCATCAACTCGTCGCGCGGGGTGAAGTCGACCAGCCGCCGCACGAAGTTGAAGCGCACGCCGCGCACGCCCAGCGCATGCATGCGCTGCAGCTCGTCGTCGGTCACGCTGCGCCGCACCGTCACCACGCCACGCGCCCTGCCCTGCGCATGGGCCAGCGCATCCAGCAGCGCGCTGTTGTCGGCGCCGTGGCAGGTGGCCTGCACGATCACGTTGCGCTCGAAACCCAGGTGGTCGCGCAAGGCCAACAGCTGCTCGCGGCTGGCATCGCAGGGCGTGTACTTGCGCTCGGGCGCATACGGAAAGCGGTCGCCCGGCCCAAAGACGTGGCAGTGCGCATCGACCGCACCCGCTGGCAACTGCAGCCGCGGCCGGCTGGGGCCGGCGTACCAATCGAGCCAGCCCGGGGTCTTGGTGAAGGCGCTCATCGTTGGCGCTCCTTGGCCACTTCGGCCAGCAGGCGGTCGGCCTCGGTGCGCCAGTCGGCGCTGCGGGCAAAGCCCGCTTCACCGCGCGTGCCGAACACGCCGGCATCGGCCAGGTCGGCCACCCAGGCCTGGCGCTCGGCGGTACCGCTGGCGCTCCAGGGTTGCAGGCCGGCTTCGCGCACGGTCTGGGCCACTTCGCGCACTTCTTCGGCGCGGCGGCGGCCATGCTCGATCACGCGCTGGAAGAAGTAGGCGGCCTGCTTCTCCCAGTCGATGCCCGGGAAGGTTTCGTACAGCGAAGCGATGACCGCGTCTTCCACGCCGTAGTGGCGGGCGGTGCTCAGGCTTTCGATGACCATGGCCTCCAGGCCCTTGATCATCACGCTGCGGCACATCTTGGTGGCCGAGGCAACGCCCAGCCGCTCGTCGGCCAGCTTGGCGGCAAAGCCGAGCGCATTCAGCGGCGCCACCACCGCGGCCGCATGCGGCCCGCCCAGCAGCAGCGGCACGCGGATGCGGTACGGCGGCACGCTGGTCATCACCGCGCCTTCCACGTAGCGGCCACCGGCGGCATCCACCACCCGGGCCGCGCGCTGCTTGGCACCCGGCGAGGCGGAGTTCATGTCGATGAACACCGCGCCCGGCTGCAGGTGCGGCGCTGCGGCCTCGGCCACCGCCACCGCCTGGCTGGCGGTCACGGCGCTGATCACCAGGTGGGCACCGGCCACGGCATCGGCGGCCTGCGCATGCAGCTGCACGCCATGTTGTTGCGCATGGGCCTGCAGCGTGGGCGCCAGTGCCGGCTGCTGCAGCTTCAGGTCATGGGCGGCCACGGCCAGGCCCTGCGCTCGCAGGTCTTCGGCCAGGATGCGGCCCACCTCGCCATAGCCGATGAGTGCGATGCGTTGGAAGGCGGGCGGTACTGCTGCGCTCATGGTGCTTCAGTCGATGTAGCGCAGGCCGGCCTGGGCCAGCGGCTCGCGCATCTTGTACATGTCCAGGCCCAGCACGCCGCTGGCCAGCTTCTCGCGCTTGGCGCCTTCGTTGGCCTCGCGGGCCTGGGCAGCCTTCAGCGTCTCAGGCGCCCGCTCGCGCGGCACGCACACCACGCCGTCGTCGTCGGCCACGATGACGTCGCCGGGCGTCACCCACATGCCGGCGCACACCACCGGGATGTTGACCGAGCCCAGCGTGGCCTTGATGCAGCCCTTGCTGCTGATGGCCTTGCTCCAGACCGGGAACCGCATCTCGGTCAGCGTGCGCACGTCGCGCACGCCGGCATCGATGACCAGTGCGCGGGCGCCACGGGCCTGGAAGCTGGTCGCCAGCAGGTCGCCGAAGTAGCCGTCGGTGCAGTCGGCGGTGATGGCCGCCACCACGATGTCGCCGGGCTGGATCTGCTCGGCCGCCACATGCAGCATCCAGTTGTCGCCGGGGTGCAGCAGCACGGTGACGGCCGTGCCCGAGACCTGGGCGCCGGCATAGATGGGCCGCATGTAGGGCTTGAGCAGGCCCACGCGGCCCATGGCCTCGTGCACCGTGGCGCTGCCCAGCGCGGCCAGCGCGTCGGTGGTGGCCCGGTCGGTGCGGTTGATGTTGCGGTAGACGACGCCGAGTTCGTACATGGAGCTTCTTTCGTGGGGCGGTGAAAGCTCAGCGGCCCTTGGCCTTGAGCTGCTGGTCGAGGCGGCCGAACACGCGGCGCGCATTGCCTTCGTACACCTTCTGCTTGTCCTCGGCACTCAGGATCGTGCTGGCCTCGATGTAGCGCTTGGTGTCGTCGTAGTAGAAGCCGGTCTCGGGGTCGACGCCGCGCACCGCGCCGATCATCTCGCTGGCAAACAGGATGTTGTCCACCGGGATCACCTTCGTCAGCAGGTCGATGCCCGGCTGGTGGTACACGCAGGTGTCGAAGAAGATGTTGTTCAGCAGGTGGTCCTTCAGCAACGGCTTCTTCAGCTCCTGCGCCAGCCCGCGGAAGCGGCCCCAGTGGTAAGGCACGGCGCCGCCGCCATGGGGAATCAGGAATTTCAGCGTCGGAAAGTCCTTGAACAGGTCCGACGTCAGGCACTGCATGAAGGCCGTGGTGTCGGCATTCAGGTAGTGGGCGCCCGTGGTATGAAAGCACGCGTTGCAGCTGGTGCTCACGTGGATCATCGCGGGGATGTCGTACTCCACCATCTTTTCGTAGATGGGGTACCAGCTGCGGTCGCTCAGCGGCGGGCTGGTCCAGTGGCCGCCCGAGGGATCAGGGTTCAGGTTGATGCCCACGTTGCCGTACTGCTCCACGCACTTGACCAGCTCGGGGATGCAGGTGGCGGGGTCCACGCCCGGGCTTTGCGGCAGCATGGCGGCCGGCACGAAATGGTCGGGGAACAGCTGGCTGACGCGCCAGCACAGCTCGTTGCAGATGGCGGCCCAGGCGGCCGAGGTCTCGAAGCCGCCGATGTGGTGCGCCATGAAGCTGGCACGCGGGCTGAAGATGGTCAGGTCGCTGCCGCGCTCCTTCATCTTCTTGAGCTGGTTGGTCTCGATGGACTCGCGCAGTTCGTCGTCGCTGATCTTCAGGTCAGCGGGCTTGGGCGCCTGACCCGGGTCGGTCAGCCCTGCGATCTGCAGGTCGCGCCACGCGCCCAGCGCGGCCGGTGCCGTGGTGTAGTGGCCATGCACGTCGATGATCATGAAGAAGGCGTCCTTGTCGCTGCGGTTCAGCGCCGGATTCTCGAAGTGCCACCGCACGCCACCTAGCGGTGCCGATCGCTAGCTGCTATGCCGGTTCGGCATGGCGGGCCGCGGTCTGGGCACAATGGGCCGGTGGACATCAAGCAGGTCGAATACTTCATCCAGGTGGCGCAGACGGGCAGCTTCAGCCGCGCGGCCGAACTGCTGGGCATGACGCAGCCCGCCTTGAGCCGCCAGGTGCGCGCGCTGGAGGTGGAGCTGCGCGAAACCCTGCTGCTGCGCAACGGCCGCGGCGTGGTGCTCACCGAGCCGGGCCGCCGCCTGCTGGACCGCGGGCGGCAGATCCTGCAGCTGGTGCAGGCCACCCAGCATGAGCTGGGCGCGATGCGCGGCGAACCGCAGGGGCAGATCGTGCTGGGCCTGCCGCCCAGCCTGGCGCGGCACATCACGGTGGCGCTGGTCGAGCGCTTCCAGGCCGAGATGCCCAAGGCCCGCGTGGCCATCGTCGAAGGCTTTTCGTCTCACATCACCGAATGGCTGGCCACCGGCCGGGTGGACCTGGGGCTGGTCTACAACCCCGAGCCGCAGCCCAACCTGGAACAGGAGCCGGTGCTGCGGGAGGAGCTGTGCCTGATCGGCCCGCCCGGCGCGCCGCGGCGGGCCGAGATACCGCTGGCCGAGGTGGGCCGGCTGCCGCTGGTGCTGCCGCAGCGTGGCCACAGCTTTCGCCGGCTGATGGAGCATGAGGCGCTGCTGGCCGGCGTGAAGCTGCAGGTGGCCTGGGAAGTGAGCAGCGTGCCCACCATCCTGGACATGGTGCGCCGCGGCCACGGCTTCGCGGCGCTGACGGCCAGCGCGGTGAACGAAGGCGAAGGCCCCGGCGCCCTCACCCGCACGCTGATCGTGGAGCCGCGCATCCGCAGCACCTTGTGCATCGCCTGGAGCGCCGCCACGCGGCGCGATGCCTTGCAGCTGCGCACGGCGGCGCTGCTCAAGGACCTGGCGCTCGGCTTCACCTCTTGAGAGCGCCGCAGCGCGCTGCGGCGGCCGGCTGTCAACGAACCTTCATGCGCGCTCCCTAACCTGAGGGTCCACGCCGACCCCACGAGGAGAGCCCCGCATGAGCCAAGACCGCCACTCGACCCAACGCCGACGCCTGCTGCACGGCGGCATGGCCCTGGCCGGGGCCGCCCTGCTGCCCCGGCACCAGGTGGCCT
>CAKZXL010000710.1 GCA_937883885.1 uncultured Aquincola sp. | reverse complement strand
GCGCATCGCGGTGGCGGGGCTGGGCACCGACACCGGCGGCTCCACCCGCGTGCCGGCGGCCTTGTGCGGCATCGCCGGCCTGCGGCCTTCGGTGGGCAACGGCGGGGCCGAGCGCCGGTACCACGACGAGAACGCAGTGGTGCCCATCAGCCACACGCGCGACACCGTCGGCCCGATGGGCCGCGGCGTGGCCGACCTGGCCTGGCTGGATGCCGCCATCACCGGCACCACGGTGCCCGCCGCGGCCTCGCTGGCCGGGCTGCGCCTGGGCATCCCGGCCAGCTTCTGGGCGGGGCTGGACAGCAGCCTGGCGCCGGTGGTGCAGGCCGCGCGCGCCAGGCTGCAGGCGGCAGGCGTGGTGCTGGTGGACGTGGACCTGCCGGGCCTGGCGGACCTGAACAACCAGGTGTCGTTCCAGATCGCGCTGCACGAACCCATCGCCGACCTGCCGGCCTGGCTGGCGGCCAATGGCGCGGCCAACATCAGCCTGGCCGACGTGGCCGCGGGCGTGGCCAGCCCCGACGTGAAGGGCGCCTTCGGTGCCATCCTGGCCGATGCCTTCGGCGCGGCCTATGCCGACGCCATCAACGTCTACCGGCCGCGCATGCAGGCCGTGTATGCCGCCTGCTTTGCCAACCACCGCATCGAGGCCCTGCTGTTCCCGACGACCCTGCTGCCGGCCACCACCATCGATGCGGTCAACGGCTCGTCCACCGTGTCGGTCAACGGCGGGCCGGCGGCCGACACTTTCGGCACCTACATCCGCAACACCGACCCGGGCAGCAATGCGGGGCTGCCCGGTCTGTCGCTGCCTGCCGGGCTAACGGCAGAAGGCCTGCCGGTGGGGCTGGAGCTGGACGGCCCGGTGGGCAGCGACCGCCGGCTGATCGCCATCGGCCTGGCGATGGAAGCGCTGCTGGGGCCGGTCGCTGCGCCGCCGCTGTGACCGGCCCTGGGCGGCCTACGCGCGCCGTTGCCGCCAGGCCAGCAGGGCCACGCCCAGGCCCAGCAGCGCGGCGGTCGAGGGCTCGGGCACCGGCGCAGCGACCCGCCAGTCGATGCCGGTGGCCGACGCCACGCCAAAGCCATCAACGGCCTGGCCCTGGGCATTGGTCACGCGGCTGATGCCGTCCCAGCGCAGCGTGTGCAGGAAGCTGGCCGTCGCGCCGCCGACGCGGGGAAAGCCGTAGCTGGGATCGTCCGGCGACAGGCCGGGCGCATCGACGTTGGCCTCGGTGCGCACCGACAGCTCGGTCTGGAAGTACACCGAGTGGCCGAAGACGATCGGCACCTCCAGCGTCAAGGTGGTGGGCACGTCAGCACTGCGCTGTTCGCCCGGCGCGGTCACCATGGCCTGCGCCGTGAAGCGATGGCTGAGCAGCTGCCCGCCCACGGTGGCATCGAAGAAATACGTCTGCGACGTGAGGATGGCCTGGAAGCCTTCGCGCGGCGCCCCGGTGGCCGGGCTGTAGTCCCAGGCATGCAGGTCGCCGTCGAGCTTCAGGCGCACCGTCATCACCCCGGCGGTGTTGGCCAGGCCGGGCGCGGTCAGCAGCATGGTGTCGCCGAACACGGCCGTGGCCGCCGCGTTGCTGCCGGCCGTGGTGTAGCCCGGGCTGAGCGGGTTGGCCGTGGAGGCCGAAGCCTGCGCCAGCACGCCCAGCGCGCCGTAGCGGGCATAGGCCGTGGCGCCGGCACTGTTCAGCGCACCGGTGGCCGGGTCCAGCACTTCGTCCTGCGCGAACAGGCGCGCGTTGGGCGAGCTGTCGGTGGTCTGTTGCGGCGCATAGGCGCAACCGGCGCTGCTGCTGTTGCCGGAAGAGGCGGCGCAACCGACCAGCACGCTCAGCCCCGAGGCAGCGCCGTGTGCCAGCGGCGCGGTGGCGGCCAGAGCGGCGGCCATCAGGGCACAGGTCATCCACTTCATGCGCGCGATGCTAGTAGGCGCCTGATCCTTCGTCTTCTTGCAAACGTGGGGGCTGGTGGCGGCACGCAGGCGCGCTGATTGCACCGGCATGCGGCAACAACAGGGCGCGGGGGTGGAGACGATGAGCGGAGCTTTCTGGGGCGGCATGCTGGCCATGCTGGTGGTGGTGCAGCTGCTGGTCATCTGGTCGATCCGGCGCCACCGCGACCCTTCGCTCAAGATCGAGTGCGACCATCCGATCGACGCCTTGATGCCCAGCCTCTCGGGCCTGACGCTGGGTTCGGCCCTGGCCGGCAACCGCTGGACGGTGCATGAGAACGGCGCCTTCTTCGACGTGCTGATCGACCGCATCGGCCAGGCCACGCGGAGCGTGCACTTCGAGACCTTCTTGTGGAAGGACGGTCAGCTGGGCCGCCGCCTGGCCGGTGCGCTGTGCGAGCGCGCGCGGGCCGGCGTGAAGGTGCGGGTGCTGCTGGACGCGCAAGGCAGCAAGGGCGCCGGCCGCGACGTGGTGGCGCAGATGCGCGAGGCCGGCTGCCAGGTGTGCTTCTTCCACAAGCGGGCGCTGCGCAACATCGGCGTGCTCAACGACCGCGACCACCGCAAGCTCGTGGTGCTGGACGGTCGCGAGGCCTTCGTCGGCGGCCACTGCATCGTGGACGACTGGCTGGGCGATGCCGAAGACGGTCAGCACTTTGCCGACGTGAGTCTGCAGCTGCACGGGCCCATCGTGCACAGCATCCAGGCCGCCTTCAGCGAAAACTGGGCGGGCGAAACCGGCGAGCTGTTTGTGGGCGACGCCACGTTCCCGCCGCTGGAGCCGGCGGGCGATGCCACGATGCATGCGGTGTTCGCCAAGCCCGAGAACTCGGCGCCCACGGTCAAGATCCTGCACCACACCGTCATCTGCCTGGCGCAGCGGCGGCTGTGGATCCAGAACCCCTACTTCATCCCTGAGCCCGAGGCGATCGACGCGATGGGCGCCGCTGTGAAGCGCGGCGTGGACGTGCGGGTGCTCATGCCTTCGACCAGCGGCTCGGACAACCCGATGGTGCAGCATGCCGGCCACCGCAACTTCGAGAAGCTGCTGCGCTGCGGCGTGCGGCTGTTCGAGTACCCGCACACGCTGCTGCACCAGAAGATCGTGACCGTGGACGGCGTGTGGTGCGCCATTGGGTCCAGCAACTTCGACGACCGCAGTTTCGAGATCAACGACGAGATCAGCCTGTCGATCAGCGACGCGGCGCTGGCCACGCGGCTGGACGCCATCTTCGAGAAGTACGCCGCCCGCGCCACCGAGATCGAGCTGGATGCCTGGGTGCGCCGCGGCACCTGGCACAAGCTCAAGGACAACGCCTTTTACCTGCTCAACGAAGTGCTGTAGCGCCGCCGATGGCCGATCAGGCCGGCCACGCCCAGGGCCAGCAGCCAGGCGGTGGCGGGTTCGGGCACGGCGGTGGCCAGGTAGTTGTAGCCGCTGGCGCCGGTGGTGTTGAGGCCCGCGATGGAAGGCGTGAGGTGGAAGTGGGCCGAGTTGTAGAAGTCGGCTTCGCCCGACGACAGCGTGGGGCTGTTGGACGTGCTGTAGGCCCAGGCCGTCAGCTGGCCCGACAGGCGCAGCGTGTCGCCTACGAAGGTGTTGATGCTGACGGTGAAGCTGCCCGGTGCGTTGCTGCGGCTGTCCCAGTTGAGCGGTGCCGCATAGGTGCCGCGGTCGACGTCGCTGAGCCTGGCGCCCGCCGTGGCATACCCGCCCTGCGACGACGTCGTGCCGGCAATGGTGAAGACGACGCTGTAGGTCACCGGCGTCAGCAGGCTGAGGCCTGCGCCGGTGACCAGGATGTGGTCGACGAAGCTGCCATCGACCTGGGCGCTGGCATAGCCGTCGTTCACCACTTCGTTGGCGGCGTTGTAGGCGTACGGAAAGCTGGTCGACGCATAGGCCTTGAGCACACCCACGCTGCCGATGAACTTGGCATTGGCCACGCCGGGGCCGGCCGATGCGCTGACCGCCAGCGGATTGGGTTGCAGCGCCAGCGGGTCGTCCTGGCGCAGCACGCTGGCCGGGTTCATCTGGTAGGCGGGCACCGGCGCGATGCGTGAACTGGCTTCGGCCGTGACGGTGCCGAAGACGTTGTAGCTTTGCGCATGGGCAGCGCCGGCGCCGCACAGGGCGGCCAGCAGGGTGAGGGCATGGGTGGGCAGCAGCCTCATCGAGGTCTCCGGAGTCAGGCCCCCATTAGGCGCACGATCGCGCGCTTCGCATATCCCGCAGATCGCATCATTCAGCGCGCCGCGGCGGTCGCCAGGGTGGCCAGCAGATGATCGATGGCATAAGGCTTGCGCAGCACCACCAGCCCGGCATCGGGCGCCTGCTGCGTGAAGCCGGTGGCCAGCACCGTGGGCAGCTGGGGCCGGTGTTCGCGCACCCAGTGCGCCAGGTCCAGGCCGTTGAGGCGGCCGGGCATCACCACGTCGGTGAACAGCACGTCGAACGGTGCATCGCCTTGCAGCAGCGCCTGCGCCTGATCGGCGTTGTCGCACAGCTGCACCTGGTGGCCGGCGGCCTGCAGCGCCGGCACCACCACCGACGCGGCCAGCGCGTCGTCTTCCACCATCAGCACCCGCAGCGGCCGCGTGGGCACGGCCTGTGGCGCGGCCGCGGCGCCGCTGGCGCCTTCGGGCCCGGGCAGCGCCGCCGGCACCGTATCGGCCGGCTGCGCGGCCACGGGCAGCAGCATCGTCACCTCGGTGCCCTGGCCGGGCTGGCTGCGCAGCCGCAGCGCGCCGCCCGAATGGCGCGCGAAGGCTTGCACCTGCGCCAGCCCCAGGCCGCTGCCGGCGCCCACCGGCTTGGTGGTGAAGTAGGGCTCCACCGCCTTGGCCAGCGTGGCCGCGTCCATGCCCTGGCCAGTGTCGGCCACCGACAGGCGCAGGTAGCGCCCGGGCGGCAGGCCCGACAGGTCCTCGGCTTCAGCTTCTCGGCCGGCGATGGTCACGGTGCCGCCCTCGGGCATCGCGTCACGGGCGTTGAAGATCAGGTTCAGCAGCGCCAGGTCCAGCTGCGTCGGGTCCACCATCATCGCGGGCAGGCCGGGGGCGATGCGGGCGCTCAAGGCGATGCGGCCTTGCAGCGTCTTCTTGATCAGCTCTTCGCTTTGCAGCAGCCAGTCGTTCACCGCCACCGGCCGCGGCGCCAGCGTGGCGGCGCGGCCGAAGGCCAGCATCTGCCGCACCAGGCCGGCGGCCTTGGCGCTGGCGCCCACCGCGGCCTGCAGCGCCCGCCGGTGCGGGCCTTCGGGCACCACGCGCAAGGCCAGCTGCACGGCGGTGGTGATGGTCTGCAGCAGGTTGTTGAAATCGTGCGCCAGGCCGCCGGTCAGGCGGCCGATGGCCTCGTGCTTCTGCGATTCCAGCAGCTGGGCCTGGGCCTGCCGCGCTTCTTCCACGGCGGCGGTCACCCGCGCCTGCAGCTGCTGCTGGGCCTGCTGCGCATGCAGGCCGGCCCGGCGCAGCGCGGCGCCCACGGCATCGGCTTCGCTCACGCCGGTGGCCAGCTCGGGCGGCACCTGGTCGGCGCCCAGCTGCAGCGCCGCATCGCGCAGCTGGAACATCGGCGTGCTGATGCGCCGCGCCGCCAGCAGCGCCAGCGCCAGGCCCACCAGCAGCAGCACGGCCGAAGCGCCCAGGGCCTGCAGCGTCAGCCGGTTGGCGGCCTGGGCCAGCGTGCTCATCGGCAAGGCGATCACCACCGCCCAGCCGTGGCGGTTGGGCGGACTCAGGTAGCTGAGCGAGGCCACGCCGTCCAGCGTCACCGTCTGCGCAAAGCCATGCTCACCGGCCGCGGCCCGGCGCGCCAGCTCGCCGGTGGGCCTGGCGCCCAGCCACTTGGCCGGGTCGCGGCTGCGCGCGGCCACCATCTGCCGCTGGTCCATCACCGCCACCACGCTGCCTTCGGGGTAGGGCAGGCGTTCCACCAGCGTCTGCAACACGCGGGCGGTGAAGGCCACGCCCACGTTGTGGCGCGGCGGCTGCTGGCCGTCGGGCACGAACACGCCCACCACCGGCTCGTTGCTCAAGGGGCCCCGCAGCACGAAGCGCACGTCCGACTCATGGCTCAGCAGCTGGCGGCCGGGGTTCAGGCGGGGCACGCCTTGGGCGGCAAACGGCACCCGGGTGTTGAGCAGCTGGCGGTCGGGCGTGTTCACCAGGGCCCAGCTGTCGGTCTGGCGCACGGCCGCCGAGGCCTCGGCATGGAAGACGGCGTAGCGGCCTTCGGCCAGCGCCTGCGATGCACTGAGCGTGCGGGCCATCACCTCGCGCCGCTCGATCTCGCGTTCGACCTCGGCGTTCAGCCGCTCGGCCAGCTGCTGCACCTGCTGGCGCGCCGCATCTTCGCCGCGCAGGTAGGTGCTGCGCGCCAGCAGGCCAAAGGCAGCCGCTGCGGGCAGCCACACCGACAGGACGATCAGCAACAGGCGGGAACGGATGCTCACAGGCGCGCAACAGGAGCTCGGGACGCGCGGCAGTGTCGCCGCGTTTGGCGGCTCGTGGCGCACGATTTTGCTGATATCAACGCCCATAGATGAGGCCTGTTTGCCATCGCTGGCGCGGCCTGATCGTGTCGCTCATCGCACCGGTACCAACGGTTGCACTTGCGGCCCGAGCTTAGGGGTGCACCCTGAGGCGCAGCCCCCTGCGCGACGTGATATTGACTGGCTGCCCGGGATGAGCCCGTGCAGCAAAGTTGCATAGACAAGCAGGAGACAACAACATGCCAGGAGCTTTTTTCCAACCCCGCCACGTGGCCGCCGCCGCTGCCTTGGCGCTGTGCGGGCTGCAGGCGCTGCCGGCGCATGCCGCCACCTCCATCCTCTTCATCGGCAACAGCTTCACCTACGGTGCGCTGGCCTCGGTGCAGAACTGGGGCACCAACACCGTGACCGACCTCAACGGCACCAACATCGGCGGCGTGCCGGCGCTGTTCAAGGCCTTCACGCTGCAATCGGGGCTGGACTACAACGTGAGCCTGGAGACCGAGCCGGGCAGCAACCTCGACTTCCACTACAACAACCGGCTGTCGTTGATCGACAAGCCGTGGGACAAGGTGGTGATGCACGGCCAGAGCAACCTGGACTTCGCGGCGCCCAACAACCCGGCCAAGATCTCCACCTACACCGGCATCCTGGGCAACGTGTTCCAGGCCCGCAATCCCAATGTCGACATCAGCCTCACGGCCACCTGGTCGCGTGCCGACCTGACCTTCAGCAACGCCACCAGCCCCTGGTACGGCAAGCCGATCACGCAGATGGGCATCGACGTGCAGGCCGGCTATGAGTTCGCGGCGGCGCAGAACCCCACCATCGTCAACCGCGTGAACCCGGTCGGCCTGGCATGGAACCGGGCCATCAACCTGGGCATTGCCGACAGCAACCCGTACGACGGCATCGACACCGGCAAGATCAACCTCTGGGCCAGCGACAACTACCACGCCAGCAACTACGGCTACTACCTGCATGCGCTGGTCGACTTCGGGATGATCACCGGCATCGACCCGCGCAGCCTGGGCGGCACCGAATACGCGGCGCTGCAGCTGGGCATGACCGCCAGCGAAGCGGTGGCGCTGCAAGGCGTGGCCTGGGACACCATCCAGGCAGTGCCCGAGCCTTCCACCTGGCTGATGCTGGCCCTGGGCGGCGGCGTGCTGGGCCTGTTGGCACGGCGGCGCTCTTCGCGCGAATCGGTGCCGGCCTGAGGCCCGTGCGCCACTAGAAGGCGCCGCGCTGCACCAGCGCGTGCAGCAGCACCGCCACCATCAGCGCCAGCACGGCGCTGATGGCCTGCCAGAAGCGCACCGGATGGCGCTGCACCAGCGGCGGCAGGCGCTGGCGGTGGAACTCCGGCCCCGGCGATTGCAGGTCGTGCAGCAGCTCGGACAGGGCCTGCTGCCGGCGCGCCGGCTGCGGCTGCAGCGCCTTGTGCAGCACCGCATCCAGCCAGGCCGGCAACTCAGGCCGGTGGTGACGCAGCGGCGTGTAGCGCAGGCGGCGCAGGCCGGTGGCATCGCGCAGCTGCGTCACCTGCAGGCCGTAAGGCAGCTGGCCGCTCAGCATCTGGTAGGCCAGCACCGCCACTGAAAACAGGTCGGACCGTGCGCTGGCCGGCTCACCCACGAAGGTCTCGGGCGCTGCGTACTGCAGCGTGCCCACCGGCCCGCCGGCTGCCGTGGCGGTGGGTCCGCATTCGGCCAGGCCGGCCACCTGCACGCTGCCGAAGTCGATGATCTTGACGGTGCCGCCGGCATCGATCATCACGTTCTCGGGCCGCAGGTCCTGGTGCAGCATCTCCAGCCGGTGAAAGGCCTGCAGCCCCTGGCCCAGCTGGGCCACGATGGCGCGCACCTCGGCCAGGCCGGGGCGCGGATGGTCGCGCATCCATTGCGCCAGCGTCTGGCCGGGCAGGTATTCCATTGCCAGGTACAGGTGGCTGCGCGGGCCGCTGTCGGGCGCCGGCCGCAGCACATGCGGGCTGTGAATGCGCCGGGCGATCCACTCTTCCAGCAGGAAGCGGTCGAGCAAGGCCGGCTCGGCCCGCGTGTCGGCCGACGGGAACTTCAGCGCCACCGGCAGGTCGTTGGTCGTGTCCTGCGCCAGATGCACCTGGCTGCGCGCACCGGTGTGCAGCGGGCGCACCAGCCGGTAGTGGTCCAGCCGCTGGCGCGGCGCCGGCTCGGGCGCGGGCGGCAGGGCCTGCATCGCGGCCTGTGCAGCGGCGGCATCGGCTTCGGGCAGGGCATCCACCCGCAGCAGCTGCACGGTGATGTCGTCGGAGCTGCCGGCGGCCCGCGCGCCGGTGGCCAGGTCGTGCGCGGCGGCGTCCAGGTCATGGCCGTGGCGAGCCAGCGCCGCGTGCACGGTGGTGGCGCTCAGGTGGGCATGCGCGCCATCGGTGGCCAGCAGGTACAGGTCGCCGGGCTGCAGCGGCCACTGGCGGTAGTCGATCTCCACCGCCGGACCGATGCCCAGCGCGCGGGCCAGGCAGGCCTGCCCGGGGCCCAGCTGCACGCGGTGGTCCTGCGTCAGCGGTTCCAGCGCGCGTTCATGCAGCTGGTAGATGCGTGCATCGCCCACGTGCAGCAGGTGCGCCTGCCGGCCCTTGAGCACCAGCGCGCTGAAGGTGCACACATGGCCGCGGTCCTTGTCGAAGCGGCCTTCGCCGCGCATCGTCTGCGCATGCAGCCACGAGTTGGTGGCCTGCAGCACCCGCTGGGCCGAGCGGCGCACCGACCAGCTCTCGGGCGTGCCGTAATAGTCGTCGAGAAAGCTGCGCACCGCCGCCGCGCTGGCCACATGGCCCACCGCGCTGGAGCCGATGCCATCGGCCAGCGCCACCGCCACGCCCTTGCTGGCGCGCAGCGCGGCGCCGGGCAGCATGGCGCCATGGAAGTCCTGGTTGACGGCGTGGCCCGGCCCGGCCAGCGAGTGCTGGCCCAGCGTCACCTGCAGCATCGGTGCTGCTTCAGGCCACCACGCGCTTGGGCGCGGTCTTGTAATGCGTGGCGTACAGCGTGGCGCCCACGAAGGTCAGGCCGCCCACCAGGTTGCCGATGACGGTGGGGATCTCGTTCCAGATCAGGTAGTCCATGAAGGTGAACTGGCCGCCCAGCAGCAGGCCCGACGGGAACAGGAACATGTTGACGATGGAATGCTCGAAGCCCATGTAGAAGAAGATGAGGATGGGCATCCACATGCCGATGACCTTGCCCGACACGCTGGTGGACATCATGGCCGCCACCACGCCGGTGGACACCATCCAGTTGCACATCACGCCGCGGATGAAGAGGGTGAGCATGCCGGCCGCGCCGTGGGCCGCATAGCCCAGCGTGCGGCCTTCGCCGATGTGGCCGATCTTCTGGCCCACCGCATTGGGCGCCTCCGAGAAGCCGTAGGTGAAGATGATGGCCATGAACAGGGCCACCGTGAGCGCCCCGGCGAAGTTGCCGAAGAACACCAGCGTCCAGTTGCGCAGCACGCCGGCCCAGGTGGCGCCGGGGCGCTTGTCCAGCACGGCCAGCGGCGCCAGCGTGAACACGCCGGTCAGCAGGTCGAAGCCCAGCAGGTACAGGATGCAAAAGCCCACCGGGAACAGCAGCGCGCCCACCAGCGCATTGCCGGTGTTCACCGTCACCGTCACCGCGAAGGCGGCTGCCAGTGCCAGGATGGCGCCGGCCATGTACGAGCGGATCAGCGTGTCGCGGGTGGACATCAGCAGCTTGGATTCACCGGCGTCGACCATCTTGGTGACGAATTCGGCAGGGGCGAGGTAGGCCATCGGACTTCCTTGTGGCGTGGGGCTGTGAAGCAGTTGCAGCGCAAAACGAAAACGGCGCCCGTCACCTGGCCGCTGCAGCAGGTGCAGGGCAGGCAACGGACGCCGTCATCCGTGGGGGCGAGCCGCCATTAGCTCGATGGGCCATGGCATGCACCTTCCATGCCATCACCGGGCGCACCCGGCTGGTGCCTGGCTTGTCTAGACGTGTGGCGCGGCAGGTGCCGGCCCGAAGGCGAAATCGGGCAGCGACAAGGTGGCCTCGGCCACGTCCAGCAGCCTGCGGTTCTGGTCCATCGAGGTCTTTTGCAGCGCGCGGAAGGCGGCCTCTTCGCTCATGCCCAGGCGCGACATCAGCACGCCCTTGGCGCGCTCGATCACCTTGCGCTCATGCAGGGTGT